>JACNGQ010000101.1 GCA_014384025.1 Planctomycetota bacterium | reverse complement strand
ATGTTTTTGTTGATAAACCATTAAAATCTGTTGCATAAAAAGTGCGAAAGTTTACTGCTTACTAACATTAAATAACAAGCTCACCTCCTCTAATGTCCATCATAAATGACACAGATTCTTTTTCGCTTCTTTTTAAAAAGGAGTCAACCTTATTTTTCAAAAGCTCTTTGGAGAATGCCGCTGATTCTGTATCTTTGACTGATTCGTATAACATTTCTTAAGAAACGATATCCAATAAACTCTATTGAACTACCCTGAAAAACACTATATAATGAAGCAGTAAGATCCTCCCATCGATAGGACCTTGTCTCCTTATTCACCTACTGTTACAATGAAAAATCTCGCTAACCATCCCTTTCTAATAGGCAAACTCCGTCCCTGTGGGTTGCAATATAACCCTATGGGTAAAAGAAGAGTTTTCTTATAAGACAGTGAATAGCTGTCCAGTAATATACAACAAGCAATATGATACTCTGATTTAAGAAGCCTCACAAAACAGGCAAATTATCGTCTCCCCTGACTCCTGATATATTATAGATTTTGATTCCATCTACTTTCCAGGATAAATGATACTCGCGCAGCAAGGATATTATTGCTGAATGAACGTATTTGGCGAACGATTGCCCTAATTCTTCCACTTGTGTATTTTCCATTCGTCAGCTTATCCTCCTTGAAAAAAGCACCCTAAGCATCTTTAGAATGTGAAAAAACGCCTGGTCACAATCTGGAAGAATCCCTCATTTTTATTACTTGATTTGTTTATGATGAAAGTCATTTCTTGGTAAGCGACTCCATTCGTCTCTGACTGCTTTATTAGGCCAACAATTCTAATCATATTCCCTGTTTCTAACGAGATTTTTACGTGTTAGGAAAAAAAGTCAAGTGAAATATGATTCAAACCACGTTTTTTTGTGAGAAGAGGGATTCAATTCAAGAGGTTCTTCCACTTAATTACCAGGCAAGGGATACCGAATCCCAGTTAGGTTTTTGATTGGTTTTTCAAAAGAATCTTTGCGCTGCTTGTGATGGCACAGCGGGCCTATTCATATTTTATGAATCGCTGCAAGTCCTTTGCTCGACCGCTTTTATATGTCCAGCTCAATTTGTGTGCTTTCATCCCATCAAGGTCTGTCAGTACAGGCCCATTATCTGTAACCAAAATATTTGTGTGCTTCAAATCCCCATGAGTGATATGGTATTCCCCCATTTTGTCGAGCAGCCCTTTAATCTGTTGGATTATCATTGAGTGTTGTTCTTTGGTAACATTACTGTCCTGCAGGAAATCATACAGTTTCTGTCCATCAACATATTCGGTAACCAGATAAGATTTCCATATAAGCTTTTTTTTAAGCACTTCTATATAGGCCAATGGTTTCGGAGTAGCTATGTTAAGCATCCCGAGCCTATGGCCTTGAAGCCAACCTCGTTGGGCACGGGATTTCTTGATGGTGTGGCGCAATGAATGAATAAAGCCTTTATGGTTATAGCGTTTAACCACCACATCCCGGCCATTTAACATTAGGCGACAAACATAACAGGTGTTGCCGTTTTTTAGAATCTGTCCTTCGTCCATTAGTTTATCTAATTCCTCTATAAAACCAAGTGATTTGGTTTCCGGACTAAAAACTTTATCAAACATGGCAATATACCTTGTTGTTTTAACTCGAAGCTGCCTCTTACTTGTTCGCATGCACTTTTTCAGCCCTTTTCTGACCATTCTTCTTTGATGTGAAGCTAATTGTTTTTGAAATAAAGTTTGGTCTGCCATTCCAAAACGCCAGCCGCGAGCTTGGAAATACTCCTCACAAAATGTCGTTATGGACTGCGTATTGTTATCCGGCAAATAGTACGCCAGCATCGCTAACTGAGAAATACTGCTTTTTCTATCAGCCTCACGCCGCAGGAAATGCATCTGTCCGGCATCAAGCGCAAAAACCTTACCTTCTCTTAATAAAAAATTTCCCAAGTGCAAATCTTTTTGTAAGATCCCTTTGATGTGTTGTTTGGCCATCTCCTTGCAGATCAAAACTAACAAGCTCAGCTTCTTGCATGGATCCGGTGTTTGGAGAAATATATCCGAAATCGTTGATGATTCGGGTATTTTTTGAACCACAACCGCCCAATGACCATCTTCAGTATGTCCGTAAAATAAAGGTTCCGGTGCGCTAATTCCATGGCTCACCAGCAATTTCAATCCCTGCCATTCTCGCCTTAAATGGCGCCTTGCGCTAATCTTGTGAGAAAACACTTTTGCAATAACACTTTTGTTGCCCCACGAGGCATCATAAACCTTTCGTCTGCCGGGAATGGCTCTTAGAAGGGCGGTACATAACAGACACTCCCGACGTTTCCGTGGATAAGTGCGGTTGATTACAAGTTGAAATGGAAATTCAGCCATACGATTTCACTTGGGGATATGTGTTCCGGTAAAATTATAGTACCTCAATGCCCAAAAATGGTTATGCCTAATTGATTGGCAAGTTTAATTGTTTCGGATTTGTCGATAATTATCGTTTTGTCTGTTTCCACTACCAGGCATTTGCTTCCATTCTCGGCTAAACTTCTGATAGTATCTGGTCCCACGCATGGCACATCAAATCGCATATCCTGTTGGGGTTTAGAGGCCTTGATTAGTGTCCAGCCGCCGGATTTACAAAATCTGCCGGCCCGCTTAATCATCTCGGCAGTACCTTCTATCGCTTCGATGGCAATCACTTCCTTTTCTTTCACTGCAATTGCCTGGCCTATATCAAGTTCGCCAAGTTTTTTGACTATTTCCCAGCCGAATTCGATATCTCCTTTGACTGAGGGGCGAAGAGGATCTGCTGTCATCGCTCCTGCCGTTGCTAAGTGTTCTTTGCAATACATAATTGAATTCTCCAATATTATTCCTCCGCTTGCCAGTTCGTCGGCTAAGGCGCATAAGAGTGAATCTGTTAGTTTGTTTTCATTGCGTAACCGCCAGTAGTATATTCTGAATGCCCGCCAGTCGGGCAGATACCGCAGGATTCGCCATGGAGTGAAAAGTCGTCCTTTTGAAACCCGCCCGACCATAATCGTTCTGGTTACGCTGTGTTTTCTTAACTTTCGTATCCAGGCCCCGGGCCGGGCAAGCGCAACTCTGTAAAATACATCAACTTCGTCAACCAGGCCACCCTCCGGCGTTTCCGCAAGGCCGACACAAATAACTTTTAATCCCGCCTTTTTCGCCCCGGCAGCTACAAGAAAAGGCAATCTACCCTCTCCGGCAATTAAGCCAAGCACGTCTCGTGCCTCGTATCTCGTATCTTGTATCTCGCTCAAGGGAATGTCCTGTTCAAAATATGATACACTTGTCAGAAGTGCATTTGTCAATATTTCCTGTTCGATATTCGTATTTCATTTCCCTTGTTTAGCAGTCGGCTGGTGTGTCGGGTTTTACGAGCCGTGATCCCGCTCAGACTTTTTTTCAGGATCGGATTCGGCAGGTGAGGCAATTCCTTCAATCCGGTTCTGGAGGTTACGAATATTTTGCCGCATTTCAGGCAAATTTTGTATGATGCCGTATGCTCGCCTGCCTTGGTTCGCATCGATGGCAGGTGCCCCTATAACCACTTTGCCATCTGGAATGTTATTAATGACTCCAGCCTGGGCCCCAATAGTAACGTTATTTCCAATATTAATATGACCAACAATACCGGCCTGCCCGCCGACTGTACAATGATGCCCAAGGCTGGTCGAGCCGGCAATTCCCACTTGGGCTACAAGTAAGCAATGTGGACCGATTCTTGTGCCATGGCCTATTGCAACAAGGTCTCCCAGCTTACTACCTTGGCCTATTACAGTATCGCCGAGTGTACCTCGCTCGATCCCGCAACAAGCACCGATTTCGACATCATCTTCTATAATAACAATACTGGTTTGTGGTATTTTATGATGTATGCCCTTATGAGTGGCGTAGCCGAAGCCATCTTCCCCGACTGTCGAATTCGCATTTATGATTACGCGATTGCCTATTTTACAACCATCGTAAAGAGTAACATTGGGATATATTATACTGTCATTACCAATTTGCACAGCTTCCCCAATGTGCACGCAGGGATATATTATACAGCCGTCGCCGATCCTTACATCATCGGCTATTGTTACAAAATCATGAATGTGACAGTCCGCACCAATTTTTGCACTGTCGGCAATAGAAGCTCGTTGGCTTATTCCTATTTTTTTATGCTTCCGATGTCCGTGAAGCAACACCATTATCTGCATAAAGGTATAGTAAGGATCATCGGCTATCAAAAGAGGAACTAAAGTAGAAGGGGTCTCTTTGCCTACGATTACTGCACTTGCCTTGGTTGTTCGTAGTTGTTTTTCGTATTTGCGATTGGTTAGAAAACTAATATCACCTTCACCCGCCCGTGCAAGTGTCGAGGCAGATTTGATTCTCACGCCAGGATCTCCGCAGATCCGCCCCCCCACATATTCAGCTAATTCACCCAACGTTCTTTCCTGCATATTAGGACCTTTATGAGAATTTTAGAGTACTCGACTTCCATCAATCAAAGGGCAATACCAAAACCAGTTTATTATAGCAGAGAAACTCGCCGATGGTCAACTGTTTGGATTTATCTCTATTGAAACAAGAGTTTTTTGTATAATATGTTGGATAATCTGGTCTGAATGGGACTTTTCGGATATTCATTCTGCTATTAAAACATCCAAAATCTTACTTTGCAGGCTTGCTGATGGTTCTTTGGCAAAAGCTGCTGTATTATTCGTAAATACTGTTACATCCGGCCCAATGGGTCTATAAACAGCAGGATTGGTCGGGCCAAATATAGCTAATGTTCTGATTCCCAAGACGGCAGCAATGTGCGTAATTCCACTGTCGTTGCCGATAAAAGCATTTGCATGACTTAACAGTTCCAATACCTGCTCTAGGGACAAATCTCTTAAATACTTTGCAATACTGCCTATTTTCTCAATTTTTGCATTACTGAATCTGTCCAGTTCAGCCGGTCCTAATAAGAAAATGACCTCAATACCTTCTGAATCGAGCTTTTTCGCTACAGCCAAAAAATTGTCCAGGTGCCAGCATTTGTGTAACCCACCGCTGCCGGGCTGAATAACCACGAGTTTTTTACCATATCCAAGCCCCATCCCTTTTAGCAGTTCTTTACCTCGTGCGATATCTACCTCGGTTGTTTTTATTAAGCAATCGCCGTGCGGAACCTGCCAGGATTGCAAAGACAAACCGCTATGGCTTATAAAATGTTGTATGTAAAAGTCGGTTACATGTCCGGAAAAACTTTTTGGCGGCTTCAAAAATAGGGTTATAACTTCTGCGCTGTGGCTGCAATTAGCTGTGAAAATCAGGTTTTGTTCAAAGTTACTGTCCGGCTCGCCTAAAAAGGTTGCTATCCAGGCATAACTCGAAAATACATTTATCAGAGGATCTCTGTCAGTGAGATTAAATGCTTCGGTTTCTGTAAATAACCGATGTAGATCGATGGAATCTATGGAGCTAATGCTGTCAATGCAGGTTCTACCCGGTAAGATGCCGACATATTCACTGTGCCCAAGAATATCGACACTGCCCAATCCGAGGATTTCTTTCATAAATGCAGCCAGCGGCAGTGTTAATATACAATCACCAATTGCTCCCGGTTGTAAAATTACCCCTCGTTGTGCTTTCCGAGCAGCTTCAGCTCCCTTTTCTCTGAGCAAGTCCAAAATGTCATCATTTACTCTCATATTATCAAGCTATATTATATTGTTATTAGTATCATACCAATTAATTTGATGCATTGTCAATCCATCCATCTATAACTACGACAAAAACCTTTCGTCACTCAGCGGTCATTTTACACATATTTCAGTTAATGATTTCCGGGAGGTTTTCTTTCAACCTGTTCACTTTGGATAGATTTGAACGATTTCAATATGAATCCACCCAGAACCAGTGCCATCACCACCATAATTATCAACAGCAAAACCTTATGTTTCTCTGTCCATGCTAAAGATGGTTTCTCAACTTGTCCAAATAGTGGATTACTGATAAGACCGCTCAGCTTAGCGGCCCTCGCTTTGACCTGTAACGGATTACTCAACCTGTACTCAAGGTCGTACTGCGGTGTTCTTGCATCTTCCGAGCCAACATACAAGGTAGGCACGACATCATCGATATTTGTAAACACTATCTTGTGAGCTATCATCTTTGCAGATGCCGACTTTATACCAACAGGCCTGTCATCGTAGTTCCTGATAGTAATTTTTAGATACCTGTGAATCCTTGAGCCGGAAGGAATACTCAAAGCCAGTCTTTCATGTTTTTGTTCGTTTGCATCGGTATATCTGTAAATCGTGTTATTAATTATTCTTTCCCACTTTACCTCAATATTTCTGGTCCGCTGCCTGTTATCTTCACTGTAAACTTTGACCTCACGTGTTTCGGCGTCTCTGCCTTCGATAGTTACATATCTGTAAAACGAATCATCAGCTACTTCGAGTTCGATTTCACTTACCGGCAGGCGACGATAAACAAGGTCATACACGTAAATACTCGAGTTGCTTTTTTCATCTTCGATTTGCTCTATGAGTGTCATCTCCACAGAATTGCGTTCAGCGAGGCTCTTCTCAGTCTTAAATGCTCTTACTTCGTCAATAACAGGACTTTTTTCTTCCGTTATCATTGGCCGAACAGTGATCCGCAAATAACGGTAATCATTCTTCGGTAAATCAATCTGCTCGAATCGTCTATTGTAAGTAACTGCAAAAATGTACGCTTGCTCAACTAATGTAAAGAATTCAATATTATCGTTGGAGCCCTCAACTTTAACGGCTCGCCTGAAGTTGTTCCCATCAGTTATAACCTCAATGGAATTCTTCACCGTCTTTTTTCCGAAGTCCAGCGTCACCATAGCTGCTATGTCAGCATTTGTAGAGCGGTTGATTACATCCGGCTCATACTTTTGACTTTCCGTAGTGTCTTTTGGCCTGACCAGCACGTAAGGAACCTGTTCGCCGGAGGTGTTAACAAGTCGAATATCTCCCAAATCAGGCCTTGCGTCGTTGTAAACATCAGGGGTAAGTATCAATTTACAGTACTCGCCGGCACCTTCTTCAATGGCAACCTCAACCTTATATTTCCACTCGGTCAGTTCAATTGCAAAAACACTATTTACTATACCGGCCAGCAGCAGAGCTGTAGCTGTCATTAAAATTCTGATTCTTATCATCTTAAACCTCGCAATCAATCACCTATCCACATTTTCCTCATCCAGTATTGTTTCGAAAAAGCCTTTCTTTCTTAAAAATTGATAAAGATAAGATACTCCCACTAAAGTAACTCCCGTAGCTAAAAATGCAGCGATTCTGTACACACTTTTCACAGTCTTTGTATCCAGAATAAATACTTTCACTAATAGCAGAGCAAACAATCCAATTGCAATATACCGCAGTATTTTCTTCTTTCGCCAGAAGCCGACTGTCATTAAAGCCGCACCATAAACCGCCCACATTACCGATATATACATATGCGATAGAAACCTCCAATTTGGGGTTTTTTCCGCTAACCTGTTATGCCAATACCAATACAGATATATTTCTTTAGTTAGCAACACCCACAGTACAAATATCCCTGCCAGTACAAACGCTGTTGCGAATATCTGGTTATACTTACTCTCTTCACTTTCATTGCTAAGCAGCCAGCCTGACGCGAAAAGAGCTGCAACAAACACAAGGACGATTCCAAATTCAAGGTTTGCGAAAATCACAAAGTAACGGCTGTAAAACTCACTGAATACCAGCATCGTGAAAATCGCCCCCGCTCCCGCTAAAATCATCGCCAGAATCCTGCACAAAATCCCCTTTGGACAGATAGGCCGAACAAGGAGCAGCAATGGGAATCCCGTGAATATTATTACCATCCCTTTAAGAAAGTGATTGTTCCCGATTGCGCTGTTCGCAATATTGTAATCACAATGCCAATACCACTCCATCGTTATCGCCGCCATTAACAAAAGCGTTGTGGCCGCATACAGAACTTGTGTGATTGGTCCTCGCTGATCTTCTGGTAATTCTGAAGTCGTTCTGTATATGATGTGACATACAAGCAGCGAACCTGCCACAAAACACCATGTGCCAAAAGCAGGATTGAATACGAGGTTAAATGCTCCGGTATGCATCGGTAACTGTCTTAGCAGTTGGCCGAAACTTAATAAAAGCGCAATAGCCCCGCCCGCCTGGGTCCAGTGGCTGCGATACCGCAGTCCGATTACTGCCAGGATAATGCCTTCCGCCGCCCAGGCCATTGCTATCGCGTACATCTTCAGGTAGAGAGGCACTGCAATGGTCAGGAAAAACAGTCCAATCACCAGAAGAGCCAATCGCAAATTCAGGTCGTCTTTGTTCCGTCGGGTAACTACTGTCATCATAACCAAATGTGCTGCACACAGCGCCAGAGCACAAAAGGCGAGGGCCGTTCGATATTTTTCAAACAAAATAATCCACAGGTAATAAAACACAACCGCTGAATTGGCAAGAACGAGCAGGATATCTTCCTCTTTGGCTTTGACTTTTTTTATCAATTCATGAAGCAACGGCAGCACAAGGTAAATTGTGAAAAAGATGGTAAGCCATGCCAGTGCGATGGCCATCTGCTCAGGTATGCCCTCGGCCGACCGAATCGTGGGTCGGTAAAACTTCTCAAACCATCCTATGTAGAGCAGAAATGTTCCGGCGAAAGCAAGAATATTTATTGCTCGCCATTTGCGGTAGTATGCGCAAAGCATTGCACCAAGACCTAAAATCAGGACATAAATGAATAAAGGTGTTGGAAGATTTTCCCCCGTTGAGACTATCGCAGGCGTCAAAAAACCGCCAAGCAAAGACAAAAAGGCGACCACAATCTCATTCATGCTCACCGCATAAAGCATTGCTGCTGTTGTAACGAGTATTGAAATAGCAAAAGCGGGTGTCGAACCAATCAATCCGTAAAATCGGTAAGCTGAGAAAACTGCTGCATACAGTATCGCAAAACCCAGTGCTGTTACACCTTTGGCAACGATTCCATATCCTCGCTTCCGTGTTATTTCTCCGATCGCTAATGCAACAAGGCCTAAGATTGCAACTATAACCACTCTACCCAAAGGCCCTATTAGATTAGTGTCGTAAGCGTATTTAAGGAAAAATCCTGCTGCGAAGATTACCGTAATGATGCCTGCAATAAGTATCCACCGTGTGCCAATCCGCTGTTCAAGCGAAATAGTTTCTCGACCGGCAACTCCTTTTTCTTTTTCTTTAATTCGTTCAGCGGCGGCTTTTAAAAGATCTTGACTGATTTTTTTCGGCTCTTCAATTTCAGCCGCTCTAACTGTTTCTGCCGGTCGCTCCTCTTTCGTTACTTCAATCGGCTTTTCGCTAATCACCGGCCTTGCGACCTTTTCTTCTCTCCTTGGTTTTTCTACTTTTCTCAGTAGTAGCTGACGATACATTTCTTTTGTCTTATTCAAAGCGATAATACTAATGATTAATGCAATCGGACCACTTACCAGACAAGCGACGCCCAACAGAATTAAAAGCATGAAAGGACCTTGCATTTGCTCCGCTCCTAAAAAAGCCACTTTCTATTTTATTAATTAAGGCTACCCGCTAACAAGCAAAATGCAAAGAGTTTTTGGCTAATCTTGAGGATAAATAATTATACGGTCATGGACAACAGTTACTAAATCATCTTTGCCGTCGCTTGTGATGTCAACGACCTTTAGCTCTCGCGGCTCAACTCTGGACTTAGGGAGCCCCTTACTATCGCGGTAATCTTTCTGCTCGAATATCTTAAAGCGCATTGCCGGAATCGGCTTGAAACCGGCATCCAAGGCAAGTAATTCAATGTGATTGTTCCTGTATTCTACCATAATAATATCGGTTCTGAAGTCTTTGTTTATATCTCCTGCAGTAAGGTTGCCGTATATCCCGTCTTTTATTTTTGTTTCGTAACTGAACAATTGTTCCAAATGCTGCGTGATATTGCTGCCGCTGGGTGGAGTTATAAGTGCATACTTCCCACTGTCAAACAGCAGGAGGCTATAAGCGTGGTTGCCTGTAAGCTGCGCAAAAAGCATTTTGAGATGTAAAGCATCATTCCATCTGCCGACGTCCAATTCTTTTTCGACTCGATAGGTTTTGTCATCACTGGCTTTAAGTATCTGAAGCTGTCCTTTTCTTCCGTCCAGCAGTAAAATTGCAGGCCCGGTTTCCAGGCACTCACCGTAAATATTAAAAGCTGCCACAGCCGATATTTGGTTCTCTGTGTTCTTGGCATTGTATTGGTCGATAATACTCCAGCTTTGGCCCTCTGAGAAAACCAGACTTCTTGCGAAGTTCTTTTGTGCTACTAAAAGCTCTTGACCCGACTTGCCGTCCACATTGGCCATGGCAGTTGAACGCAGAGACGCATCTTTAATCAGACTGGAAAGAGATTTCGGTGAGTCAACTATTTCAAATTGTCTTTTTCGCACATGGCGAACTAATATTGGAAGCTCGTAGCTGACGAATATCAGAACATCCTGTAAGCCGTCCTGGTCAACATCGAGCACTTTCAAGCCGTCCGGGTTGGAGGTGAGCTTCTTAAGCTCTAAGGCAGACCTGTTTTCATCAACATTTTCGACAATATTAGGCTTTCTGACGGTAACTGTTGTCAAATTGATTCGCTGTTCCTCTTTTGCCGCGAGATTATAGATAGTTCTTAGGCTTCTAATATCACTATCGTCTATCGATATATAAAGGCAATCCACGTTGCCATCATTATCAACATCCGCCAGTTCCATCGCCACCGGCTGGCCTGTTAAATCGATAGGCTGTGGAAATGATAGTCTATCGTTTTCGAACTTAGTTAAGCCGACTACTTTTTCCTTAATGCTCAAGACACCCAGTTCGGTTTTCCCGTCACCATTAATATCGGCCGCAGATAAGCTCGTGATATCTGTAAAAGCCGGAAATCTAACCGGCTCAGCAAGTCCGATTTTGGGTGTTTGTTTGTAGAAAATAAGTTCCGCTGCACCTGGGTCGCTAATTGTGATATCAGAAAGGCCGTCACCATCGAAATCGCCGATTACCAAATCGCGTGTTGTGTCCGCCTCACCTGAAGTAAGAGGATAAAAAAGGATCGGCCAGTCGGCATCTTCCTGGTTTTCAATGGAATATTTGTAACAGATTAACCGCCCGCTCCTGCCGTCAACAGTCAGTATTTCATCACCAGTCGTATCATCGATATTTTCAACCTGAAATGTGAACGGTCTTTCAATAAAGAATCGTACTTGTGGGCCTAATTGTCCTGTTTTAAGGCCGAATCGAACATGGACCGGTTTTTCCATGTCATTCGTCATAAGTATAAGATCATTTATATTATCACCGTTCAGGTCGCCGGTTTTGAGGCTTAATGTTTGTGTAGATGTCGGATATTTCACTGGTTCAGCCAATGAGCCAGTTTTTTTTTGCACAACGATATAAACACCATCACGGCCGGCCAGAGCCAGGTCCTCAGCACCATCATTATTCAGGTCGGCACAGGCTAATATATTGGAAGTTAACAGACCATCATCAATCTCAAATCTCTTTTTAATTCGCCAGCTCAATGGTTTTATTGATGCCTCCTGTGGGCCCGTTTCGGCTGTGTCGGCTTTTTGCAATAATACATACAGCCCCTTAGGCTCGCCATAAAAAGCCAAATCCATCATTCCATCTGAATTCAAATCACCACAAACAAGGCTATACACTTTTTCTGAAACCGCGATACTCTGTTTGTCAAAACGAGTAAGGGGGGTGATTGTATTTACATCAACGTCATTAAGATCAACAGCAACATCTGTTTCCCCGGGCCCGACAGTTTCTTTTTGAATCAGAAGCTCTATCTTGGCCTTTGCGTTGTTTACGACTGCAATATCATTTCGACCGTCACCATTGAAATCGGCAACCGTTAAGTCTTTTATGTCCCAGTCTAATTTGATTATCTCTATTTCTCCAAATCCATAATATGCTGATATGTCATCCAAGTCAGTCTGCTGAGCGTTTACATTGGCCGGAATTATAGTTGCTAAGACAACTGCAATTATTGCTTTATATAGCTGCATACTGAAAACCTCTATTTTTTGCCGAATTTGTTGCTTTTCTTAATTTAATAATGCAATCATCCGCTTTTTGATATTAACTGAATCCTCAGAGCGATATCGTCAACATATTTAGATGAAGACAATGTCCGATTGCCATTATCGTGTTGAAACGTCTCGGTCTTATCAACCTTTCCTGTTTTTGTATTCACCCATTCCGCTCTGTAAGTTCCTTTGGGTAGCTCCACGATTAGTTTTGCTTCATTACCTCCATTGATGTAAATAGCATAAGTACGGCCTGCCTGGACCAGTGCCCGTGCGGTTGCTTTATCCGGAATTCCACCTTTGATAACCGAATTGTCCGGCTTCATTTTGATAAAATCTAAACTATTGATGAAATCCTTGAGAATCTCCAGTTGCTTGTGCAGCACTGGCCCACCGCTGCCCGGAGCATTGATTTCTTCTGTTCCATCTTCGTGACCGACTGTGAACGAATAGTCGAGATTATCATAGACTGCGCCGCCTGCGATGATAAAGTCCCAGCCTTCGAGCCGATACGGTGTGGGTTCGCTGCCTGCAAAGCCCGTCTCATCGTCGCCAATTACTTTGTTTAAGCCATAGTTTTCTGTTACGGCCTTTGGCGGTTTGGCATAATGGAAGTTGAAAATCGAAACATTCAGATTCGGCTTGACGACTTTCTCGGATTTATTGGCGATGTTTTGAGCAATCAAGTGTTTTGTTTTGAACTTTGCTTCGGCCTTGACTATGGTCTCAGCGATGTGCTTTTGCCATTCGAGCGTTACACCGCCGAAGTACGGCTCGTTGCAGATTTCATAATAGACGTTATCGAAGTCCTTTAATTCCTTCACTATCCTGCTGACCATTCTATCCTGCACAGCCAATAGTTTGGGATGACTTAGCGTGTAAACCTCAGTGCGGTCCATTTTGCCGATGTCGTTGATATTATTGACGGCATTCATAGGGCTGAGTTTCCACATATCGTCTTTGTAAAACGGACAAAATAATACAAGTTCGACCACAACACCGCATTTGCCCGCTTCATTAACGAAGCTTCGCAGCCGTTCGAAGTAAGCACTATTCCACTTCGTAAGGTCGAGTTTATTACCGCCATTTGCGTATCCGGGTATATTGCTTCGTGCCCAGGGGCATATCAGTTGGTCTTTTGCCGGTGCCAAAGTATTGTTTTGAATCTTAAACGCCCCGATAGGTTCACAGTACGCCCCGCTGAATGTCCGAGTCAGATTAAAACCATACGATTCAAGAGTTTTAAGATACTTCTTGTAATCGAAGGATCGATTTAGCACTGCCCCATAATGTTCACCGGACGTTATCAAAACTGTCGGTTTGCTGCGCCACAGAAAGTAGTGGGGATTGTCCGGATGTAACTGGATCGGCTTAATCCTATTTGCCGGTTGTGCGGCATTTGCAGATAAAACATTGCAGGCCAATTTTAACAACACCACGCATATAAAAATTCCAAATATAAGGTAAATGTTGAACTTTGTTGATGATTCTGATTTTTGTTTGGTTAATGGCATCTTGATTACCTGTTCAAAATATTTTATAGTTCGTTCAAGGCTTGTATTTTAACATATCTCGGGGTAATTTGTAGGATAAACTTGGGCGCAATCAATTCGGCTTTCCTTGCCCAAAATCCAGAAGGCGGAATCAAAGTGATAAAAAGAAAATTTAGAACAACTGATTTATGTGCTTTTGACTGGCTTTTTGGCTGCTCGGCTACTAAGATAGCGGCAGTTTGGTACTAAAAAACCGAAACTGCAATTTGGATCAGGGACATGGGAAAACATTGAACGTATATTGAAATACGGGAGGCGGGCTTATGAAACCGGCTGCTTTGATTTGTGCGATAGCGCTTGTAATAATGAATATATCAGGCCACTGCTCCGCCCAAGGTCAAGTTGATAAAGCTCGGGCACGGATGGGTGATTTGCGTTTTGGCTCTTACGTAACATCGCATCATGTCGAACAGCTTGCTACTAATGAGACAATTCGAGCTCGCGCTTGGGAAACTATCCAGCGCATGGGAATTACTAAACTTTACGTCGAAGTTTATCGTGGCGGTCATATCGTGTTGCCGGAACACCTGATATTTGTACGCAACTGGCTCCGGGAAAAAAATATCGATGTAGTTGGAGGTATCGCCACAGTGCCCGGTGGTGATTTCGGCGTGCGTCAAAAAGGTCCCCTTGGCTGGTTCAACTGGCAAAATAAAAAGACCCAACGTGATATCGAGAAAGTCATCCGAACGGCGGCGGGTATCTTCGATACTTTTATCGTTGATGACTTCCTTTGCACGGGTGACGTAAGCGAGGAATCGAATACTGCCAGAGGCAACCGTTCCTGGGGTGAATATCGGCGTGCTTTGCTAACCGAACTGGCCAAATCAATCTTCGTCGAGCCTGCGAGGCAGGTCAATCCAGCCATCACGATGATAGTCAAATATCCCCAGTGGTACGACCGGTTCCATCTGTTTGGCTATGACACGGAGACGTTTCCTCAGATCTTCGATAAAGTCTGGGTTGGTACGGAGACCCGCGGCCGCAACACACAACGATTTGGTTTTGTGCAGCCCTATGAAGGATTTATAAATTATCGCTGGCTTGCGGACATTGCCGGCGACAAGATTGGTGGCGCCTGGTTTGACCATGGTGACTGTCTCGAATACGATTTTCTTGACCAGGCCTACATGGGTGTGCTTGCCGGTGCGCCGGAACTGGTTTTCTTCAACTTCAACAATATTATGCAGGATCACCCGGACCACGAAAAGGTAATAGCCGAGTTCGACCAGCTTGCCGAACTGGCCGCTTTCGTCCGCGAACACCCCGTGATCGGCATCCCTGCCTACAAGCCTCCCAACAGTGACCCCGGAGGTGATATGTATATCATGGACTTTTTGGGAATGCTCGGCATTCCCCTTGTACCGGTGCACAAGTTTCCAGAAAGTGCTCCGGTTATCTTTCTGCCTGCACAGGCGGCTGCAGACCCATATCTTCTCAATCATATAAAAAAGGCACGTGCCGGAGGTGCTTATCTAATAATCACTACAAGTCTTTTAATTGCATCACCCGATGCGGAGGAGCTTAAGCGTATTGCGGGAATCAGCACGAAGATAAAATCAGAGCCGATTCGTGCCCGGCTATTGTCTTCTTCACCGAAGACTCAGAATTTCGAGAACACGGATGCGATGATTAATTTAGAGTCACCTATAGAAGCCGGACTTATGTCGAAAGAAATAGTGTGCACCGCCGGAGGTAAACAGCTTGTGCTTCTTTCTGTAAATGAAACGCCAAGTGGTCGTATTGCGCTGCTAAACACACACACCTACAATCAAGCAGACTTTGATGCCGTAGGGGAGGTTTTGCTCTGTCCGCGGCCGATGGGCCTGCTCGATATGGAGGGATCGGCTCTTTCCGCTTTTCGTGCGATATTCGGCAATCGTATGATAACAGAGAATAACAATACTATATCGCCAAAACCTTTGCTTCCTGTTCTTGATGGTCAGGCTTGTGTTACTATCCATCCTTTTGACGAAGGAAATTGTGTTGTCCAAAACTTCAATGATGAAGAGGTGAGAGTTGCTGTTACCATTCAGATTCAGAACAATAAATCTAATCGATTTATCGATGGGTTCACTGAAAAGCCAATCCCCGCCCGAACAGCTAATTCTAAAAGTACTGTATCGCTGGACTTGTTCATTCCTGCAAGAGGTCGCATTTGGGTCCGGCGAGTTGATTTTGCAGTCAAAGACAATTAAATTATAGACTTTCAGGATGTGAAGTATTTCAATAAAATAAGTGCTGATTCATATTTGATAGTGTAAATGAGAGGTGATAATTATGAGAAATCTTTTCAAACATTTCTGTTTAATTCTGCTTTCCACCGGCTTACCTTTAATGCTTTCGAGTCAAAGTTGGGCGAAAACAAGAGCGTGGGAGGGTACTATAACGATTCCCACCTATGGATGGTCGGAAGATATTAATCCAAAGTTTTGGGCCCTCGAAGGTGATGTAAAATACTCGACTACACTCAAAGGCTCTATCATCTACCCTTATACGATGCAGGACCATCTTTACAGAACCAAAGCAGATCGAACTTACAAAGCCCTGTTTCTTGAGAACGAATATCTGAAAGTTACCTGCCTTCCCGAACTGGGTGGCCGTCTGCATTCGGTTTTCGACAAAACTGAAGGCAAGGAAATGTTCCATCTTAATGATGTGATAAAACCGGGTATGATAGCAATGCGCGGGGCCTGGATTAGTGGAGGTGTCGAATGGAACACCGGGCCGCACGGACACACTGTAACTATATTGTCGCCTGTCGATGCTCTTATCGGGCAAAACAAAGATGGCTCGGCTTACATTGAAATTAATAATCTGGAAAAGAGCCAGCGCACACAATGGACCGTGCGGGTGACTTTGCACCCGGGGAAGGCCTATCTGGATGAGAAGATTCGCATTTTTAATCCTACGGATGCGATCAGTCCGTACTATTTCTGGAATTGCACAGCTTTTCCGTGCCGGGAAGGAACCCGGTTTATCTATCCTATGACTCTCGGAACAGACCATAACGGCGTTGAATTCTTTTCCTGGCCCATTCATAAAGGTAAGGATATATCCTGGCTGAAGAATTATGATACTTATGCTTCTGTTTTTTCTGTTGACTGCGTGTTTGATTTCTTTGGGGCTTATGATGTGGATATGGATCGTGGTATTGTGCAGGTGGCCGACCACCATGAGCTAAGCGGCAAAAAAGCATGGACATGGGGGACCTGGGATTTTGGTTTGGTAAGTCAAAAGAACCTGACCGATAATGACGGTCCGTATATTGAGGTCCAGAGCGGACCACTGCCGACTCAATCTGATTACGGCATGTTGCTGCCGAGAGCAGAGGTCTCATGGCAGGAATATTGGTATCCTGTCCACGGACTCGCCGACGGCTTCGAATATGCAACGAAGGACGTAGCCATTCAAACTGCTCGTGAAGATGAAAAGCTCCAATTGCGTATCCTCTCAACGGGTAAGTTCTCCGGGGCTGTCTGCACCTTTTCTCAGGGATCTCAGAAACTTCTCAGAAAAACCATAAACCTTACCCCTGAAAGTCAACAAACACTGACGCTTTTCTCAGCTCCACGCTCGCCGGTTGATATAACAATCAAGACTAAAAAAGGGCAGGTTCTTGCTTCCTTTACTACGCCTTTACCTATTCCTAAGATTTCTCCACCTGAGACTTCAAAATTAATGAGAAAGCCTGATGAGCAGCTTACTTTAGAGGAAAAATACCTCAAAGCCCGAAAGTATGACCTTGCGACAGACCGCAGGAAGGCACGCGAATACTATGAAATGGCATTGAAAGAAGATGCGCAGTTTTCACCTGCGCTTCGGGCTTTAGCTGTGCTTGATATAGAAGCGGGACTCTATTCACAGGCGGTCCGGCGGCTAAAGAAGGCCCTGGATAGAGATGCCAGTGATGGATTATCCTGGATATTCCTTGGTATGAGTCATTTAAGACTGGCAGACAATAAAGAAGCAGTGAGGTGTGCTTATGAAGCGGTTAAATATCATGGTACAGCTTCTCTCGGCCATGACTTGGCGGGACGGGCCTATATGCGCTCGGGAGAATACTTAAAGGCTGTTGAGGCATTCGAGAAAGCGGTCCGATTAAACCCGAGAGATACTAAGGCAAAAAATCATTTGTTATTGGCGTTGTATGCTGCGGGAAAAACAAAATTGGCATACAGATACGCTGAAGAAAGAATTGCCCAGAATCCTACGGATTTGGTTCCAGGGGCTCTTATTGCGCTGCAAAACAAAGTCCGGATGAACCGCTTTGTGAGTGAAGCACGAGATTTTGTAGGAGAGGATGATTTTCAAATGTTGGAGGCCACTCTTGTTTTTGGCCAGCTCGGATTGGCAAAAGAAGCTGAAGAGTTGCTTTCAGCAGTATGTGTCGAGGCGGTGCAGGAAAATGAGTGCAGCCCATTGCCAATATATTATTTAGCCTATTTTGCATCAATGCAGAAAGACCGCATCAAAGCCAGGGCGTACCTTGACCAGGCTGCCGGGATTGACAAGGATTATATTTTCCCATCCCGCCCTGAAGCAATTGAGGTATTTAAGTATGCCATCGAGGAAAATCCTGATGATGCTAACGCACATCTGTATCTTGGAAATCTTTATGGTAATCTTGGGCGTTTATCTGAAGCTCTCCGGCAATGGCAAAGAGCGGCTGATATAGATTCATCATTGAGTGTAGCATTTCGTAATCTCGGCCTTTATGCCTGGGCTATCGAGAATGACCTGTCGAAGGTTGAAGAACTGTACCGCAAAGCCATCATTGCCCGGCCTAAGGACCAAACACTGTATCGGGACCTGGCGGACGTTCTCCTGGCGGTAAACAAACGCCCGGAAGCCATAAAAGTTCTTGAATCAACACCATTTGAGAAGCTCAAACGTGCCGATATTATTATTATGCTTGCTCAGGCTTATCTTGATGAACAAAGATACGGTGATGCTGTTGATTTACTCGAATCGACACCGTACTTTGTTAACTGGGAAGGCCAGACAATCACATGGGATTTATTCCATAAAGCTCATTTGGAAAGGGGCAAAAGATGCCTTGAAAATAAGGATTTGAAAGGGGCCTTGCATGATTTTGAGGCGGCTTTAACCTATCCGGAAAACATTGGAGTCGGACGCTCAAATAAACCCCAGGAAGCACAGGCGCAGTACTGGCGGGGAAGGGCACTGGAAGCCCTTGAACGTCTTGAGGATGCGCGCTTGGCATGGAAAGAGGGGGTCGCCGGACATGAGGGCTCAAAAGAGCAGAATAAGTATCGGGAACTCTGTAAAAAGGCGCTTTCGATACAAAATTAACTGGCTTTTAACGGTCAAAAGGCACATGGACGGCTCAGATACGAATTAGTTTAGTAATTATAGGCTCCATCCTTTTCGGTATTTTCGTCGAACGTATGCATTTGCATCTGCGTCATTTGTAACTTTCATTTTCAATCCGTCCCAAATCAGCTTCCGGCCCGGGTAGCGAACGGCAAGATTCCCCATCAAAACCATTTCCGAAAGTGGTCCGGAATAGTCGAAATTTGAGCTTGCAGGCTTTCCGCCTTTGCAGGCTCTGATCCAATCTTTTTCGTGCCCGTCAATTCCCTCCGGTATCCTGTTGATTGTCTGCGATGGTCTTTTATATTGTTTCATTTTCGTTTCTGGTATCAGGCGGGGACTCTTGCCATAACAGCCGCACATCAATATTCCTTTATCCCCTATGAAAAGAACACCACCGTCACTGTCTCCCATTTGTCGTCCTTCTTCGAGTTCTTCAGGTATCGGCGGTGTCATCCCGCCATCCCACCAGGTCAAATCAACTTCAGGCATATCCATGCGGGCGGGAAACTTATAACGAACAATTGTTGACCGGGGATAAGTTTCATTTTTCGGCTCTGTCTTCGTCCAAAACTCGTGCCAATAGGTGGAAATGCAGGCCTCAACACTTACCGGGTATTTAAGCTTAAGTGCCCAGAATATCGGGTCCAAAATATGGCATCCCAAATCTCCCAGTGAACCGGTTCCAAAATCCCACCATGCCCGCCAACTGTTCGGCACATACGTTGGATGGTAAGGGCGGTAAGGAGCCGGTCCGAGCCACTTATCCCAGTCCAGTGTTGATGGAACGGGCGGTCTGTCCTTTGGCCTGTCAACCTCTACACCCTGCGGCCAGACAGGGCGATTAGTCCAGGCCTGCACCTTTCGAACCGGACCGATGGCCCCGTCCCATATCCATTCGCATATCAACCGGGTGCCGTCACCGGAATGGCCCTGATTGCCCATCTGTGTAGCTACTTTATTTTTTCTGGCGGTCTCAGTGAGAATGCGTGCTTCATAAACCGAATGAGAAAGTGGTTTCTGGACATAAACGTGTTTGCCTCTATTCATTGCCGCCATAGCGATAACGGCATGTGAGTGGTCAGGGGTGGCGATTATGACCGCATCGATATCTTTCTGTTTGTCGAGCATTCTGCGATAATCGCGATATACCTTGGCCTTAGGATATTTCTTGTATGTCTTGGCGGCATATTCCTGGTCAATATCGCATAATGCAACGATGTTTTCGTCGGAACATCGGCTGAGATTATTTCTGCCCATGCCGCCAACACCTATCCCGGCGATATTGAGTTTCTCGTTCGGCGACTGACCTCTGAGGATTCCGGACTTAAGAACAACGAATCCTGTTCCGATTGCAGTGCCTTGTTTAAGGAATGTACGACGTTTCATTGGTTACCTCCTTTGTAATCACTATATTTATGAGAAATGTGATTTCAAGTAAACCAACAGAATAAATGAAATAAAGGTAAGACTCAAGATATTTTTGAAGTAATCTAATGAGCTGCCAAGATATAACCATAATTTCAGGTCGTTATACGAAAGAATAAAAGAATTGTTATCTCTCAAGTTATTTGATATTCTTTTGGAATTACCGATTTATCAATGCAAGTGGCTGTTCCGACCACGAGATAACAGGGACTCATACTATGGCTTCACAAAACAAGACAGACTATAAGACTACGGTAGAGGATGAGCACTGGCGGGATGAGGAGTTTCAATGGGCACGAATTTTTTCTTCAGGAGACCCGGCAAAAGGTATAGTTCTCTTATACATACAGAAGGCTTGCACTGCGTTCCATGAATTTGAACCATCCTGGAAAGAAGGCGCTTTGAATGAAGATCAGGTCGGGTTTTTTCGTAAGCGTTTGTCAAAGAGGGTCAGGCAAATACTGGTAACTATGGAGAACAATAATCTTGATAAGATTAATGGAGCTGCTGAGCTGGTGGAGGTTCTAAGCTCTATCGAATCGGCAAAAAACCTGGACGAATTGGCCGAGATAACTGAGACAATGCATTCTGCCAACCACTTGTTATCGGATTCGTTGGAAGAGAAATAGCAGGGAACATAAGCTGACACCTGCTGGAGTGCATGCAGCGGTTGTTGCTTTGAGTACGCGATTCAATCTCTTACATAGTGGAGTTAAAAGGAGGAATAAATTATGAAAGGTATTACCCGTCGGGATTTCCTAAAAGGTACTTTCTCTCTGGGGCTTGTTACTGCGCTGCCGTATTCGCGGGTACGAGGGGCGAATGACCGCATTAATGTGGGCTTGGTCGGTTGTGGCGGTCGCGGCGTGGGGGCCCATATACCCTCCTTCGAAAAGCAGGAAGGTGTAACCATCGTGGCCTTGAGCGATCCAGACCAGCAGCGTATGGCAGAGGCTGCCAAGATAATCGAATCGAAATATGACCACAAGGTTGGCCAATACGTTGATATGCGTAAGTTGCTCGACCGCAAAGATATAGATGTGATTGCCAATGCGACACAGAACTATTGGCATGGCCTTAGTACAATCTGGGCTTCTCAGGCCGGCAAACATGTTTATGTAGAGAAACCACTTTCGCATTATATCTGGGAAGGCAGGCAGATGGTAAACGCTGCCAGAAAGTACAATCGTATCGTTCAGTGCGGCACCCAACGTCGCTCGCAGAGTTCCATCGCTAAGGCAATACAGTGGATTCAGGAAGGAAACCTCGGTAAAATCAGATACATCACGGCTTTTGCCAACAAGCAGCGTTCTTCGTGCGGCAAGCGCAACTCTCCGCTCCCGATCCCCGATTCCATCGACTATGACCTCTGGTGTGGCCCCGCCAGAAAGGTGCCTATCTATCGGGATAAACTCCAATATGACTGTAGTTTTGACTGGAACACCGGTGATGGAGAATCGTGCAATCAGGGTGTCCATGAGGTGGATGTGGCTCGGTGGTGCTTGGGAGAGAAGATGCTTCCCCGCCGGGTGATGAGTATTGGTGGTCGGTTCGTATTCGACGATGCCTGTGATGTCCCGAATGCGCAGATAATCTATTATGATTTTCCCAAGGCGCCGGTGTTTTATGAGGTTCACAACCTTACGAAAGCCAAAGGTTCTGATGAAATGCCGGAGTTTCGTGGTGAACGAGTAGGCGTGATTGTGGATTGTGAAGGCGGCTCGGTAAGTCTTTATCGTGGCCTGGCTCGGGATAACGAAGGTAAAGAGGTTAAAAAATTCAGCGGTGATGGTGATCACTTTGTCAACTTCATTGAGGCGGTTCGTAACGGCCGTCGGGAGGATCTAAAAGCTGAAGTTCTCGAAGGACATATTTCTACTGCGATTACCCATACCGGCAACATTTCGCTCAGGCTGGGTCTGGAAGCTTCTCGCAAGGAGATGCGCACCCAGGTCCGGGACATTCCAATATTCAGAGACATGCTCAAGCGGATGCTTGAGCACCTTAAGGCCCAAGAAATCAATGTAAACGCCGGAACAGTATCACTCGGACCATGGCTGGAGATAGACCGGCAGAACGAGTGCTTCAAGGATAATGAACAAGCCAACCGTCTGGTTCGTGGCTTCTATCGCGAGCCATATGTTGTGCCGGACTTATCGGCTTAAGCGTAAACTGTTTTGATGGATAGAATTACCAATTGCGGTTGTATTATTTCATCTTCTGAGGTGGCAATAGAAAATAAAACTAATACATCTGATTTAGCACTGGTTGGGATTTTCGCGGTGACTATGGCCGCTACTTATCAAGTGGTTGTTCGGCGTGTTTTACAAAAGCCATCAACGACCCAATAATTAAAAGAACTGTCCCTACAAGATAGGAAAACCATATGTCTACGAATTTTACTGATGGTGTGATTATTTGATATATAAAGCAAACTGTAAGCATGAGTATGGCAAATGCCAGTAAGCTTATTCCTAACACTTTTCTTTGATTCATTTCTTCCATATTATCACCTATAAAACCAGCCAGAAGATTAATGTCAGCGATATTCCAATTACCAAAGCTACAACGCTCCAGAAGCGCCAATCCATTATCAGTTTTGGTTTTTTTTCTTCCGTTTCTTCTATAGTTCCCCAGCATAAACCCTTTAATTTTTCTTCCGCGTAGGGTTCGGTAAAATGGCTGCCCCCAATGGTAATTACTGCTGTCAGGATTCCTCCCGCCCATCCTGCCCATACGAATGACCACCAATATGGTATGACTCTGGGGCCGATTGACCTGTCCAGGATTACCGCAAATGCTGTACCTGCCAATAAGCCAATGAAAGCCGGTAGGGCAGTTGCTCTTTTATAGAATATCCCTATTGTAAGTGTCATAAACAATGGAAATTGTATGTAAGAAAGGACAGTTTGCCATGCCTCGTATGCAGTGTTGAAAAAACCTGGAACTGTGGCTGCGAACAGTGAACTGCAAAACAGAAGTATAAGGATAGCCGCTCGTCCGACCCAGACATAATGTAAATCCGGTTTGTTCTTTACTAAAAATCTCTGATATATATCTCTGGTTAGTACTGTGGACATTGAAGTCAATAATGAATCGCACGATGACATTCCGGCGGCGTAAAGTGCCGTAATCGCCGCGCCGGCGGTGCCGACCGGAAGTAATTCAGCAACCATTTTCGGCATTGCATCATCCGGATTGCTCTTGACTATCTGAGGGTACAATACAACTGCGCAAAGACCAAAAAGCCCCCAGATAAATGTCATCGGAAACTTCATTATGCTTCCAACCACCAACGCTTTTCTGGAATCTTCAAGTGTTCTACAGGCAAAAGTCCTTTGCAGGGTGTTTTGGTCTGTACACCAATACGCCAGACCTAAAGAAAGCGAACCTATGAACATTGCTCCCCACCATGTGTCGGCGTTCCCTTCGGACCTGCTTAATACTACGTGAAACATTTGGGAAGGCAGCGCCTCACGAAGACCAGCCCACCCTCCGACGGCCCTCATGGAAAAAAAGACTAACCCTGTTGCGCATACGGTCATGATGATAAATTGAAGAACATCGGTAATCATCACTCCCTTTAGACCGCCCAGGAAGCAGTATGCACCTGTCACGCCGGCGGCTACGAGTAACGATACCCAAGAAGGCCACCCGATAATCAAGGATATTGGCAGTGACATCGTATAAATTACGACACCCAAAGTGAGTGTCCTTACTAAAACGAATAATATCCCCCATAGTGCCCTCATTGAAGAGTCATATCTTCTTTCCATGAACTCAGGGATAGTATAGACGCCGCTTTTTTGATAATGTCTCATGAAAATCCAGGCTGAAATTATACAAGGAATGGTACATGCGGGTAGCCAATCATAATTGAGCCACGCCAATCCGGTAGCTGCGACTATTCCTGTAATGCCTATATATGTTTCCGGGCCTATGTCTGTTGCCTGCAAAGAACAGGCTGCTATCCACCATGGCATATTTTTCCCGGCAAGGAAGAAATCCTTTTGCGATTTCATATATCTGCTGAAATACAAACCCAAACTCAGCACGATAACGAAATAACCAATGATTATTACAATGTCCGGCCAGGCCATATATAGTCTCCTAAGAAAACAATGTTGCTGTTTTATTAGTATTTATATTAGGTCTCTCAGTCGCGTGATAATAACACATCTGTCTTGACAGTGCCAACACTATGAATGTGTTCTCACAGATTTTGACGCCATAGCTGATTCGTTCCTTCCTTAATAATTCTCTCAATCTCCATTCCAAACACCTGCGAATGCTAAGTCCACGAGTTTTTAAGTTTTTTAAGATTTCGTTTGACAGGATAAACGGAAATTTGGTATAAATAAACCAATAGGTTTATGGGTTTCAATTTCTTACTATTGGGAAATTATACAGCTTTCCTATTGAGGAGGAGTTGTTGTGTATGAACACAGAGCTTCAGGAAGAACAACGTTTCGTGGAGTTAAGGTGTTTTCATTTCAATAGACATTCAGCTTTAATATTTAAATGAAGGAGGACTAATTATGTGTAGAAAATTGACATATTTGGTACTTGTCGTTGTAGTTCTTGGTTCTGTAACTAACGCTGCGGACGTCCATTGGTCTAATGCTGGCGGTGACAAGCTCTGGAACAATCCGGCTAACTGGGATTCAAATAAGGTCCCAGGTGCCGGCGATAATGTTTTTGTCGATGTACCAGCCGCAAAAGCGCCGAATGGTCCGATTATTCGGGATGGAATTGATGCGAAAATTAACGGCCTGTCTTGTGAAGTATCTGGTGAGCCTACGATGACGATGACGGGTGGAACTCTTGATATAGGAGATTACATTTGGTGGGGTGATGGAGCCGGCTCCCACGGCACATTTAATATGAGTGGCGGTACCATAACGGTTGGTTCGGAATTCGAGCTTGGATGGGGCGGTGGTACAGGTACCTGGATTATGACCGGTGGTACAATTACATGTGGAGAATTGATAATTCCGACGGGTACCGGAGAGGCGGGACAATTATACCTTAATGGTGGCACTGTTAATATTGGCAGCAGTGGCCTTAGGATGACAGATGTTGGCCTGATAGATGTCGGCGATGGTACGTTGGTCTTGGATGGTGATCTAACTGAGGTAATTAACGGCTTTATCGATGCAGGACAGATTATTTTCTACGGCGGCGGGGGTCTTCCCAGTCTGGATTATAATGTCAGAAATCCTGGGAAGACCACTGTGACAGCCAGATCAACGGGAAAGGCCTACAATCCAACGCCGGCTGATAGTGCTTACCATGAGGATACTTGGGCAAGCTTGGGCTGGTCGCCGGCAGAATCTGCGGCCTCACACGATGTGTACTTTGGTGAAAATTATAATAATGTGAACGATGGCGCCGGAGAAACATTTGTGGGTAACCAGCTTGCAACGTTTATGGTTGTCGGTTTTCCCGGATTTACATATCCGGATGGTCTAATACCGGGTACGACATATTACTGGCGGATCGATGAGATTGAAGGCGACGGCACGATACGCAAAGGTGATATCTGGAGCTTTCGGGTTCCTCCGAAGACTGCCTACAATCCCAACCCGCCTGATGGTGCCGAGTCTGTTGACCCGGATGCGGTTCTTGAATGGACGGTAGGTTATGGTGCGAAGTTGCACACTATATATTTTGGCGATAATTTTGATGATGTGAACAATGCCTCCGGTGGGCTTCCTCAGGGGGCTACGACCTATTCTCCAGGTACGCTTGAATTGGCGAAGACTTACTACTGGCGTGTGGACGAGTTTGATGCTGTCGCTACCTACAAAGGCGATGTCTGGAGCTTTACAACTCAGGGCGCTGTCGGCAGCCCTAAGCCGGCTAATGGCGCTGTGGATGTAACACAAACACCTGTTCTTACATGGGCACCGGGCTTTGGAGCTTCACATGAAGTTTATTTTGGCGCCGATGCAGCCTCTCTGGAATTAAAAAGCAGTGGCAACCTTGGTTCTGAGAGCTATGAACCCGGACAGCTTGAGTGGGATACTACTTACTACTGGCGTATTGATGAAGCCAATAGTGCCAATGCCGACAGTCCGTGGACAGGGCCTCTCTGGAGCTTTACTACTGCCAATTTCCTTGTCGTGGATGATTTTGAGAGCTACAACAATCTTAATGAAGAGGAACCCGGGAGCAACAGGATATATCTTGCCTGGATTGACGGATTTGATAATCCCGCAACTAACGGTTCTGTCGTTGGTTATCCTAATCCTCCTTTTGCCGAGCAAGCTAATGTTCACAGTGGTAATCAGTCGATGCCGTTAGCCTACGACAACGCTGTTGGGAAATCCGAAGCGACTTCTGTCTTGACTTACCCGCGTGATTGGACAGAGAAAGGCGTCAATACGCTGACGGTTTGGTATGCAGGCGCAGTGGGCAATGCTGCCGAGACTATGTATGTTGTTCTCAATAACAGCGCGGTGGTCACCAATGATAATCCTGATGCAGCGCTGATAGAATCATGGACCCAATGGGATATTGACCTTCAGTTATTCGCAGACCAGGGTGTCAACCTTGCCAATGTCAATACTATTACTCTTGGCTTCGGCAACAGGAGCAATCCTGTGGCCGGCGGTGCAGGTATGGTGTTCTTCGATGATATTCGTTTGTATATACAGGAGCCTGAAGTGCCGTAAGCTTACAAGCAGGAATGAAATAATTGCATGCTTGATATTACAAATTCGGAGCCTCTACCGATTAGGTATAGGCTCCTTTTCATTGCAGGATAGTTTTTTCCCATTTTCGAGAAATATTATCGGCATCATATCTGACTGCAGGTAATCGTATGAGCAAAAGTTATTGACTTTGTAGCTCTTAATATGGTAGAATATTTGAGATTAATAAGCTATGAAGATTAAATTCTTGGTTGCGGTTTAACTACACCGATGAGGAAGGGCTTGGCTAATATGCGCTGTTGGTTATCAATCTCATTACTTACTTTGTTATTATCACTATCATTGATTAGCTCTGCGAAGGCGGATTATCCAGTTAATGACCTCAATAATGATGATACAAGTAATATGTCTGATTTAACTTTGCAGGCTGACCAGTGGCAACCATCCGGCATTCCTTTGGTGATAAATGAATTCGTAGCTTCCAACAACGGTTCCGCCATGGACCCACAGGATCAATATGATGATTGGATCGAAATCTACAACTTTGGCTCTGAGCCTATTGATTTGGCTGGTATGTACCTGACGGATAACCTCTCTATTCCTGATAAGTGGCGCATACACAGTGATACTCGAGGAGCTACTATCATTCCGCAGGGCGGCTTTTTGGTGATATGGGCAGATAACGACACCGCCGACGAAGGATTGCATGCTAATTTCAGGCTAAGTGCCGGTGGTGAGGAAATCGGCCTGTTCGATACGGATGGCAGTTCTCTGATTGACAGCGTTATTTTTCTCGACCAGACTACTGATATTTCCTACGGACGCTATCCTGATGCTAATGATGTTTGGCGTTTCATTGCTGATCCTACTCCGGGGGAGGAAAATACTGGTGGATATTTGGGCTTTGTTGATGAGCCTAAATTCAGCCACGAAAACGGTTTTTATACCACGCCTTTTTCGGTCACACTCGCCACTGAAACCAAAGGTGCCGTTATATACTATACGCTCGATGGCAGTGAGCCGTATGATACTACCGGTCGTGGGAGGGCCCCGAGTGGTATGCTCTATACTGACCCTCTTCTAATCACAACGACCACAAATCTGCGGGCCAAGGCAATTAAGCCGGGCTGGAAGCTCTCAAATGTCAGGACAACGGCTTACGTCTTTCTTGAACCGGATATCCGGAATTTCAGTTCCAACCTGCCCATCGCGGTCATTGATACATTCGGTAAAAGTGTCGGCCAAACGACCGAGACTCAGACTTTGACTTTTGCCGAATTCATCGATACTAAGGATCGTGGCAGGGCCCGATTGACCAATACACCGGATTTCATGGGTAGGGCCGGCCTTAATATTCGTGGCAAAAGCTCAGAAGGTTTTGCCAAAAAGCAGTACCACTTTGAAACTTTAGATGAAAATAATACGGACAAAGATGTTTCTATTCTTGGTTTTCCCGCTGAATCAGACTGGGTTCTCTCTGCTCCCTATTCTGATAAATCACTCATGCGTAATTTTCTGACCTATAAGTGGAGCAATGATATGGGTCAATATGCAGTCCGCACACGTTATTTCGAGTTGTTTCTGAATACCAACGGCCAGGGAGTCTCGATGGACGATTATGTGGGCGTGTACATTCTGATGGAAAAGATTAAACTGGGTAAAAATCGCGTCAATATCACAAAACTTGACCCTTCTGATAACACTGAGCCTAATATATCCGGCGGGTACATTGTCAAGAAAGACAAAGAAGATCCGGGCAACCTAAAATTTACTACCAGTAAAGGGCTGAGCCTTATACACCTGGAGCCGGATAGAACAGAAATTACACAAGAGCAGATGAATTGGATTAAGGGCTATATCAATGAGTTCGAGGCAGTGCTGTACGGACCGGACTTTACTGATCCCATCGATGGATATGCTAAGTATATAGATGTCGATTCATTTATTGATACTCACATTCTTGTCGAGCTTACTAAAAATATCGATGGTTTTCGCCTTAGTACCTATATGTTCAAGGACAGAGGCGGCAAGCTGAATATGGGGCCTGCATGGGATTACAACTTATCACTCGGCAATGCCGATTACCTTGATGGCTGGATACCAACTGGATGGTACTACGACTTAATAAGTGCCGGTGACTATCCATGGTGGCGTCGCTTATTCCAGGACCCGGAGTTTCAGTCGCGTTATGCCGACAGATGGTTTGTTTTACGTCAAAGTTTGCTGAGTACGAATAGGTTGCTTCAGGACATTGATGATACCGTTGAATTGCTCGGTGATGCACAGGTACGAAACTTTGACCGCTGGCGCATTCTTGGTTTTCACGTATGGCCTAACCCTGATGAGATGGATCCTGCTTATAAAGCCGCCTTTACTACCTATGATGGAGAAATCGGCTGGATGAAAAATTGGCTTGAGGAGCGGTTGACGTGGATGGATGCTCAAATCGCAACAGAATTTACCACTGCTCCGCCACTCTTTAGCCTGCAGGGCGGCCAGGTTGATCCGGGATTTAATCTGACAATGGCTGCTTCGTTTGGCACCATTTATTACACTCTCGATGGTTCCGATCCGCGCCTGACAACAATCGAACCGGGCGACAAAATCAGTACCACTCTTGCTGCCGAAGGTGACACTAAGCGTGCGTTTGTGCCGACTGACCCTATCAGCGACAATTGGAAAGGTGGCGGGCCCTTCGATGACTCAGCTTGGCTGGTTAGCCTCGGAAGCCCGGGTGGCGTCGGATATGAAAGGGGTTTAGGCTATGAAAACCTCATCAGCCTTGATGTCGGAGGCTTGATGGCCAGAAAAAATGCTACATGTTACATCCGCATTCCGTTTACTTTTGATGGTGGTCCTGGTAACTTTGATTTTATGACGCTCAAAGTCCGCTACGACGACGGCTTCATCGCCTATATCAATGGTATCGAAGTGGCCAGACGCAATTTTACCGATACCCCGGCCTGGAATTCAAGCGCCGATGCCGGCCGCTCCGACTCTGAGGCTCTTAACTTTGAGAGCATAAATATTTCTGCTTTCCTCGACGCGCTTCAGCCTGATTACAACATCTTGGCCATCCAGGGTTTGAATTCATCCACAGTGGATTCTGATTTTCTGATCTCCGCCGAACTAATTGCCGAGGAAAATATTCCTTCTCATAGCGGCGGTTCTTTGCCTAATGTATTTCAATATACTGAGCCAATCACTCTGGACCACAGTACTCACGTCAAAGCCTGCATATTTAAAGGCGACACGTGGAGTTCATTGAACGAGGCAATCTTTGCTATAGATCCATTAGCAGACAACCTGCGCATCACAGAGATTATGTATAATCCATATAACCCGAACACCGAATACGTTGAGCTGAAAAACATCGGGGCCGAAACTATTAATCTGAATTTGGCTAAATTCACAAACGGGATTGATTTTACCTTTCCGAATATTGAGCTTGCCTCTAACGAATATGTAGTAGTCGTTCAGGACCGCCAGGCTTTTGAAACAAGATACGGCACGGCTTTTGATATAGCCGGCCAATATTCAGGAAGGTTAAATGACGCGGGAGAACGAATCAGACTTGAAGATGCCATTGGTCAAACTATTCTGGATTTTGACTACAGTGACGGCTGGCGCTCCATCACCGATGGTGATGGTTTCTCTCTGACAGTAATTGACCCTGCTAACACCGACCCATACGGCTGGAATGAAAAAGACTCCTGGCGCGCAAGTGCATACCTTAGCGGTTCACCGGGCGAAGATGACAGCGGTATGATCCCCAATCTCGACGCAGTTGTTATTAACGAAGTATTAGCTCATTCACACGCAGATGCCGCGGACTGGATAGAACTGCATAATACTACCAATGCTGCTATAGATATTGGCGGCTGGTTCCTCAGCGACAGCAGCTCTGATCTTATGAAATACCAGATTGCCCCAGGGACAATAATTGCTCCGGATGGATATATCGTTTTCTATGAAGACCAGCATTTCAAAAACATGGCTGCCCCGGGCTCTTATCAGACCTTTTCTTTAAGTGAGAACGGTGAACGACTGTATCTAAGCTCAGCCGAAAGTGGTCTTTTAACAGGGTATCGCAACGTGGAGGATTTCGGCGGTTCAGAGACCGGCGTATCGTTTGGCCGATACTATAAGCCCAGTACCGGCAACTACAACTTTGTACCGATGTCTGAAAATACTCCGGGCTTTGCTAATGCTTATCCGAAGGTCGGCCCGATAGTCATTAACGAGATTATGTACAACCCATCCTGGCCCGTTGGCGGCTCATATACCAATGACCAGTATGAATATGTAGAGCTGCACAATATCAGCGCCGAACCTGTTACTTTATATGATTTTGACAAAGTTCAGCCCTGGAAGTTCAGCGATGGTATTGATTTTATCTTCCCTGAAGATGTTCCCATTACCATACCTGCCGGCGGATATTTGCTGGTGGTCAAAGACCCGGAGGCGTTTGTCTGGCGGTATCCGGATGTCCCTGTTGAGAAGATTCTTGGTCCTTACAATGGCAGCCTGAACAATGCCGGCGAGAGGCTGGAGCTTTCGATGCCCGGTGACGTGGACGAGTCCGGCTTACTTTATTACATTCGCGTTGATAGAGTCACTTACAGCGATGGCTCTCATCCTGAGAATTCCCCCGATGGCATTGACCACTGGCCGACAGTCCGGGATGACAACTTTGTATCTTTGTCCAGGGTGTCACCGCAAAACTACGGCAACGATCCTGACAACTGGGCCGCCTCTGCTCCTTCACCCGGAGTTGTCAATCCGTAAAATTTCAAGGCAGGCAGAAAAAACGCGTCTCATAAGAAGCGGGCTACTATTTGCTTTTCTTCAGGATTGCCATCAATTCGTCATCTGTCAATGAAATAGGATTCCCTTTCATACTGCTTGACTTTTGAGATTTTGCAACTACTGTCGGAAAATCCTGCTCTTTCAATCCAAACTCCGATAGGGGGGGAACTTTTAATGCCAGGCAAATATTTCGCACCCAATCTACTCCATCAATTGTTTTTGCCTTAATACCGGTTAATAGTTGGGCTATCTCATCATAACGGGCTAAAGCTGGAGAGCCGGGTGCGCGGTTCTGCAATGCTTGTACGTTAGCTTCCATAACGTATGGTAAAAGCCGGGCGCATATCGTTCCATGAGGAGCGGGAATCATACCTCCTAACGGACCTGCAAGACCATGCACAGCCCCTAATTTTGCGTTTGCAAGAGCTAACCCGCTAAAGAGACTTGCCAAAGCCATATCTTCACGGGCCGTAGAGTCGTTACCGTCTTCATAAGCTTGTCGTAAAGAACGACCCGCTCGCTTTAAGCCCTCTCGGCATATGCCATCTGTAAGTGGGTTTGCCTTATTGGAAACATAGGCCTCCATGAGTTGAGTGAGCGCATCCAAACCTGTACTGGCGGTAATAGACGGTGGCATTGAATGAGTCAGCACTGGATCAACCACGGCCAAACGGGGAGATATCAATGGACCACGTAAACTTACTTTGACTTGATGTTCAGGTACACTCAGCACGGCATTTTGGGTGACTTCGGCGCCTGTTCCTGCTGTAGTTGGAATCGCAATATAAGGTACCGGGCTTTGCGTTAGCGGCTTACCATGACCTACAACCTCAAGATAATCCTCCAGCCCACCGGTATTGGTTAGCATTGCGGCAATGACTTTACCGGTATCTAAGGCGCTGCCGCCTCCGATTCCGATAACTAAATCACTTTTGGCCCGGCGGGCCTGTTCAATACCTTGTTTTGCTATAGTCGTTGTCGGCTCACCGGTAATACCGAACCTGGCATATTCAATTCCCTGTTTATTTAGTTTTTCGAGGAGCGGTTCGGCTCGTTCGAGACTTTGCCCTGTGACAACAAAAGCGCGTTTTCCCATCTCGGCTGCTAAGAGCGCGACGTCTCGGATTGTCCCGGCGCCGAAGATTATATGGGTGGATGTTGCGAATTCAAATCTCATTGTCTCTCATGCTCAACGTAAAATAATGCAATTAATCCCAGCCCTGTTCATCAGGAAATACATTTGTGTATTTAATACTGGTTCGCGGTTCAGCCATCATATCTGCCACGGTATCTCGCCATTTTTGGTAATGAGCTGTTTCTTTGTGCCTGGCAGGATCATCTGGAGTTCGATAGACCTCGGCCAGCAAAAAACGTGTTAAATCATCGTGTTGTTGGATAATATCGAATCGTGCAATACCAGGTTCCTGAATGCTGTTATGAGCGTTTTCAAGGGTGGCTTGCTGAAATGCTTCAACTTGATCAGATTTTACATGAACAAAAACGTGGACTATCAACATAACATTCTCCTTACAGTTTCATCCTAAGATGTGAAGTTTACCAAATAAATTGCCTGTAAACAAATGATTCTTGCGGCTTGTAAAATCAGCTCATTTTATTTGTGAATTTTCACGAGATGTCCATCAATGTTAAACTCCTAAAAAGTAATTAAAGGACTAAAACGTCCTTGGGGATATCATAAGGTTAGCTTTAGAATATCGGACCTTAAAATTAAAAAGAGAATACCTGCAATATCTCTAAATTATCTTGACATAGCTATTGATATTTTGTATACTTAATATGTTGTGAGTGCAAGTAATGGCGGCTTACGCTGTAAAGCATTAAACACGAAAATGCATGTGAAGGCACTATGCAATATGGAGACTGGGTGAATGAAAAGCTGAACAAAAATCGCCTGTCTCCTTCTTTTTTGCGCTTCTAAAAAATTGTATCCAATCACACACCTCTATAGTTTTTTCATTTTGAATCGTCGGGAAAAACATATAACAGCCGACTCATCGATCTGACAACAAAAGTTGTATATCTAAGTGGTAGGGGGGCAGTATATCATCTCCCACCAATTCGTACACTAACAAATACATCGCCCATGCTAAAGTATATTATCTCGGCCGTTGCTACGAACTCACAATACTTAATACCTTAAGCTCATGAGGCCGCATTTGTAGTAACATATCAGCATCGATTGCATTCTGTTGACCGGTTTGAGGATCAAGTAAATATCGCCGTCCTTGAGTCGAAGCGGTCAACTTGAATGCGACGTGCTCTTGGCCTTCGTTGAAGATTATGTAGTAGTGTATTCTGTCTTTTATAACGTGACGGACTCTAAGGTCTGGCTCAACAGGTGAAAAACTGATGTCTTGAGGTATCTGGCTGTTGATTTTCGCCAGTAGCAAAGTTTTGTTATCAGCTTTTTCCCAACGAATAAGGCGACCGGCCTGCTCTAATGTTTGCAACGCCTCTTTTGCTTCTGGTGGTGGATCAAATTCAACAATTAGCACCTTATAGTACATATCTGCGATATGGATACCATCTGGTCTCACTTGCGCATCTTCCCAAAGGTGTCTGGCTTCAAGGTAATTGAAGTCGAGCTGGTTTTGGAAGCAGACTTTGGCGGCTTGCCATGGTAAGTGGTCATTAAGACCGAGTATCGCAAGCGAGCAGACATGTTTGCTGTCAGTGTTCAGCCAGCACAAACGCCGGCTCGCATCAGCAAAGGGCTTATATTGTTTCCACCAGGGACTGTTGGGGCCGACATCGGGCGGACGCTCATCGATGCGAGGACCTCTAACTGAGTAGTAGAAGGCATGTGGAACCAGCATGTTACAGCCGCGGGCAATTAGCCAGTTGGTCAGCCATTTCATTTCATCGAAAGTAAAATTGTGTCCGTACGCTCCGCAGTATTCGTTCAAGTTGCGTCTTCGGCCGAGATGGATCATTGCTGAAGAGGCGCACTTACCCTGAGTTGATTGGGAACCCTCTAAAGCATTGGCTTTATTCGGTTCGATATAACGCCAGACAATGTCCTGCCCCGGTATGTGAAAATGCCTCAGATGCCCGATGTCGTCAGGAGCGGCCGGGTGACCGGTCAGTGCGATTCCGTGAGAATCACACCACCGAGAAATTTGTTTGTAAAACGTCTCTTCAAGCCTTGCTTGCAGGGCTCGAAAGTAGTCACGGCGATACTGTTCGGCATCCGGTTCATCCTTGTACCAAAGGGCAGGAAGGTAGGGTGTGAAGTCATAGCCAAGAAATCGATTTACGTGTTCGAGTATGCCCGTTGTGCCGGCTACAGCGCCTTTTTCGGAACGTTTGGCCAGGAAAGAAGGTTCATCTGTAAATACGGCATGAATTGTTTTTCCGAAATGTTCTTTGAACTCATCGTAGTAACGCTGATATACCATGCGAATAAAACAAGCTACAGCCTCGGGATTAAGAATGTCCGCGGCGGGCGGCGAGTTCTCTGGAACTTCTTTATGGTTAGCTCGTCTGGGCGGATCATCATCAAGAAAGTGTAATCCCCGAATTATAGAATACTCATCCCTGATAGATCTATCAACGATTGCTATTCGATGTCCGTTTCGTCTGCGTTTAATAATAGCCACGAGATTTTGGCCCTGAGACGGTTCAGGTTCACCGTTTGCCCCAATATGAATATCGTATTTCTCCGTGCCTGGCTCCGTCTCATCAAGATCAATAGCAAACAGACCACGTGTCCGAAAGGCGGCGTTCTCTTTAACAACCTGTCCGCTCGATGAGCCGCTCGGGTACATACCTTCATCGTATAGCATTACCCACATGCCGTGTTTGGCCGCCTCTTCAATAGCAATGCGCATGAATTTAATCATGTTCTTGCTCATCCAGTCGATGCTTTTGGGCAGCCCTGCCCTTGGATGAATCAGAAATCCATAGACACCATGTGCCCGGAAATCTTCGATTTGGCGAATAATCTCTTGCTCCGAGAGTTCATCGTTCCAAAACCAAAACGGACAAAGAGAAAATTCCGATGGTGGATTCAGCCAACCGGTGGATATCTTTTGAAGTTTCCCCTTTTTGCTTGGTCTGTTCGTTCCTCCAGTAGCATAAACTGTAGCCGCTCCGATAGCCCCTGCCCCTAAAGATACCATGAATCGGCGTCTGTCGATATGGTATGAGTTATGTGGTTTTATTTGATCCATGGCTAATGGTTCTCCGGTTCATTTTTCACAGTTTCTATTGTCCAAGTCAGTGCGCCCTAATACATACACTGTTTAATAATACCTACCACGGCCTCCTGTTTCCCCGCCTGTATAAATATACAACCAAACAGCAACTCTTTCAAGTTCGAACAGAAAATGATGATAATGAGTGATATTAAGGTGGCGTAACCCGATAGGTATAAATTGTAAATCCAATTGACAATTTATCCATTAAGGCATAAGATATGTGTGTTAATTTTGTTAATTTTCAAATATTTTGAAAGGTAACCTCTTATGAATAAAAACATTCGTTGTACCTCAGTATTCTTAGCCTTATGTTTCACTTGTGTAACGGTTTGTGCCGCTGAATCAGCCAATCCCTTTATTGGACGCTGGGCATTGACCATTCCCGGTGGAGGTGCCGGCTGGCTGGGTGTTGAACAAATGGACGGGGATTTGAAGGCAAGCATTCTGTGGGGTGGGGGAAGTGTAGTTCCTGTCACCCGAACCAAAATGGATGGTGACGCCCTAAAGCTTGAGCGTGATAATAAGATTAAACGCAAAGACGAAAATGGCAAGGTGATTCAGACATTGTGGACAGAGACGATTATTGCAAGAGTCTCGGATGATACACTGCGTTTAATACAAACCCGGCCTCGCTCGAATGGAAAAGGTGTTGATCGGAATGAATTCACAGGCAAGCGGATTCCTCCACTGCCTCCGAAGCCGGATATGTCCGAAGTTAAATACGGCAAGCCAATAGTGCTGTTCAATGGAAACAATCTCGATGGATGGAAGTTGACTAATCCGGGGCAGACCAACGGCTGGTCGGTTGAAGATGGTATTCTTGTTAATAATCCTGTTCAGCAAAAGGGAAAACGTCATATTTCCTATGGCAATCTTCGCACAGTAGCCGAATTCGAGGACTTCAACTTGAAGTTAGAAGTGAACGTTTCAAAGGGAGAGAACAGCGGGATTTATTTGCGAGGTATCTATGAAATTCAGGTCAGCGATTCGTATGGTAGGCAGCTCGATTCACATAATATGGGAGGAGTTTACAGCCGAATTAAACCTGTTGTGAATGCTGAGAAGCCGGCGGGGCAATGGCAAACTATGAATATCACTCTTTTGGATCGCCACGTAACAGTGGAATTAAATGATAAAGTGATTATTGACAATGAACCGCTTCTTGGTTGTACCGGTGGCGCGATGTGGTCGGATGAATTCAAACCTGGTCCTATCTATCTACAAGGTGATCACACAGCCATTAATTATCGAAATATTGTTCTCACGCCGATTATCAAAGACGAGGATAATCGCCAGACAGTTATCTTTGAGGAACAATTTGAAGGCACGTTAGCTGGCGGATGGAAATGGCTGAGGGAGAATCCTCAAGCCTGGCGTATGAGACAGGGTGCCTTGGAAATTCGTGTTGAACCGGGCGTGGCACATAACGTCAAAAATGCTTTGGTTCGTCAAGCGCCGGATCGCAGCCGGGGTAAATATGCCTTTGATGTAACAGTCACTAATACAACCAAACCTACCCAACAGTATGAGCAGGCTGGAATAACCTGGTATAATAACGGTAAACCCGTATTTAAGCTTGTTAAGGAGTTGGTTGATGGAAAACTGATGATTATTCCGGGGAGAAAGCCTGTTTCAAGCAAGACTGTCCAGCTTCGGCTGATTGTAGCGAATAATAATTTCATTGCCCAGTTCCGTCCGGATGCCGAGGGTGAGTTTCAAACGGCGGCTGATGGTAAACTGCCTGCACCGGGTGATGACAAGGTCAGCATACAATGCTACAACGGTCCTGCCAATGCCGAGCACTGGATTCGATTTGATGATTTTCGAATTTTGGAACTGCCCGAGGGATAGCTGTTCCTGCCGAAAATCATATGTGAGCTTATTTCAAGACTATAATGGGTGATAATGGCAAAAATTAAGAACAGGGTTGTCAATGAAAAGTTTAGGCATTTATATATCGATAATACTCACTCTAACTGTAACAAATAATGTTGTAAGTGGTTCACAAGCACGAAACAGGCTCAGGCCGAGAAGTGTTACATCTTCGCGTGCCGAGCTGAGCCTGAAGGACGTCCCCTTTAAGATTGTACATGAGACCTACCGGGAAACCGAAGGCCGGCAAAACTGGGAATTGTACATGATAAATGCCGATGGTTCCAATCCGACCAATCTTACCACCACTCCTGATGTGGATGAGATGTATCCACATGTTTCTCCCGATGGTACAAAGATATGTTTCGTTACTGATGAAGGGGTTGGCAGAAGAAAAGTTCGAAGTGTCTATTATATGAAGATTGATGGAACCGAACGTTTCAAGGTTGCCTCAAACGCCCGGCAGCCGTGCTGGAGTTTTGACGGCAAAAAAATAGCTTATCTACCGGGAGAATTTGAACGATACAATGAAAGGCCGTATGCAACCTCGGGGCTTATAATTTACGATCTTGAGACCGGTTTACATACACCACATCCAAATAAAAGTTTACAACACATTTATGCTCTGTGTTGGTCGCCCAATGAAAATTGGTTTGCTGCTGCTGTGCAGGGAGGCATGGGCTACAGCGATGCTATCCTGGCTTTTGAGACCGATGGAACGAAAGTGTTCGACCTGGGTTGGTGGGGGGTTAAAGGGTGCCGGCCTGATTTTAATCTTGAAGGTAACAAATTGGTGTGGGGGGAGACTGACTGGAATCTAAAAGTGGGTGATATCGACCTGACGGGCCCTACACCCAAAGTGACTAATATACACCAGATTCTCGAATGCCTCCGGCAGTCCAAAGTTTATCATGTCGATTTTTCACCGGATGGGCAGTACCTTGCTTTTAGTTATGGCCCTTTCAACGGAGCCCAGCAGGTTGGTGGTAAAGCGAGAGGTTGGGATATCTGTGTGAGTGATATGTCCGGAAATTGGGTAAAAATTACTACCGACGGCAAGCATAACAAGGAACCCGATTGGGTGCCGATTTCACAAAAGACCACCGAGTAAAGGAGAAAATTACAATGAGACGATATGCTTTTTTTGCTCTTGCTTTGAGTTTGTTTGTGGCTAATGAAGCTCTTTGCGCCCCAAGGTTGCCAGATGATTCTAAGCTTAGGCAAACACCTTATCCAAAATCTGAATTAAATCTCAAAGAAATCCCTTTCAGGATTGTATATGAAACTTATCGTAAGACCAATGGCAGGGAAAATTGGGAACTATACCTGATAAATGCGGATGGCTCCAATCCTGTTAATCTAACCCGGACTCCTGATGTGGATGAGTTATATCCTCACGCTTCTAACGATGGCACCAGGATATGTTTCGTTGCAGATGAAATGGCCGGAAAAGAGAAGGTTCGAAATGTCTATTATATCAACATAGATGGGACCGGACGGGTCAAAGTTGCTGATAATGCCCGGCAGCCATGTTGGAGTCCTGATAGCAAAACTATCGCTTATCTAAAGGGGGAATTTGCCCCTTATACCATTAAAGATTATGCCACTACGGGGATTTTCTTTTATGATATAGATACGCAGCAACACAGAGAGCATCAAAACAAAAACCTGTATCATCTTTATAATATTTGCTGGTCGCCGGACGGTAATTGGTTTGTTGCTACAGTGCACGGAGGCATGGGTTTCAAACATGCCAACTTGGTAATTGAAGCTAATGGTACCAATATTTATGATTTAACCAGGTTTGGTGTCACGGGTTGCAGGCCTGATTTTAGCTTTGATTGTAAAAAGATAACTTGGGGATTGACTGATTGGGATTTAGGCATGGCTGATATCGATCTTGCATCCTCTGCACCTCAGGTGACTGATGTTCGCCGTGTTATAAAGTGTCGAGAAGAATATGAAGTGTATCACACTGATTTCTCACCGGATGGCAAGTACATTGCTTTCAGTCACGGCCCAAAGGCAACTGAAATGGTAGGCGGCAAAGCGCCAGGCTGGAATATCTGTATCAGTGATATGACAGGCAAGTGGGTGGAAATCACCGGAGACGGCAATCACAACAAAGAACCTGATTGGGTGCCGATTACAACAACACGTTGAGACCAAAGTTTCGTTTTGCCGGCACTTAAAAAAAGCTGAAAAAAAGGAAGATAGTTAATGACCATCCCGTATAAAAAATTGATGAGTAAAGCCTTTTGGCTGCTGATTCTATTGACAATTGTTTCAGGTTGTCGACGTGTTGAGGATGAGGCCGGTACGCTGGAGGCTATAACAACGAAGACAGGAATTGAGATGGTAAAAATTCCTGAAGGCTGGTTTGATATGGGCAGTTCGAACAATTCACCGGATGAGTCTCCGGTGCATAAGGTATGGATCAGCTCGTTCTGGATGGACAGATATGAGGTAATTCAAGAGCAATTCAAGAAATTTCAAATCTCTGATCCTTCTCATTTCAAAGATCCGAATAATCCTTTAGAACAGATCAACTGGACCGATGCCACTCGATTTTGCAACGAGCGTTCACTCGCGGAGGGTCTCGAACCTTGCTACGATGAAGAGACCTGGGAATGTAATTTCCAGGCAAATGGATACAGATTGCCCACGGAGGCCGAATGGGAGTATGCTTGCCGGGCCGGCACCACCACAAATTTTAGCTTTGGCAACGATGTCCGGAACTTAAAGGACCATGCATGGTTCGCTGAGAACTCATCAGAAAAAACACATCCGGTTGGAAACAGGAAACCCAATCCATGGGGGCTTTATGATATGTATGGAAATGTATCAGAATGGTGCAATGATTTTTATTCCGAGAGTTATTACAAAAACAGCGACCAAAAGAATCCGAAGGGACCAATTAAAGGTAAGGAAAGGGTCTTGAGAGGCGGAGCATGGAACTCCAGTGCCGACAGTTGCCGGTCATCATATCGTTCGAGCGATCCTTCTATCGATGATACCTGTCTTGCCAGCGATGCCATAGGATTTCGCTGTGTAAGAAATGCATCTAATAACATATCTACTGAGAAGGATATGGTGAGTGGCCCGGCTTTGCAGGAATCCAAAGACAAGCAGCTTCGAGAAACATCAAAGACGGCACTGGTATATGACGACATATATCTCGAACATAAAACAACACCAGGCCATCCGGAAGCGCCTCAGAGATTGGTCGCGATAACCGCCAGATTGAAGGAAAGTGGATTATATTCTAAATTGCTCAAACTGTCGCCGAAGCCGGTCCCTTCCGAATGGCTTACAACGGTTCACTCTCCCGAATATATTCAGCGTGTTAAAAGAAGTTGCGAGAACAATGCAGGATACCTTGATTCCATGGATGTTCCGATATCAGCAAAATCCTATGAAGCAGCGCTGGTAGCAGCAGGGGGTGTGCTTTCCGCTATTGATGCTGTCATAGAAAAAAAAGCCACAAATGCCTTTTGTGCGATTCGTCCTCCGGGCCATCATGCACTAAAGGATAAGGCAATGGGATTCTGTATCTTTAACAATGTTGCCATAGGTGCACGATATATTCAAAAGAAACATAACCTCTCGGATATACTCATTGTGGATTGGGATGTCCACCATGGCAACGGTACTCAGGCGACGTTTTACGAGGATCCTTCGGTTCTGTATTTCAGTACTCACCGTTACCCCTTTTATCCGGGCACCGGGAGCGAAGCAGAAAAGGGTGATGGACGTGGTTTGAATTATAACATTAACGTTCCTTTGCCAATTGGTTCCGGAGATTCTGATTATCTGAGAGCCTTCAAAGAGAAACTCGAGCCTGCTGCCCTTGCCTTTTCTCCCGACTTTGTCCTCATATCTGCCGGATTTGATGCACATAAAGATGATCTGCTCGGAGGCATGAAGGTCACTGCGGAAGGATTTGCTCAACTGACACAGATTGTCAAAGAGATATCTGAAAAGTGCTGTGAAGGCCGGCTTGTGTCCGTTCTTGAAGGGGGATATGGCCTGGAAGGATTGGCTGATTCTGTAGAAGCTCACATTCAGGTCTTGACGAGATAAAGGGACACAAGGAATGTTATTTCATACCTGGCCGTTTGCACTATTTTTCATTATTGTCTATCCAGCCTATCTGGCTCTCAAGAACACCAGGCTAAGATTTCCATGGCTTTTGGCTTCATCATACTTCTTTTATGCCTGTTTCAATCCCCTGTATCTCATTATTATCTCGTATTCGACACTGATTGACTTCTTCGTCGTGATGAAAATGGAAAAAAGCCCACGCAGAAAAATGTGGCTTTCCATCAGCGTTATAAATAATCTCGGACTGCTTGGATTTTTCAAATATGGCGGATTCATCACCGACAACTTAAATCTTCTTTTGTCTTCATTGAAAATTCCGTATGCCCTTGCTTCTCCCGGCATACTTTTACCTGTTGGCATATCGTTCTATATCTTCCAGTCAATGAGCTACACAATTGATTACTATCGTGGTAACGTTGAGAGAGAGACGAGCCTGATAAAATATGCTGCCTTTGTCTCACTCTTCCCGCGATTACTGGCCGGGCCGATTGAAAGAGCCAAGAATTTACTCCCGCAAATGCATAAACCGGCAAGGGTGTCCGTACAGGATGTGACAGAAGGTATTTCCCTTTTTATCGTCGGTTTTTTCAAGAAAGTTGCTTTGGCCGACTATTTGGCTATGTATGTTGACAAGGTATACGATGCTCCTGAGCAGTTTCATGCACCGGCATTGATTCTGGCCACTTTTTTGTTTTCCTGGCAGATATATTTCGACTTCAGCGGCTACACGGATATGGCACGGGGCATAGCGAGAATGATGGGCTTTCGCTTAATGCTGAACTTCAATAATCCATATTTGGCAACGGGCCTGGGTGACTTCTGGTCAAGATGGCACATCAGCCTTTCCTCCTGGTTCAGGGACTATGTCTATATTCCTCTCGGAGGCAACCGCAAGGGCAGGTTTAACACCTACAGAAATATGTTTCTTACTTTGGTAATTTCAGGTTTGTGGCATGGTGCTGCTTGGACATTCATTATCTGGGGTGCTGTCCATGCACTCGGATATTCTTGTACTCGTGAGCTGGAGAGAACCGCATTCTACAAAGATAGGATGCCGAAAATAGTAAAACAACTGCTTGTTTTTATCTTTGTCAGTTTTGCGTGGATTTTCTTCAAGGCTGATACAATAAATGATGCATGGGTGATTTTGGTAAGAATATTCAGTTCCGGACTGGAAAATCCTTATTGTCCCTTGCTTGCCCTGGTTTTGATATTTGCTGTGTGGCTTTATCAGTTTGCCTATGAATCCCGGGTGAGGCGGCTCCTTGAGCTAAGAACCGTCCGCATAGGAATTGTTCTTTTGTTGATTGTATATCTGGTGGTCTTTGCTCCTACAAGTGACAAGGCGTTTATCTACTTGCAGTTCTGATATTAATGAGACCTTAAAGTTCTTTAACTAAAGGTAAAATGCGATGAATGAAAGCGGCATATTAGAGAATCAAAATATTTCATGTCCGCCTCGGAAATCTGAGGTTGCTTTCAGTTCCAACTGTGTGCGATTGTCCGGATATGAATTGATTTTCGTTATAATCGTGGCTTCATTTGTATTTTGTTTTGGGCCTAAGCTTTGGGAACGAGTAGAGAAATTTGAGCCTGAACCCGACTTTCGCCTGCCTTATGAGTTAAGTAGCGACTACTGGTTGTACAACCGATACTGCCGATGGGCAATCTCAAAATACGAGACACTTGTAATTGGAGATTCCGTCGTTTGGGGCCATTACGTTTCTCAGGACAATACATTGTCGCACTATCTCAATGAAATTACTGGCCGTGACCAATTTACCAATTTGGGTGTGGATGGCATCCACCCCGTGGCATTATCGGGTTTGCTGAAATACTATGGCCGTGACATCTCGGGCAGGAAGATTGTGCTGCATTTTAATCCTTTATGGATGAGTTCAAGTAAACAGGATTTACAGTCCACAAAAGAGTTTAGTTTCAATCATCCCAAATTGGCCCCTCAGTTTTTTCCGAAAATCCCCTGTTATAGAGAGACATATTCCGGGAGATTTTCCGCTGTAACAGAGCGATATGTGCCTTTCTTAAATTGGGCATCACATTTGAAGGTAACTTATTTTGAGAATATGGATATACCCACATGGACACTGGAGCACCCCTATAAGAATCCTGCCGGTGCTGTAACCCTTGAGCTTCCTAAACAGGTAAACGATAATCAGAACGAATATGTCTCCTGGATAGAGAAAGGGACTGCCCAAAAAGATTTCCCGTGGGTTAAGCTTGAGACGTCGCTGCAGTGGAAATTTTTCCGGAAATCGGTTGAGTTGCTGACCGAAAGAGGTAACAGCGTATTCGTTCTCATAGGCCCGTTTAACGAGCACATGCTCGAAGGCCAGAGCATAGAAACATATCGACAGATGAAAAGTGAGATTGCTCTATGGCTGCAGCAAAATAACATTGCCTGCTATATGGCTCCGGCATTACCCAGCGAGTGGTATGCAGATGCCAGTCATCCGCTGGACAAAGGGTATGCCATGCTTGCGAAACAGCTCTTTGAAAATGAGTCATTCATATCCGTCATCCTCAACTCCAGCTCAAATTAATCTTTACCTCCAGGCCAAAACCAACATTTCTCTTGATTATTGACTCAATAACTGTACCATCGGTTTTCAGTTTCAGGCCCTGTGCTTGATAAATTGAGGTACCATTATGGGTAAGCGTTTGGCATTTACACTCATTGAGCTCCTGGTGGTAATCGCCATAATCGCATTGTTGATGGCTATTTTAATGCCCGCACTTAGTTATGTCCGCAAGCAGGCGCGTTCAAGTGCTTGTCAGAGTAACCTCCGCCAGTTGTGCTTGGCTATGAATCTTTACGCACTTGATCACGATGACCGAACTATGCCATTTTCTCATCAATCCGGCATGTACTGGTTCCACCAGTTGGCTCCATATCTGAGCGCTAAGGATTATAAGAACAATCCGGAAGAACATTTGGAGGGTGTGATGAAAGTGACTTTTTGTCCTGTGACAAAACGCCGGGACAGTTCTGAGACATCGTTCTACGGTTCAGCTTATACCTCGTGGCGTTTCATGGGTGGTGAAGGCAGCTACGGACTGAATCTTTGGTTATTACCCGATGATCCGATTTATGCCCCGGCATTTCCTGCGGCAAATTTCTTTATGAAGTATTCGGATGCTCAGCAGCGTGTCCCGCTGTTAGGAGATTCGGTGTGGGTCGGTTCGTGGCCTTTCGCTAATGATGCAGTGCCCGATGACCTGTCCGGAGAGATAGGATATCCGGGCTATCCCCACGGTGAAGGATACTTTATGGGGCGTTTCTGTGTTGACCGGCACAAAAAAGCTACTAATATTGGATTTGTGGACAGCCATATAGAAAGAGTTTACCTGGAAGAATTGTGGACACTAAAATGGCACCGGAACTTTAAGCCCAACGATGATGTGTCTATACCTTGAATTGGAACACTTTTTGTTACCATAAGAAAAAGAGAGCAAAAAATGAAAAAAGAAATACTAACACAATCTTTCAGCAAAATAGTTATTACGCTATTGAGCGTTTTTCTTTTGCTCACAGAAACATACGGAGCAAATTCAAAAGGACCGTACATTCAAAGCAATTCGGAAAATCAAATTAGACAAATACCCAAAACAGCATACAAGCAGCTAAAAAGGACAACTGCAAGTCCTTCGAGCTTTAAACCAAATATGCCTTTCAACGAAGCAATTGACATTTTGCGTAATTCAACGGTACGTCCGTTAAATATCGTAGTGCTTTGGAAAGATTTGGAGGAGAATGCGGACATCTATAGAGAAACTCCTATTGGAATGGATGGCCTTTCGGGAGTTCCTTTACGCACGCATTTGAAAATTTTGTTGATGTCGGTTTCGGGAGGTGGTGTGGAAAAATTGGGATATGTAGTTGATAAAGGAGTTATCATTATCACAACACGAGACTCTTTGCCGAGGAAAATGAAAACTCGTATTTATGATATCACAGATTTAGTCAGTGCGCCTGCTAATTATCGCTTTATGCCCGGATTTGGTATGCCCTTTGGCTTTGGCGGAATGCCTAATGGCGGCGGGATGCCCTTCGGTGGCACTGGTTTGGCCGGACAAGGATTCTATAGCTCTCCAAACGGAGGGGCTTATGGGGGTTCTAATAGAACAAGGGTGAGTAGGTAGAAAAGATATGATATCGGGATCAAAGAAGAGGATTTTGAATGAAGCCGACTTTATTGATTTTGGCTGCAGGGATGGGTACTCGCTACGGTGGACTTAAGCAAATTGATTCTATTGGTCCCAACGGCGAAATAATTATCGATTATTCTATCTATGATGCCATAAATGCCGGATTTGGCAAAATCGTTTTTGTGATTCGACATTGCTTTGAAGATGCTTTCAAAGAAAAGATTGGCAATAAGTTTGATAACCTTGTCGAAACAGCGTATTCATACCAGGAAGTGGACACCTGTGTTGAAGGTTTTAAACTGCCGAAAGACCGAGACAAACCTTGGGGTACCGGACATGCCATACTCGTTGCCTGCGATTTAATCCATGAACCGTTTGCAGTCATTAATGCCGATGACTACTACGGCCCTGATGCATTTAAAGCAATTGCCGGATTTCTCACTGCAAAAGACCTGTCATGCAACGATTACGCAATGGTCGGTTATACCCTCAGGGATACCTTAAGTGAATATGGTTCTGTTGCCAGGGGTGTGTGCCGGTGTGATGAACATATGTTCTTAAGGGAGATTATCGAACGTAAAAAAGTCGAAAAAACATCGACCGGTGCCCGCTATTTTGAGGACGATGGAACAGAACATGCTCTGACCGGCAATGAAATTGTTTCGAGGAATATGTGGGGATTCCAGCCGTCAATCTTCCGGCACCTCAAAGTAAGCTTTAAGCGATTTCTCGAAGACCGAGGCAATGAAAGGGATTCGGAGCTATTCATACCAACTGTTGTGGATGAACTCATAGAAAAAGAAAAAGCCAAAGTAAAAGTCTTGTGCGCAAATGACAAATGCTTTGGAGTTACTTATCGTAAAGATGCGGCCAATGCGGCAAAATGTATTCGCCTGCTGATAGAGCAAGGTCTTTATCCGGAAAACCTCTGGGATCAATCGTGAAACACGACATCAAGTCAATCGTAAAACATTTTTGTATCAAGGGTGAGTTAACTGAAATAAAACCTCTGCTTCGTGGTCACATTAATGATACATACATCCTGACCACTCAGAAGAACAAACATATTGTCCGATATATACTACAACGAATAAATCACACTGTGTTCGAAGATCCTCCTTCAGTGATGCAAAACATTATCCGGGTTACCGAACACATACAAAGCCGTATGCAGGAAATTGATCCGCTCCTGGCATCTCGCCAGTTGAATGTTATCAGCACTGTTGATAATGCGTGCTTTCATAAAGATGCTGATGGCGACTTTTGGCGGATGTATAATTTCATAGAGGACGCTGTTGCATACGATACTGTTGATTCCGCCGATTTGGCGTATGAAGCGGCACGAATGTTCGGCTGGTTCCAGAAAATGCTGATTGACCTCCCCGGGCCGGCCCTGCATGAGAGCATTTCTGACTTCCACAACACACCTTTGCGATTTAAGACCTTCCAGCGTGTTCTTAAAGAAGACACCTGTAATCGGGCGAAAAATGCAAAACCGGAAATTAAATTTTTATTTGATAATGCGTCCATCTGTGATGTCTTGCTGAATTTGGCCGATAAAGGTAAAATCCCCGTTCGTATTACGCATAATGATACTAAGGTGAACAATGTGATGCTTGACAAAAATACCAACAAAGGTGTTTGCGTAATTGATTTGGATACCGTTATGCCGGGCCTGTCAATTTATGATTTTGGTGATATGATTCGTACTGGGACCACTTTCGCTGATGAGGATGAACGCGACTTATCAAAAGTAGCTATGAACCTGCCGATGTTTGAAGTCTTCGTTAGAGGTTTTGCCGAGCAAAGCAGCCATTTTCTCACTTCCACAGAGAAAGAGCACCTTGCTTTTGCTGCGAAGCTAATCACCTTTGAACAGCTTATCAGGTTTCTTACGGATTATCTGGCTGGTGATATCTACTATAAGGTTAACCGCAAAGACCATAATCTCGACCGCACCCGAACACAGATGAAGCTGGTCCGGTCTATGGTCGCCCAGGAAGAGGCTATGAACGAAGTAGTCGAAAAGGTTTTTCAACAGATCGATTGATTTGCTTCTTTGATATTCTAAAATAAAAGGATTCTTTGTATAGCACTTGCAGAAAGTATAAAGTATGTTGTTAAGGTATTTTATAAACGGAGAATAATATGGACTGGAATGCTGTTGGAATTGAAACCAATTTTAGCTCTTTAGACTGGTGTATCGTCGTCGGCTATCTAATAACCGTTGTAGCGGTTGGTGTTTATATAAGGCGATATATAACCAATGTTACGGATTTTATGGTTGCCGGCCGGGGCTTAAAAACCTTCCTGGCGATTGCGACAATGATTGGGACCGAATTAGGTTTGGTTACGGTGATGTATTCGTCTCAAAAAGGTTTTACCGGCGGCTTCGCTGCCTTTCACATTGCTCTGGCCGCTGCTATTGTAACTTTAGTTGTGGGGCTGACCGGATTTATCGTGGTGCCCTTGCGACGTATGAAGGTAATGACCATACCTGAATTCTATGAGAAGCGGTTCGGGCGGGGCGTACGCATTCTTGGCGGAATCATATTGGCTTTGTCTGGGATACTCAATATGGGAATGTTCCTCAAAGCCGGCTCTCTTTTTGTAATGGGTATCACCGGCCTGACTCGATCCGTTCACCTCAATATTATTATGTCTGTTTTGCTGGGGATGGTATTGTTGTACACTACTCTGGGCGGGATGGTTTCGGTGGTGGTTCTCGACTATATACAATTCGTAGTTTTATCGTTCGGCCTTTTGGCTGCGAGTTTGTTGTCCATCAGATATTTGGGCTGGGGGAACATTATTGAAACAGTTTCTCAGTTAAAAGGCCGGGCGGGTTTCGACCCTTTTCACGGTGAGGGTTTCGGCGTTCCCTATGTTGTGTGGATGTTCTTCCTGGGACTGGTCAGTTGCGCGGTTTGGCAAACAGCGGTGATTCGTGCCTGTTCGGCCGAGAATACTCGTACCGTTAAGAAAATCTACACTTGGGCTTCTATCGGTTTTCTTATGCGATTTCTTCTGCCGTATTTTTTGGGAATTTGTGCTTTAACCTATATCGCCGGGCATGAGTCATTAAAAAATGTTTTTCTTCCTGATAGCGGTTCCGTAGATTCACAGGTAACTCTGATGGCAATGCCCATATTCTTGAGTCAGATCCTTCCGGTTGGTTTGATAGGTATCATTTCCGCAGGAATGCTGGCGGCGTTTATGTCCACTCATGATAGTTACCTGTTATGCTGGAGTTCCGTGCTCACCCAGGATGTGGTGGCGCCCTGTTTCAAAAATGGATTGTCTTCGAAAGCACGTTTGTTACTGACGCGAATATTTATAATAGCTATTGGTATTTTCATTTTAGTTTGGGGGCTTTGGTACGATTTAGGCCAGGATTTATGGGATTACATGGCAATCTCCGGGGCCATCTATTTTACAGGGGCCATTGCCCTGTTGGTGTTCGGCCTGTACTGGAAGCGGGCCAGTAAAGTCGGGGCGTACTTAGCTCTGGTTTGTGGCTTTCTTGCTGTTATCGGTTTGACGCCCGTGCAAAATAAGCTCGGATTCCTGTTAAATCCGATTAAGTTACAATTCGGTTTCACAAAAGAAATACCAATAGAAGAGGTTACCGAAAAGACGGTTCTTGTCGTTAAGAACATTCCCATTGAACAGATTACCACAAAGACGGTCGAAGTATATGATACGATTGGCAGTGAAATTGTTGGGCTGACTGTCATAGCCCTTGCAATATTGGCAATGATAATCGGCTCTCTTTTATTTCCGCAGAAACGCGCATATTCTTCAGGCTAAGGAGTAACAAGATATGAATTTTTGGATTAACTTTTGGACCGGTTTTTTTATTGTAAGTCTTGTCCTTTTTGCAGGGCTTGCAATAGTTGTTACGATTGGCGGATTTTTCAACATTCGTTCTCTGTTCAAAAACCTTACTGAGCGTTCCGGACAATCTGAACAAGGCGCCGTCGAGGAAGATAGCCCGGCCGAATAATAAAGGAGCCTAATGAACAGGCGCGAAAGATTGATGGCTACGTTGTGCGGCAAACCGGTTGACCGGCCCGCCGTTAATTTCTATGAAATAGGCGGTTTCAAAGATGACCCCTCTTACCCCGATGAATTCAATATCTATAACGATCCGTCCTGGAAGCCGTTGCTTGAGCTTGCTGAGCGGCAAACAGACCTTATTCGTATGCGCAGCCCCGTAAAGCCGCGCTCCCATGAAGTGACATCTGAGGCCCCGGCCGGCGGCAATTGCCGCGATGAATTCTTCAAGACCGGAGAATATATGGAGAAAGGTTGTCTTTTCACATTCACAAATTTGAAAATCGGCGATAGGAATATGACATCGCTGACACGCCGCAGTCCCGACGTCGATACCGTCTGGACGGTGCAGCACCTTCTAAAGGGCCCGGAAGACGTTGCGGCCTATCTGGAGCTGCCTGATGAAATATTCGCAGAAGACATCGATGTTACAAGTCTTATAGAAGAAGACAAAGAGCTGGGTGACAGTGGTATTATAATGGTCGATACAGAAGACCCGATTTGCGCTGCCGCCTCTTTGTTCAGTATGGAAGATTTTACTGTAATCGCATTGACCCAGCAGAAGCTCTTCCATCGTTTGCTCGAAAAGCTCTCAGTACATATCCAGGCCAGAACTGAAAGAGTGGCCGAATCATTCCCCGGCCATTTGTGGCGTATATACGGCCCCGAATATGCCACGGAACCCTACCTCCCCCCGAACCTTTTCAAAGAGTATGTAGTCCGTTACACCGGGCCGATGGTAGAGGCCATTCAAAAATACGGCGGTTTTGCCCGAATTCACTGTCACGGCCGAATTCGAGCCGTCCTTGATTATATTATGGAGATGGCCCCGACAGCCATTGACCCGATTGAGCCGCCCCCGCAGGGCGATGTAGAGCTTGACTACGTCCGCAGCAAGTACGGTAAAGACTTGGTACTTTTCGGCAATCTCGAAATGGCCGACGTAGAAAATTGCCCCCCGGCTGATTTCGAGAAAATCGTCGAAAAAACCCTGATAGATGGAACCACCGGCCAAGGCAAAGGCTTCGTCCTCATGCCGTCCTCCGCCCCTTACGGCCGAACCATAACCCCCACAGTAATGAAAAACTACGAAACAATACTCCGCCTCGCCACCAGCTTCAGCTTGTGAGATATGACCTTCGACAAGCTTAGGACAATGGGCATTGAAATTGGGTTTGTTTGGGTTTGAATTGGGTTTGTTTTGGGTTTGAATTGGGTTAAATTGGCTTTGTATTGGCTTTAATTGGCTTTGTATTGGCTTTAATTGGCTTTGTATTGGCTTTAATTGGGTTTGAATTGGCTTTGTTTTTTGTGAAATCATCGTTTTTAGGTGAAAAATGGGGAAAATTGGCTTTGTTTTGCATAAAAAGGTGTGATTTGTAGAGAGTTCTCTACAGTTGTAGAGAGAGCCAAATCGCCTTAAGTGCCTAAAGTGTCTAAAATGCCTAAAGTGAGCTAAAGTTGGATTCTC
>JACNGQ010000237.1 GCA_014384025.1 Planctomycetota bacterium | reverse complement strand
GGATCTGCGGGACCAGTTCAAAGACATATCCATTTTGTACGGGGCGCGTAGCGTGAACGATCTCGTGTACAAAGAGCGGCTGGACACTTGGCAGCAGATGAAGGATGTGCAAACGCTCTATACGGTGGACCCCGGCGGCGAAACCCCTGACTGGAAGGGCGAAGTGGGCTTTGTTCCCACTGTTTTGACAAGTATGAAGCCCAAACCAGAGAACACCATCGTCATTCTCTGCGGACCGCCCATAATGATCAAGTTTGTGCTGGAATCTCTTGTGGAACTGGGATTCTCGCTGGATTCAGCGTACACGACGCTCGAAAACAGAATGAAGTGCGGGGTGGGGAAATGCGGTCGCTGCAATGTCGGCAACCTTTATGTCTGCAAGGATGGCCCGGTGTTCCCATGTAGCGACTTGGAGGCCTTGCCGAAAGAGTTCTGAGCCATAGGAAGTATGTTTACTGGAAGAAAATGGATGGAAAGTGCTGAATCAACTATTGCTGTACAATCAGGTGTAGTGCCATGAGAAAACATACCACAGTGTTACTCATAGTCATTAACTTGACATCTTATGCTTTCGGTGTGGAAAAGCCTACAACCGAGCAGGACAGTTGCATTACGGAAGAATGTCATGGTGAACACACCTCAAAAAAAATTATACATGATCCCGTAAGTGAAGGCAGTTGCGAAGCATGCCACGAAAGTGTCGATGTGAAGGAGCACACCTTTAAATTGACCGACGAAGAGCCGGGACTTTGTATGCAATGTCATGACGAACTGAGCAAGAAGTATATTCACGGTGCTCTGGATGACGGCCAGTGCAAACAATGTCACGAAACGCACGCCAGCGATAATAAATCTCGATTACGTGCCAAAACGGTTGGAGAGATGTGCGCGGAATGCCATGATGTGGTTGAAAATGCAACCCACGTTCACGGCCCCACCTCGGTCAACGAGTGCTCCTTATGTCACGAGGCTCACGAAAGCGATTATGAAAACCGCTTGACCATGGGACCGGACCAGTTGTGCGTGTTCTGCCATGTCACCACCAAGGAGGAACTGGAAGGACTTGAGTTTGTTCATGAGGCTGTACGCGAAAACTGTGCGGACTGTCATGATCCGCATGCGGCCAATAACTGGAAAATGCTCAGGGCTGAGGCGCCGGACATGTGTTTTCCCTGTCATGAGGAAATCCAGACAAAGGCTCAAACTTCCAAACAGCAGCACAATATAGTTTCAGAACAGGGCGGATGTCTGAAATGTCACACGCCTCATGCTTCAAGCGTCCGACACCTGTTGGCCAGTGTGCCGACCACCCTCTGCCTGACCTGCCATGAAGAGCCTCAAGGGGTGACCATAAACGAGGTTCTGCCAGCGTTTAACGAGATCAAGGACAAGGCATATCTCCATGGGCCCATCAAAGAGGATGACTGCAGCGGTTGCCACATGACGCATGGCAGTGACAATTTCCGGATCCTGGCCGGGGAGTATCCGGCGGAATTCTATACCTCATTTGATGAGACGAAATATGAGTTATGTTTTGGCTGTCATGAAAGGACGCTGGTTCGGACGGCCACCGCCGACGCTCTAACGGATTTCCGAAATGGCAACCAGAATCTGCATTTCCTGCATGTCAACAAGGAACGCCGCGGTCGAACCTGTCGGGCGTGCCATCAAACCCATGCCAGCAACCAGCCAAAGCATATCCGGATGAGTGTGCCATACGGTGGATGGAAGGATCTACCAATCAATTTTAGCAAGACCGACACGGGGGGACTTTGCGATCCTGGATGCCATTTGGCAAAAGGGTATGATAGACAAATCCCTGTTGACTATACTGTCAAACAGGCAAGACGATCACATGAGTTCAACGGGCTGTTCTGATAACTTTACAGATGTTGGCAATTAAGGAAGAAGTATTCAGCAGGTCTTCTCCTGCCGAGAGGACTGAAAAGAGAATGATAATGAAAACGATAAGGAACATCGTTTTGGCAGTGGTTATTGTGCTTGTACTTTCAACTGTCCTATATGGGGTTGTAGCGTCCTCGACGCGAAGAATCCAGCAGGGCGCGAAAATGCCGGAATTTTCCACAGTGGATACCGCAGGCAAGCCCTTTGCCTACAGACGCTCCGGTAGCCAGGTGCTGATGCTGACATTCTTGTCATCTCAGCAAAAACGCTCCCAAGAGGCCATAGAGGATATTTTCAGCATTTTGTCCGGCATTCCGGCAGACAAGTTGACGTCTCTACAGGTTGCCTTTGTCATGCAAAATGTCGATAATAGAGAGTTCATTGCATCGATTCAAAAAGATGCGCCGGTCGTAGTGCAGATCATCGGTGACGAGCAGTACAAGATATGGGGCAAGTTCGGCGTCATTGCCACGCCCACCGTAGTGATTTCCGATCCTCTGGGTAAGGTTCTCTGCGTTAAGCCGGGACACGCCTACGATTTTGCGCCGGTGGTCAAATTAAGGCTCTTCCTGGCCCTGGACATCCCCTTGGACGTCAGCCCCGACGAGGCCTCGGCCGTTAGAACCGTGGCCAACAGCACTATGTCTGCTAAGGCAAAACGCCATCTGCAGATGGCCGAGCTGCTGTCAAAAAAGGGTAGAGTCAGTTCGGCCATTGAACAAGCCCAAATGGCCTACGAGATCGATCCGAATTCTGCGGAGGTTGCCGTGGAGTTGGGGGAACTCCTGTGTCAGGCGGGTCAGGCCCAAGAGGCCATTAAGCTCGTCAGCTTCCTGTCCGGCCAGAGTGATCGAGACAAGGCCAGAATTAACCTGATCATGGGATGGGCCAAACGCCAACTGGACCAACTGGAAGAGGCGGAGGAGTTTCTGCAGGAGGGAATCAAGCAGGATCCAACCTCTCCGAGGCTTCGCTTTGAGCTGGGTCGAATATACCAGAAATGCAATGACTCTGAGAGGGCTATGCAGACATATTTTCGGGCGCTGCAACTGATATACCCAGAAGAATCAACATAACCATGTAATCCACCGGCTCGGCTGGTGGTTTTAATTATTGAGGTTACTTTTAAAGGAGCAATGACATGAGAAATCGGTTTAGTTCGCACATCAAATTCTACGCAAGCCTTTGTGTTTTTTCCTTGTTGGCTATAACCATCGCTGCTTTTGCTGGCGCTGGTGAAGTATATGACAAACTCGACCAGGCCGCTGTCGACGCCCGCAGCGGCAAAGTGGAACAGGCCCAGGCCACGCTCACCTCGCTACTCAAGGATAAGGCCACAACGGTCATGGCCGGGTATGAGTTGGGCTTGATCCATTATGAAAACGGTGAGGTAGAAAAGGCCATGCCCTTTTTCAAGGATGCACTGTCTGCCGCCTTTCCCGGACCTGCATCCGGCAAAGATGAACAGGCGTTAACCGCACTGCTTCACCAAGAAGCTGACGCCGCCCGCATTAGATATGAACTGGGTGTTATTTGTCAGTCGCAGGGCAAGCAGGATCAGGCAGCGAAGCTGTTTAGAGATGGCTTGAACATTATATCCTCCAAAGGCGCCACATACGTCGGCGTCAAGAAATGCAAGAGCTGTCACTTCAAGCAATGGAATAGCTGGCGAAAAACGGAAATGGCCAAGGCTTTCGAATCGCTCAAACCTGGCGTCAAGAGTGAGGAAAAGACCAAACTCAAGTTCGACCCCAATAAGGACTATACCAAGGATGCCACGTGCCTCGGTTGTCATACGAGCGGTTTTGGTATTCCTGGTGGCTATATTGTGCCGGCCGACGGTGACGCCGAGGCGCAAAATCAAGCCAAGGACAATGCCGGAGTAACATGCGAGGGGTGCCATGGCCCGGGAAGCAAGGCCAACGAAATACAAGAGGAAATCAAGGAAAACAAGCGGCCTTATAAGTTTGCTGAACTTCGGGCGGTCGGTTTCCACAAAGCCGGAGTACGATCTTGCACACCATGCCACAACACCAGCGACCCAGGCAAAGAGCCCGGATACCATTTCGCGTATGAAGAGAAAAGGAAAGAGAAAGAGGCCCAACACGAAAACATTGAGTTGAAATACCGCCAGGATTAGAGAATCTACGGATCGATACGCTACTTGATTCTGTATGTGTTTATACTTTTCAAGCATAAATGGGACAGTCAGGATGCTCCCTGTTGCCCTAAAGGATTACATTTTGCGAACCTGAAAAAACTCTACCAAAAATCCCACTACAAGCGTATCTTACGAGGGCGCGTTCGCGCAAGGGCAGGATTCTGTTAAAAGTTTAATGACATCGGCACAAGCCAGAAACAAGGTTTTGTTTTTCGGATTTACTGTCCGGTCTGTCTGTTTCGGTAAGCGGTTTGTTTTTAAAGGCTTGTGTAATGAGCGATACAGGATTCCAGCCTTCCGCCTAGAACCCGTCGCTCACTATCGTTCGCCCCTGTCACCCCAACGACGTGGGAAAATACATTTCCCACACCCTTGTTAAGGTTCGAATCCTATTTGTTACTGTTATTAATTAAGAAAGCTACTCTCGAAAAAAGAGTAGCTTCTTTTATTTAATGGGCGATACAGGACTCGAACCTGTGACCCGCTGATTAAGAGTCAGCTGCTCTACCAACTGAGCTAATCGCCCCTGATTTTTAGTCTTTAATAAAACATTAGAGACAAATTTTCAGTAACTTTACTATCGAGAGCAACCTATTGCAAGAATTTTTCGCAGAAATTTAATTGTCTGTGCAACTCTTTTGCTTACCAGCTATTAAATATGCTTGCAAAGCTTTCGGTTTCAGACTATAAAAGTGCTCTTAGTGAATGGTGAGTTGTTAATTTTTCAGTAGTTAAGTAATGAAACAAAAAGGGCAAAAATGAGATACAGCCGGATGTTTATACCAACTATCAAGGAGATTCCCGCTGATGCCGAAACAGCCAGCCATAAACTGATGATTCGTGCCGGCTTAATACGCAAAGTTTCCAGTGGAACATATACTTACCTGCCGTTAGGCTGGCGAAGCCTTCTGAAGGTTATTGGAATTGTCCGGGAGGAGATGAACAAGGCCGGAGCACAGGAAATCCTTGCCCCTTCAATGCAGCCGAAAGAGCTTTGGGACAGAACCGGCCGGAGCACCGACTACGGCCCAACAATGTTCTGCCTCGAAGACCGCCACGGCAGAATGAATGTCCTCGGGCCGACCGCAGAGGAAGTGTTTACGTCCATGGTTGCCGGCGAGATAAAATCGTACAAGCAGCTCCCTATCAACCTTTACCAGATAAGCCCGAAATTCCGCGATGAGTTCCGCCCTCGGTTCGGGGCGATTCGGTCCCGTGAATTCATTATGAAAGACGCCTATAGCTTCGACTGCGATGCGGCAGGTCTCGATAAATCATACAAGTCAATGTACGATGCGTATTGCAATGTTTTCAAACGCTGCGGTCTCGAATATGTGATTGTTGAGGCTGAATCCGGCGAGATGGGTGGTTCAGGGTCACATCAGTTTACTATCCCGTGCGAGTCGGGCGAAGATACTATCGTTTATACCGAAGACGGCTCTTATGCGGCAAACCTCGAAAGAGCGGCAGTGGACCCATTGCCAAAAGATACGGCTAAAGGTGAGATTCCGCCAATGGAGGAAGTACATACACCAAATGTTGGTACCATCGACGCGGTCTGTGAATTTCTCAAAACCAAACCCACCGAAATGATAAAAACTTTAATATATAAGACTCACCCATTAAAGGAAACTGTAAAAAATATAGTAGAGTACAAAGCAATCCATAAAGATGGTGTTGGGCGGTATCGTGAATCCCTTAGGCCAAAATTTTATGCTGTTTTAGTCCGAGGCGATCATGAAATCAATGATGAGAAGCTCAGAATTATTGCGGGAGAAAGTTTAGAGTTTGCGGACGAGGATGATATACAAATGATAACAGATGCGAATGTAGGTTTCGCAGGGCCAGTAGAACTCAGAACTAGAATGAATATTCCATTCATCATCGACCACGCCGTTGCAGCTATGGCGGTTGGTGTTACAGGAGCTAACAAGACAGATTATCATATCAAAAACGTTGTTCCCGGAAGAGATTTCCCTATCGAAGGAAATAATATTACTGTCACCGATATCCGCCATGCAAGAGAAGGCGATACATATAACGGCAAGAAGCTGCTTTTTAAGAAAGGTATCGAAGTCGGGCAGGTGTTCAAGCTTGGAACCAAATACAGCGAGAAACTCGGCGCAAAATTCCTCGATGAAGAAGGGGCCGAGAATCCCTGTATTATGGGCTGCTATGGTATTGGAATAAACCGTATTGTTGCCTCGGCCATCGAACTCGGCAATGACGACAACGGTATTATCTGGCCGATTAGTATTTCGCCATTCGAAGTTATTGTTACTTCGGTCAATCAGGACGATGATAATGTTGCCAAAGCAGCGGAGGACATTTACCAGCAGTTGATCGAGGACGGTGTTGACGTATTACTGGATGACAGGGTCCTTCGCGGCGGAGTAAAATTCAAAGATGCCGACCTGATTGGCATACCCGTGAGAGTCACTGTTGGTAAAAGATCCGTCGCCGAGGGCAACGTCGAGATAAAACTTAGATGTGAATCCGAAAGCCAAAAAGTTCCAATTGAAAAGGCCGCAAATGAAGTGATTAAGCTGGTCGAGTCTTTGAAAGAACAGCTTAAGACTTAATAGAATGTTTTTGAGTGGTAATTATGAAATATTTTGAAATAACATAAAATTGAAAAGGAGAGAACCGATGAAAAAAGATAAACTCTCAAGACGGTCGTTTATTGGCAATACTTCTCTGATGGCCGCCGGTGCAGTTGCCGGCTCATTGACCGGTACCGGATATGCCGCCATAGCCGACAATATCGAACGAATTGTTAAGAAGGGGCGCATCAATCAATCCGTGAGCAAGTGGTGCTATGGAAAACTCTCGCTTGACGAACTTTGCGCGGTATCCAAAAAGATGGGCATAAAAGCCATCGACCTACTTAGCCCAAAGGACTTCGCTACCGTTAAGAAACATGGTCTTGTATGCTCATTGGTGAATACCCACAGCCTTACGAAGGGACTCAACCGAATAGATAATCACAAGCAATGCCTCGAACAAATCCGCTCGGCAATCGATGCAACCGCAGAATATGAATTCCCAAATGTAATTACCTTCCCCGGAAACCGCGCCGGGATGGCTGATGATGTGGGTATAGAAAATATGGTAACGGCCCTCAAACAAGTGGCCGGATACGCTGAGAAGAAGAAGGTAACTATTTGCATCGAGTACCTCAACAGCAAAGTAAATCATAAAGATTATATGTTCGATAAAATGGCGTGGGGTGTAGAGGTCTGTAAAAAAGTCGGGTCAGACAGGGTTAAAATTCTTTATGATATCTATCACGCTCAGATAATGGAAGGCGATATCATCCGCACGATTCAAGATTATCATGAATACATAGGCCACTATCATACAGGCGGCAACCCGGGGCGAAACGAAATCGACGAGACACAGGAATTGTATTATCCGGCTATTATGCGCGCAATCGCCAAGACAGGTTTCAAAGGGTATGTGGCGCACGAGTTTGTCCCAAAGCGAGATCCCATCGAGTCTCTCGCTTATGCGGTACGAATTTGCGATGTCTGAGACAAAAACCAGAAACTCAAAACTAAAAAACTCCAAGCTATAGATGTGGAAATTAAATGATCCTAAGCCGGTAAAGCTTATCATAGGAATTTTAGCTTCTAACTATCAATGCCTGCATACAGCGGCCGAATTGCTGAGTGATAAGTTCGGCAAGGTAGATCTTTCAAGCGAGGTCTGGCCGTTTGACCAAACAGATTATTACAAGGAACAAACAGGCCCGCGTATCTTAAGGCAGTTTGTCAGCATTAAACGGCTGATAGAGCCAGGTTTATTAGCCAAAATTAAACTCCGGACCAACAAACTCGAACAAAAACTGTCAAAAAAGCTGGCACTTCCATTAACAAGACCTGTAAACCTGGATCCGGGTATCATCGAGCCCTCAAAATTAGTACTGGCAACAACAAAAAACTATTCGCATCGTATATATATCGGCAAAAAAATGTATGCTGAAGTAACGCTGATTTTCGACAAAGGCTGTTGGAGACCGCAGTCTTATACGTACCCCGATTACAAACAGCAATGCTACTTCGATTATTTTGATAAAGTCAGAGCCCGATTATTGGAGCAGTTAAAATCGAAAAGATAATCATATTAGCGATAATTCTGTTCACAGGCTCATTTGCACTGTCGGTTATTTTGACAATAGTTGCCAAAAAGCTGGCCATTCGAGCAGGTTTGGTTGCCCATCCGGTCCAAGACAGGTACCACCGAACAGTGATACCTCTCGGCGGCGGCATAGCAATATTCAGCACGATTTCAATTATCATCCTTGCAGGTATTGCAATCGTCAAATTTTTGGTCGTCGGCGGTCACCTTGATTGGCTCGGCAGTTCGATTACAATCCATACGGACGGCTTTTTAAGTAAAATAGGGCAGCTCCTGATTATATTGCTCGTTGTCCTTCTTTTGTTCGCACTCGGCCTTTGGGATGACAAAAAACATCTCAGCCCATTTTTCAAACTCGCTGTCCAGTTCGCAGCAGCGATAATCGCCGCTTTCTTTGCGGAAATAAGGATTGAACTTTTTATCGAAAGCAAAATTGTTACTTCTTTACTGTCCGCCGTCTGGATAGTTCTGATTATTAACGCGTTTAACTTTCTCGACAATATGGACGGAGCTTCTGCGGGTATCGCTGTCATAATAAGCTGTATATTATTAACTGCGGCCGCTTTAAGCAGCCAGGTCTTTGTCGGGAGTTTAACACTGATTTTCATAGGAACATTGTTGGGCTTTTTGGTATTTAATTTCCCCCCTGCCAAGATATTTATGGGGGACGCCGGCTCACTTGTTGTGGGATTTTTTGTTGCATTGCTGAGCGTGCGTACTACTTATTATCATGAAGCACTAAGCGGATCATGGTATCCTGTTTTTATGCCTTTGCTGGTTATGGCGGTCCCACTCTATGATTTCATCAGCGTGACACTGCTGCGCATAAGCCAAGGGAAAAGCCCCTTTATAGGAGATACTCAACATTTCTCCCATCGATTAAAAAGGCACGGCTTGACAGATACTCAGACAGTCCTGACGTTATACTTAGCTACACTCTGTACCGGGCTTGGAGCGATTTTTCTCTATCAGGTTAATCTGGCCGGCGCAATTCTAATCATTATTCAAACAGTTATGGTATTATCTATTATCGCTATTTTTGAAACCACCTCACATAATGATAAAACCAACGATTAATTCAAACGAATCCAAAAGTAGAGCATTAGTATGCCTGGAATACATACTTCTTGTTTTGTGCGTTTGTGTAATTGTGCTTCGCACGACATTTACCGAAGGCCCAACAGTACAATCTGCTGCACTGCCATCCAGTATTACCGATAGCATGTACGGCTTACCGATATGGAGGGCTGTACTAATATCTTCGTTCAGCATGTTTGTATCAACTGCATTGATATTTTCCTTCGTAGCCTGGATTGTATTGAGAATTTGCAGCAGGAAGTTTTCATACTGCCTGAGCGGCCTCGAAACAGGCTTGCTGCTTTTCTGTGCAGCCGCTGTTATTTCCGGTCTTGCAGCGCCTGATAAGCGAGGAGCGATTAACAACTTTACCGGACTTGTGGCACCGATACTGATGGCCCTGGTACTGGTACAGATACTGGACTCTCAAACAAAAATAAAACTCATCTTAGTTCTCATTGTGGCTCTGGGTATGGTCTCAACTTATCGATGTTGGGAGCAATATTCCGATAACGAGCATTTGATTGAATTTTACGAAAAAGACCTTGACGCGGCGCTCGCTCAGCATCGAATTGTCCCAGACAGTTTGGAACACTTTCAGTTCGAACATCGTCTTTACTCAAAGGACATCAGTGGTTTTTTCACAACAAGCAACTCTGCCGGTTCTTTCGCGATGATGGCATCCTTTGCCGCTGTTGTATTGCTAATCGGAAAGTTTAAAAAACGAAATCCTGATTCTATTGAAATTGCCTGGTTGATTATGCGTGGTATAGCCGTTGTTATTTTAATTTTTGGCCTTGTAATCACAAAAAGCAAAGGCGCAATTATTGCCTCAGTCTTTGCTGCAACAGTGTTTGTTATTTATCTTTGTTTTGGTAACCGGCTGATAGCTTACAAAAAAGCGATATTGATTGGGTGTTTATTATTGGGCATCGCAGGTGGTTGGATTGTTATCCAGTATGGGCTAACACACGACCGACTACCGGGCGGTAATTCAATGTTCGTAAGATGGCAGTACTGGGACGCTTCAGCAAAAATGTATGCCGACCATTGGTTTACAGGAGTTGGTCCGGGTAACTTTTCACACTTCTATCCGCATTACAAACCATCTTCCGCGTCGGAATCAGTTGCGGATCCACATTGCTTTCTCCTCAGCATCCTTACTCAATACGGCCCCATTGGGCTTACTGGGTTTTTAGCTATGATTTGCATACCATTGTGGACAGTATTGTCTGCCAGGAAAGTAAACTGCTCGCCGGAGACTCACCTGCCTGAACCAGCTTTCATAAAAACAGCTATTGGTTTGGCAATAATTGTCTCGGCTGTTTTACTGTTTATTCGACCGTTTGTTTTTCCCCTGCCGTCTACAGCTACCCCTCAGGAAAGACAAGCCGGGATAATCATATTATATATTATGCCTATAATTATTTTCATAGCAGGTTTCCTGCTCGCATCCGCCGGTGAGACGGCAAAAATGTCTCGCTCAGAAATTATAATCGCGGCTCTTTTCTGTGCTATATTGGGCGTTGCTTTTCATAACCTGATAGACTTTGCTATTTTTGAGCCCGGAGTATTCACGGTTTTCTGGGTGATAATAGCTTGTCTGATTGCAATATATTCTCAAACATATCCACGACCTCAAGTCTCCCTAAAGCCTGCTCCTTTTGTAAAGATACTGACGGTGGCAGCCGGCCTGGTATTAATTGTTGTTTATCTCAATTATGTTGTTATTCCTGTAAGCAAAACCAGCGCTAAAATCCAGTTGGCAGACCGGGCCATATCCACCGGCCAATTCGAACAGGCTCACAAGCTGCTTGACCGAGCCTCTGAAGACGACTCTTTAAGCTCCGACGCCCCATCACTCAACAGCAAACTGTATCTGCACCATTTCAAGCTTACATCGAGTGTCAATCGTGACTTGCTTGTAGCAGCAGAAAAGCAGTCGCTGTGTGCAATTCAGCGTAACAGTGCCGCTTTCAAAAACTATGAGCGGCTAACAGAAGTATATAGCCTGCTCGCGGACATTTCCAAACAGCAGGAAAAAACCGACTGGCTTAATAAAGCCTTCGATAACACCTCATTTACAGTTGAGCATCTTTATCCCGGGTGCGCCCGGCTTCGTATCGAACTGGCAAAAATCTCAGAGCTTTTGGGTAAAACTGATATAGCAATCAGCCAATATGAAAAAGCCATTGAAATCGAAGATGAATATCGTGCTCAGTTTAGAGAAATGTACCCCAAAAGAGAGGAAATTGTCAGTCGACTCGGGGACAAAAAATATCTATTTGCAAAACAGCGGATAAAATATCTTAGAAGCCAACCAGTTCTCTGATACGATGTTCGTAATACTCATTACGATATACGAGCTATTATCTCATCAGGTATATCGAAGTTAGCGTATGCGTTCTGCACGTCGTCGTGGTCATCGAAAGCCTCCATCAGCGAAATTATTCGCCTGGCTTTATGCTCGTCGTTAATCTCAATAGTATTCTGCGGGACCATTGAGATTTCAGCAACCTCGGTGGCGATTTCTTTTTCATGGAGTGTCTTTTTCAATTCTTCATAAGCATCTGGATCGCAGGTTATCTCAAAAACATCCCCCGTATTCTGCATATCATCAGCGCCAGCGTTAAGAGCAATCTCCAAAAGCTGCTCTTCATCAGTATTAATGGTACTAACAGTAATAAGTCCCTTCTTGCTGAACATCCAGTTAACGCATCCGCTTGTACCTAAAGAACCACCATGCTTTTCAAACAGTCTTTTAATTTCCGGTGCGGTTCGATTACGGTTATCCGTCAATGCCTCGACCATCATAGCCACACCGCCCGGCCCGTACCCCTCGTAAAGCACCTCTTCAAAATTAACACCCTCCAGATCACCGGTTCCTTTTTTTACGGCCTTTTCAATAGTATCCTTAGGCATATTAGCAGCTTTGCCCTTGTCGATTGCATATCGCAAAGTCAGATTTGTGGCCGGATCACCACCGCCATTCTTAGCCGCAACTATTATCATCCGAGCGATTTTGCTCCATGCTTTGCCGCGTTTTGCATCGATCACAGCCTTTTTATGCTTTATTCCAGCCCAGTGTGAATGACCTGACATAACTGCTCCTAAACAATAATATAAATGACCAAATATGAATTAACTGAACATTATAACTATTTTTGAATAAAAAGTAATGAATATTCTATCATTTTTTCTTCTTTTCAAGTTTGACTTTATGTGTTCTTCTGCGAAGTTCGTCTGGTGTATTTAGATACCTTTTGGCTTAGGGGGCCAGCCAAATTCCTCTAAAGGTTTTTTTCTCAGGATCGAGGAGGTATTTATTTTGACAAGTTCCGTCTTTACGGTATTCTCCTTCCATACACTCCCATGCTCCGTCAACCTTGATTTGCAGGCTCCCATCATCACTAAGGGCAAAAAACTTATCAGAGTTTTTAAAGGTAATCATTGCCTCAGGACTAAAATCACTTTGTCTTAGTTGTTTCACTAATACCGGAGGTCTTTCTTTTTTTCCTGACCATCGATATATGGCGTACATTGGGCTATCGTCAAAAGTGCCGGCAATAATAAAATACGCCTTATGGAAATTAGAATACTCCATAGACCTTATCCCCAGACCAGCCAAATCCAATAATATAGGCTCGTCAAAAATCGGTTTCCGGTTCTTTTCGAGCACATCATCAGGATTAATTAAGGGAACAATAATCGCTTTTGCCTGTTGGCTTATTTTTTCAAAGGGGCGTGGATTTCTGAATCCGATGTAGATTGTTTTGCCGTCAGCAGATGTACAAAGTCCCTCAATATTAAGGCCTTCTTTCTTCGGGGCAAGTTTTTGTTGTTCTTTTTTGGGAAGTTCACCTGTGTCGAATCGAGTTGCTCTATCCAATCTCAAATAACGCATGCTATCAGACTTTACGAGGTATTGAATGAGTGTTTTGCATGGCTTTCCTACAGGTTCAATAGTAACATTACCATCCTGAGACTTTACTATTGTGGCGAAAAAACGATACCTGTTAGGCCTTGTTTTGCCGTCTTTATTTCTACCGTGCGAACTAATCCAATAGATACGCCGCCCAATCATTGTCGCCCCCTCAATATCGACTTCAGGATATTTCGGCTCAATATCCAGAAACTCTGTGATATCATACGAAAAAAGAGGCAATCCACCTTGAGTGGTTTTGTAAACTCTTAAGACATTGTTCTCGTCGTCAGCAACAATGAACATATCCCGGCCTATGGCCACTGCAGCAGACGCATCACTAGTACCACTATAAACAAGAGTTACTGCTGTGTTCTCATTTCCAAAAGCAAGACTTAACGCGCCACCTATCCATACATAGAATACAAATCTGATTATAATTTTCATCGCTCAAACTCAACTTAGAATTTAGCTTATTATATAAAATACCTACTGTCGATTTGTTAGATATTTTAACGTGCATTTGCCGATTTTTCCATATCTAAATGATTTCTACGAACGTCGCAGTAATATCCGAGCCGTTTTTGATGGGACGGTGTTATATAACAAGCAGTTTTTGGTTACACTCAATGTGTTTCATCGGATATATGAATTGATTTTCAACGAAGCCCACCGAGCAGTGCAGCAGCTAAAAATCCTGTACCTTCGCTGGTAGTCGATTTGAGAACAAAATCGTCTATACCGATATCTGGAGCCAGTAGAGTGTCTTCTGATTCAGGGCTGCTCGACCATGCAACTATAACTACTGGTTTATTGCCAAGTGCCTTGCGGGCAGCCGGAGCAAAAGCCGTTGCGTCCATATCCGGCAAAGTGCCATCAGCGAGGATGATCCGTGGCGGATCCTTGCTAATTTGTTCCAAACCATCCTTGCCTGTATGTGCCAGATGTGTTTTGAAACCAAGACGACGACACAGTTCGGCTGCACTGGAAGCCTGGGAGTTGCTGGAAGCCACAATAAGTACAGAAGGAGCACTTTCTGCAAGTCGCAGTTGGCCTGTAGCCATTCTTGTTGCTGTTGAAGACAAGGCAAGCAACCTTTCTTCCCACTTAGCATTTTTGCATTCCAATTGTTCACAACGAAGATGGAGCGATTTTATTTCCCGCTGCCATTGCCCTCCGGCATCCATCGAATCTAATCTTGCCTGCAGTATATGGTCAGCACGTTTAAGTTTGGAGCTGAGTGTTTCTATGTCGGCATCAAGAGAAATTATATCGTCAACACCTTCTCTAAAGGCAAGGCAAAGGAATTCTCTGGAAGGCATAGAAGGTGCATAAAGCACAATAACATGAGGCATCTTCTCGTTCAGAGCATCCTGAGCCAGCTTGACACCCCAACAATCCTCTTCAATCGCCGGTACGAACAGAACTGCCGGCGTCGATGGCAACAAATTCTTTAGCGTCTCATGGTCTGGAGGTTGATTACATTCTTCAACCTCAAATTGTTCCTGACGACAGCGTTTTATCAAAGGCTCTAATATGCAGGTATTGTCTTCGTCTCTTAAGAACAATGCTTTTTTTACCATAATATATCTCCCGCAGTATTATGCATAAGTGGCAGCCTCAAAACGCTCCACTCCGTAATACCTTTTCAAGTTTTTATCGAGGGTATCGAGCAAATCAGGCTTTGGGTCACGTGGAGCCAAAAGTACTACAATACCTCCCTTGCATAAGCCGGCTTCGATATCGGTCATTGCGGGGAAACTACCAAGAACGTCAGCTACCCGCTGAAGACGGCGAAGAATAAGATAGGCAACCAGAAAATGCGGCTGGTCGCCGGGATTAAATTCAATATGACACCGATACAAAACCGCTCCATCCCGACGACGTGAGGAAAGATAAAATTCGCCTGTCGGATCCAAAACTGCCTGAGCATTATCGAGAGCAGCTACAGTCGCACCCTGGTCAGTTTTCTTTTCCTCCTGACGGAAATTTTCCATCCCCGCAAGGAGCTTATCGGACGGTACAGGAGGCTTCTGGTTTGTTAGGAGTGACTGGACGACTTGTTCAAGATATGCTGAGCCATCGAACAAAACATCAAAAACTTCATCATTCAGTTCCAGTGCCCCACGTCTTGCACGTTCCAGAATCGTTTCAACCTGGTGAGTGATGGAAGCTGGTTCCTCTGCACCGCACATTGTTAAATTGCCCTTTATCGAATGTACAAGACGAAAGATAGCATCAGCGGTTTCAGTATCATGTTTTTCCTCTAACGTAAATAGCTCCTGGTTGAGTCGAGCAAGCATTACTTCCACTTCCTTGAGGAATTGTGAATCAGGTCGATCGATATCCAGTTCCTCGTAAACAGATTCATCCGCCTCGGTAGCAGCCGGTATCATAGTTTCTGTGCTGGCTGAAACTGTTTGCGGCGTATTTTCTTTATCCATCATCAAGTTGTTTTTTACGCATGTATCAATGCGGATGGATTTGTTAATATCCATTTCCTTACCATTGCCAAATGTTTGCTCAAATAATCCCGGCAGGTCAATTACCAAACCCATCTGTCTGCCGGTGAGTATGGCGGTTCCAATAAGGCCGGGAACCTTTATCTCGCAGTCAAATTCTGAGATTACAATTTTCTGGGGATTCATGAAATCCGAAATAACAAAAGCTGCACGTTTGTTTTTATACTCAACTATAATGGCCCGCATCTGGTTGTCCTGAATTTTAACCGGCGACTCACCAAAAATCTCCAGCAAATCAAATAAAGGCAAAATCCTGCCAAGATATTTAATTGTACGGCTTGTCCCCCTGATAGTAGTCACCTCATTAACGGAGATGGCCTGCGATGCGACAACAGACGATATAGGAAAGGCAAACGTCATTTTTTCAGCCCGAACAAGTAAAGCATCAGAGATATTTACCGCTGTTATCTTGGGCAGAATGAAAGAAAATGTTGTTCCCTTACCTTCTTCGCTTTTGATGCGAGTTTCGCCATTAATTTGATTCATAACGTCGCGCACAACATCTAATCCCACCCCTCGTCCTGAAGTAGCTGAGGTCTGTTCAGCGGTTGAAAAACCTGGAATATACAAATATTCAAATAGAGCTTCGTCAGAAAGACCGTCAAGCGTTTTGTCATCAGTTAGCTCCATCTTCAATACTTTACGTCGTACAGCTTCTTTATCGATACCACCACCATCATCTATTACGTCAATAATTGTGTTATTTTCCGTGTTGCAGACTCTAACCGTAACAGTCCCGACAGGATCTTTTCCCAACTTAACACGGATTTCTTTGTCTTCGATACCGTGCGCCATTGCGTTGCGTATCTGATGGGCGATTGGGTCATATATCTTTTCCGAAGTTCTTTTATCAATGCATATATCCACACCTTCCAATTCAAAGCGAATCACTTTACCCAAACGCCTTGAGGTATCGCGTGCAATCCGTCGGAAACGCGCGAATAAGTCACCCATCCCAACTGTGCGGACATCAGTAACCAGATTATGTAAATCCGATGAAATCCGTGAAGAAGTGATAGCAAGGTCCTTGACATTGTCCGACAGGACACGTGAAACCTTTGCCCCTTCCTGTATTTCGCGGCTCATCGCATTGAGATTCGAGCTGACAATAATAACTTCACCTGCCAGTTCCAGCATATTGTCCAGGCTGCTCAAACGTACTATCATACTCTCCTGATTTGATGTGGCGGGGCCTGAGGAACTTTTGGGTCTCTGTTCTATTGCAGCAGTATTCGTATCAGACATTGCTCAAAACCCTTTCAATAATTCGCTCAGCAAAAGCAGCGGTAAATGGTTTCGTTAAATAGTCATCAGCTCCACAACGCAGCGCCTGTACAACATATTTGGCATCACGGTGTGTGGAAATGACAATGACCGGTAAATGGCGGATATTCGGTCTGCGACGAATTTCTTCACACAACTCAAAGCCGTCCATCTCCGGCATGACCAGATCGGTCAAAACTATATCCACCGGTTCAGCATCAAGAACTTTAAGTGCCTCGATACCATTGACAGCTTCGGTTATCTTGATATTAAGACTGTCGAGGACCTTAGCGATAATGTTTCGCATTGTCTCGAAATCCTCAACAACCAATGCTTTGAGATTCAGATCTGAAACAGATTTGTTTTTTTCATCTGAAAAAGACTTAATCTTTTGGTTTATTTGCTCATTCATATTTACCAATATCCTTAGACTTAAAAAAAGGCTTGCATTTGTTATAACACCGCATAATGACACATCATAAACCACCCCAACGTTTTCACTTTATCGGAAGAAATCAGTTGCACCTTTAGGGAAATATATCTAAAAGATATTAACTAACTCAGATATGTCCCCTAAGCAATATCGCGACGTTAAGCGCAGTATTGACAAGGTGTTATGAGGCATGCATCATCAATTACAAGGTGAATAAAAAGAGCTTATACTGAATCAATTGTTATAAACTCTGTGTTTTTGGCTTTAATGTGCAATGACGTTTGATATCCTGAAAACCGGCAATAACAATGCAATGGCAATAGTTCCAATAACACAGCCTAAGATCGTTATCATTATCGGCTCTATCAGTGCCATAACGTTCCTGATTGAAGATTCTAGTTTTTTCTCATAAAAGACCGATATTTTATCGCAGACTTCACCGAGTTTGCCGCTTTTTTCCCCTGCTTTGAGCATTTGAATAATTCCAGGCGCCATTAATTGACTGCTCGGCGAAATCATAATGGACTCTGATAACTGGTAACCATCCCGAATTTTATCATTCACTCCGGTCCAAAGTTGTCTAAAATAGTAATTGTCACAGGAGCCCTGAATCACCACTATCGAATCCATCAGGTTCACCCCCGTGTTGAGCATTGTTGCCATAATACGCATACTTCGAGTTACTATCGTATCAATAAACATTGTGCCCAATACAGGTGTTCGAATTTTGATGAAATCAATTACTCTTCGACCGGTTAAAGTTCCTGAGAAGTAATATAATCCCACTGACGTCAATATCAGTCCTGTCAGAAATATTGTCATCGATTGAAAATCGCCTATAAATCTACTGAAACCAACTACAACCTGAGTAATTTTCGGCAGCGCCGCCCCCTTGGATTCATAAATTCTCATAAACCTCGGTAATACAAAAAACATCAACGTCCCTGTGGCCGCCACTGCCATTAACGCCATGATAAATGGATATGTAAGTGCACCTTTGATGCGTTTACGTGTTTCAGATTCGAAATTCAGATAACCGCTGAGCACATTAAGCATTTCTGCCATTCTGCCTGACGCTTCCGATGCTTTTACCATACTAATAAACATTTTATTAAAAATCTTCGGGTATTCAGCTAATGCCCTCGAAAAATCATCTCCATTTTTGACAGTTTCGGCTACATCTATAATCACCATCTTAAACGTTCCATATTCAGCCTGCTCTGCAATAGCATCAAGAGCATCGCTAAGTACTACTCCGCTATCAAGCATCACTGATAACTGTGTTGTGAATAGTATAAGCTCCGCTGGCTTAACTTTTGATTTACACAGTTGAAGATGTACCGGCAATTCATCTTGTTCGAGGACTGGACCATAATCTCTTTGTGAATAGGAACTTGAATCGGTTTCGGTATCGCTATATTTACCGGAACCGATTCTATCTTGTCCCTGCTTGTTTCCAAGTGGAGGTAATTCCTGACCTTTCTCTTGAGAATCAAGCTCATCTGTAAATTTTGTTTCCGAAGCGATCATTTATTATTTATCCAGCATTATATATAGTATTATACATAGCAAAGAGGATCATATTTCTGTTTGTGCTGTTCTCAATACTTCCTCAATAGAAATAATCCCAGCCTTTACCTTTTCGATTCCATCAGATTGCAAGCATACCATTCCATTTTCAATCGCCTTTGCTCTTAGTTTTTTTAAGCTCTGCCGCTCATTAATCATTTCCAGAATTTCCTCATTCGGGACAAAAAGCTCGTGAACGGCAATTCGACCAACATGGCCGGTGTTTCGGCATTTCTTGCATCCTACACCGCGATAATATTCCGTAGTTTCTATGCCTGATTTTTCAACAACCTTCCTTATACTTGTAGGCGGTTCGTACTCCGTCTTACAATTCGGACATATTTTCCGGACAAGTCGCTGGGCCAAGACTGCAATAAGTGAAGCACTTAAAAGGTAAGGCGCAACACCCAAATCCAGCAAACGAGTTACAGCTCCGGGAGCGTCATTCGTATGCAGAGTCGATAGAACCAGATGGCCTGTCAGCGCCGCCTGTACGGCGATATTAGCTGTAGTTTTATCACGAATTTCGCCAACCATAACTACATCCGGGTCCTGTCTTAATAAACTTCTCAGGGCTGTTGAAAATTCAAAACCCGCCCCTTCGCTTACCTGGAATTGATTTATTCCCTCAATATTGCACTCCACCGGGTCTTCCACCGTGCAGATGTTCACCTCTTCACTGTTTAACTCAACAAGCGCCGCATAAAGAGTAGTATTTTTGCCTGATCCGGTCGGTCCTGTTACCAAAACTATACCGTTTGGAGATTGTATTACCTTCCTGAACAACTTGAGATTTCCATAAGTAAATCCAAGTGACTCAAGACTGAAAAGAATCTTCTGCGGGTCGATAATTCTAATCACTACTTTTTCGCCAAAGTTGCCTGGCATAACCGATACCCGTAAATCGATCGGCCTGCCTTCTACTAAAACATGGATACCCCCGTCCTGAGGCAGCCGTCTCTGAGCAATGTCCAGCTCTGCCATAATTTTAACGCGTGAAACTATCGCCGCTTGCATCTGATAAGGTGGACATATCTTCTCATACAGCCTACCATCGACTCTGTAGCGAACCCGGAGTTTCTTATCATCCGGCTCTATATGAATGTCACTGGCATTTTCCCGCACGGCGTTATACAGTAGATAATTAACCAGCTTTACGACAGGTGATTGTCCGGCCACCTCCTCAAGGTCGCTTATATCCTGCGTAATATTTTCTATCAAAGTAAAATCTTCCAGCCCTTCGTCATCGATTATGTCGTCAATGACAAAGACATTGGCAGCCGGCAAATATGTCTGCAGAGTGGCCTTTATATCCTTACTTGTTGAACATACTATCTGAACTTTACAACCGCTTATCCGCTCTATTTCATCTATTAAAAATACGTTTGTCGGTTCACTAACAGCTACAGTTAGAACATCATGAACCTTAAACAGCGGTAGGACTACATATTCTTCGAGAAATTCTCTCGGTAAAATCTCAATGGCTTTTGTGTCGCATATTTTAGGACCAACCTGAGCATACGGAACACCATAGCCCTCTGCCAGTGCCGAGGCTATCTGATTCTCCGTACAATAGCCCATCTCCACCAAAAGCTCACCGAGCAGCTTACGATGGCCTTTTTCTTTCTGTTCAGCCAGTGCCTGTTCAATTTGCTCATCAGTTACAACGCCACGTGCTAGAAGTAACTGCCCAAGCTGCATTTTATTTTCCACAGCTATTTGACTCATAGCTTTTCCTAATTCTTTAAAGCCCCGTTAATACAGACCAGAGAAGGCATGTATTTTCTACACAAAACTCTTTACCGCCTCCGCAAGTTCCACATAGTGGTTAAATTCTTTTTCGAGCCGAGTAATTTCAAGAATTCTCATGCAATTTTCATCAAGTCCTGCTAATCGAAGCTCACATTTGTTCTGACTACAATAGTCTCTCGCCCACAACAACTGTTCCAATCCTTCACCATCAACAAATCCCAAGCCGCTCATATCCAGCACCACACCGACTTTGCATCTTGAGATTATATCAGTAATAGTACTTTGGAAGAACTCGACATCATCGCCATCCAGTTCACCCTGCAGCTCAACAACCGTTACCTCGTTATAATCTTGTATTTTAATTTTCATCCGATTAGCGTTCCCACAGCCGCGGCACCATATTCCACAGAGTCGCCGTTTTGGTAAATATTGTTAAAACCATTCTGAATAATGTCCCAGAGCAGCCCGACATCACTGTCGAGAAATATCCTGCCTAGTTTTTCATCAAATTGTGTTCCCAATCCTTTTCCTATTTCCTCAAGTGCATGCTCTACAGTCATTGCATCACGATAAGTTCGCTTTGATGTCATTGCATCGAAACTGTCCGCCAATCCGACAATTCTACCCGTCAGCGGTATCTGCTCACCAACCAAGCCATCCGGATATCCCCTGCCGTCAACTCGCTCGTGATGAGATAATACACCCGGGATAATATCACGCATTTGTTTTATTTCATGTAAAATACCCGCACCTATCGACGGATGTTGCTTAATACGGTTGAATTCCTGCTCAGTCAGCTTACCTTTCTTTCGCAATACCACTTCTTCTATACCTATCTTTCCTATATCGTGCAGCAATCCAGCCAAATAAACCATGTGTATTTGCTCTTCATCCAATTGCTCCCGCTCCGATAGCTTCTCCGCAATCCATCGTGAAATAAAAGCAACTCTTTCAGAATGACCGTGTGTGTACTTGTCTTTTGCATCAATACTACTTGTCAGTGCTTTCAGTGAGCCAATGAATAATTCTTTGAGGTCTTTAAAGAGTTCGCCGTTCTCGATAAAAACGGCACATCCTCCAGCCACCGAATTAAATAATTTTATATCGGTGCTGTCAAAATCCTGTTTTCCTATTCTGTTTATCGCAACCATCAACCCCATCATGCAGTTACTATTCTCGTTTTTGCCTGTAATGCCGGATTCTGTTTTCTCCTTACCGCATAAAGGTACTGCAATAATATTATTTATATTGTCAGGCCATTCATATTTAAATGCGGAATCGACCTCGCTGTCCAGAAGCGCTTCTTTCCCGCTGTTTATTTCATCCATCAATCCACTATGTAAAATAGCCGCCGTTTGTTCATCAATATCTATAAGACCTGAGCCGGCTGCCACAACCAACTGTTGCTTGTCATCGATGGTCTTTTCCAGCAATATTGCAATGCCTTCAACACAAACAATTTCAGTTAAGCTGTCACAAGCCATCTGTAGAAAGTTGGCATCCGATTCGGTAACCTTCATATTTGTACTGAGCTTGTGAAGCAATACCAGCTCCTCATATGTCTGCGACAGCTCTGTACCGACCATTTCAATCTGTTTTTCTGCTTTTGTCTCAGCTTGAAATTTCTCTACTAAAAGCTCAAGCATTTCCGCTAAATAGTTGCTGTCCATCTGAACCGGATTTACACAGTTTGTATCGTTTGGCGGGACAGAAGCTGGACATAGAGATTTATCACCCAGGTCAATCAAAGCTGTTCCTGAAACTTCTCCGTCTTTGTTACTGAGGCGAGCAGATTTCAGAACAACAGCCAAAACAATATTCGTATCACCAAATCTCCAAACCGGCATGTCGGTCTCATCAGAACCACTTTTTTCGCTGAGTCGGCATAAAGCCTGCCGACTTAGTTTGCTTAATTGTTCAGGGTTACTTTTATATTTACCGCCTTCACACAATAAGACAACTTCATCGGCGTTATTGCAAACTGCAAAATTAAAGCCGAACTTATTTATCTTAGCCCCGAAGCTCTCAAACTGGCGTCGTTGTGACAAACTTAAGGTTTTCCTTACCGTATCCAGCATAGCTCCCTATCGATTATTTCATGTCAATTATTTTAATGCTTTTCGTAAACCGTCAATTGCTTACCATTACTTGCTTCTGGTACAAAACATCTTCGATATTTCCCAACAACTCCTTTGGACTGAATGGCTTGCTCAAACAACTTGATATTCGTAAATCTTCCTGCTGCTCTTTCGTGATAGCAAAGCTTCTGGCAGTTAACATAATTACGGGTATATCCTTGGTATCATCACCTTGCCGAAGCTTCTCCACAAGTTCCAGCCCTGACATAACCGGCATTTGATAATCCGTGACAATAATGTCCGGTTTCTCTTCGCAAGCCAGCTCAAAGGCCTCGGCACCATTATCAGCTGATATGACCTCATAACCATTGTTACGAAGTTTTATCGCTACCACATGAACGATGTGTATTTCATCATCCACGACTAAAACTCTCTTGCCTGTCATGATCTTGCCTCCTCAAAAGATTAATTCATAGCTTGCAGCGTCGAATGGACGCTTAATTTTTTGTTTACACCTTATTATACGGCTCTGACTGCCTGCCTTGTCGTCAGAGGTAATTCAAAGCCAAAAGTGCTCCCAACACCGACCTTGCTCATAACGAATACTCGGCCGTTGTGAACCTTCTCAATTATTTGCTTCACAAGGTTAAGTCCCAGACCTGTACCTTCTGCCTGCTTGTTATTTGCACCAACTCTGTAAAATTTATCAAAAACATATTCTATGTCATCCTCGGGGATACCAACTCCTGTATCAGTGACCCTGACCCGAACCAGAGCCGCATTTTCGTCAACTTCGGTTTCAATCTTCACTGAACCCCCAGATGGCGTATATTTCACGGCATTACTTAGCAGATTAACAATAACCTCTTGAATCATATCCTTGTCAACGTCCACCTGGTCGTAAATAATGGGCTTTTGCCCAATGACCTCTACTTTCTTTTCTTCAGCATAACCTTTTATCATTTTCAACTGTTCTTCTATGAGCATCGTCAAGCTGGCCGTCTCCTTATTTACTTTTATTAGACCGGATTCTATTCGTGAACAATTCAGAATATCTTCAATCAATCGATTCAATCTTTGGGCCTGACTTTGAATTACGGAATAAAATTCTTTTCGCGTCTTTTCATCATTAGCTTCACCATCAGCAAGCATTTCCGTAAAGGCTGTGATGGAAGCAAGAGGAGTCTTGAGTTCATGTGAGACATGACTTACGAAATCATTTTTCATCTGCTGAATTTGCTTTTCTCGTGTAATATCATGCAGCACCGCTACAGCCCCGCATACCTGCCTGTCCTGTTCGTAAACACATGAAACAATGCAGTCAAAAATTTTGGGCGGTCCTTCTTTTGAAATTTCGATCTCTTTTCTTGTTGCCTGTCCCTTCCTTTGTCTGTTGTGGCTTAGAAAATCCGTAAATTCACTCTGGTCAGGCCCGATCAGTTCGCTTACAGGTTTTAGCTGTGAACTGTTATAATCAAAATTGAAGAGCCGGCCAGCCGCCTCATTTGCCATCAATAGTCTGTCAGACTCATCAATAACAATAACAGCGTCACGAATGCTGTATATTATTGCCTCGGTGTTTTCACCCCGTCTTTTTGACAGTTGATTCTTTACCTGCAAATCCCTTATTTTCTTTTCATACTCAGTAATACGAGAAGTACAGCAGGCAAAATGTTTACTAAGAGCCTGGTACAATTCGTTTATTTTTGTCAGCCTGTGTGTCGTAGGAAAGAATTTCTTACCATCATAGGTACCACCTGATTTTTCGTCCTGGAGCAGCGTGGCTATGGACATGACTGCTCTGGTCAGTCTTAACTGATACCAACCCAGATAAATCACGCCCACAGCCCCAAGAATATAGCATACCGACACAACCGGTATCCGCTGCACATAACCGGTGTAGCGCCAACCCTCTTCCGCGCCAGAATCCTGCCATTCGGCAAGACCACTTATTAATAAACTGCTTGCCACGATTACTGTGACTATCGCATATAAGATTCTTGTTAGTCTCAAAACAAACTCCAGTGTTTGTTAAATTCCAAACCATGCTTTAGTTATCAGACACGCCTTATCTTCTCTGCCACCTGGCGGAATCTTCACGCTCAATATCACCAAGCATAATTCTTTCGATGCTATCCAGCTCATCCGGTCTTGTCTCGCCAATGATTCTTTCTTTGAGTCTAATCGCCTCAAGATATGACGGACGAAGCTCAAGCACATAGTTCAGCGCATTCATTGCAGCCTCAGTATCACCTTCAAGATAGTATTTGGCGGCCATTGCGTAACGGTCTTCAGCCAATCTCGCCTTGCCTGCCCACTGCAATTCTTCCTTTGCGCCAAATCTCTTGCGGCGAATATCATCAACTCTAGCATCACTCTGAGTATCCTTGGCCTCATCAATGATGTGAGGTGTCAGCAGAACTATGACTTCCTGGCGTTTAACCTCATCCTTCGTTTTTCTAAAGAGTGCTCCAATGAGCGGCAAATCACCCAACAAGGGTATCTGGCTTCGGCTTGTAACTGTGACATCTCTAAACAGACCACCGATAACAATAGTCTGGCCATCTTTGACCATTATGTTGGTCTTCAGTTCTGTCGAGAACTCGTCAGGAATATCATTAGCTTTTACGGTACCGGAGCTGTCCTTTGGATAAATATCCATCCGGATGTATCCGTCATCCCCTATATAAGGTCTGAAAGAAAGTTTGACACCGGTTTCGAGGAACTTAACATCCTGAGTAGTGGAAGTCTGTGTCTGTGTGGTCTGAGCTCTATAACCTATCTTGTTGCCGATATAAACCTGTCCAAGCTGCTTATTCACTGCCAGAATCTTGGGATTAGCAAGAATCGTGGTGTCGGTTACAGTCTCTAATGCAGTGATGAACGCTCTGAAATCCCCCGAGCTAACACCAATTCTGAATCCGGAACCTCCCATATTAGCGAATCCAGTAGTTTCTACTGGTGTTCCTGCCGATAAAGCCCCAGCCTGTTGTAAAGGATTCAATCCAGCAGTCTGAGATCCCTCAATATAACCACCCAAAACACTATCTGCCGTACCTGCTCCAGCCTCTGTGCCCGTCAGACTTACACCAGCCGCAAAGTTTAAGTCAACACCCAGTTCCATTCCTTCGGTTAAAGTGGCACTGAGAATTGTCGCCTCGATCAAGACCTGCCTGGGTCTGACATCAAGTTCTTTCAGCATCTTTTCCGCTTCAGCGATATTTTCCGGGTAGTCCTCGATAACTATGGTGTCATTCAAAGCCATAGTATCGCCACCTCCTGAATCTGCGGTGATAGAATCACCGACAGGCACGAGGTTCTCTGCAGGAGAACTGCCCTGAATACTTCCGGCAGTGCTAATTACCGAAGTGATGAGCTTCATTGCTTCGGCAGCGCTGATATAGTACAAAGTAAAGATTTTGTACGTCATTCGACCGGGATCTGCCATAATCGTGTCATATTCATCCTTGGTATATACCCTTATTAGATTACCCCTTTGCTCGTACTTATAGTTATCACCCAGGATAGCATCCATAACTTCATCGAAGGTAACATTGGTAAGCTGTCTGAACGCCAATAACCCATCCACGTTTGGCGAAGGCACAATGTTTTTCCCACATATACTGCCTAACAATGCCAGAGCTTTACGTACACCAAAATTCTCCTCACATTTAAATACCGGAATCATCCCATTTTGGAGAACACCTTCCTGGCCGCCTCCTGTCGAAACCTGTGCTACACTTACATTTGCCACAAGATTAGCTTCAGCCAATCCATGGTCAACATCAGCGACCGCAATCGCTGCCATCAGAACCAGCACAATGCTCCATACCAATAATTTGGCTCTGATTTTGATCTTGCTTTTTGAATTCTTGTTTAGATACATAATTCATCTCCTGTCCTTTTTTTGCGAATAGCGTTTCGCACATTGCTATCAGCTATTCCACTGTTTCAGTTTAACTGTGTCATTTTCAAGGTTATCGTAGATTCTCTACACTTCATTACCACTATGTTTTCTTTAATTTCTACTACTTCAAATTCATAACTTTCAATTCCATCACCGACGAACAATTTATCTCCGGCTCTTAATACCTTGTTATTTATAAAAGCCAGGGGATCTTCGCTCGAAACTATTGCTTCAAGCTTCAAATTCTCCGCCACTTTTCTGATTACTTCTTGGTCATCATCTTTTGAAACGATATCTATTTCTTCAACAGCGACTGATTTGGATCCCCGTCCACCGACAAAGTTTTGCCAGCCGTCCGAGGCAAAAAAGTCTCTGGCTACCATATCATTGCGTCCTGTGACTCGCGGTAATTCTATAAATGATATTGTTAATTCCGGTTCAGATTGAGTTTCCATATTCATCAGTTCCGCAATCAATCCTGCGTCAGCAGCCTGCGGGGACGTTTTGGTAAGCACTTTGATCCACATAAAAGCCATAAGTGAAATCAAGCACAACGCCAACACCGCTTTTTTCTTCTCTACGGCTAAATGGCTAAAAAACCTGTTACCACCCCGGCGGTTATTTCTCGCATTTTGTTTCATAATCGTTTTTGAACTTTTTATCCCTGTCCAACTTTTGCCCTGTAATATATAATCGCCTTTGACTCCATACTAACCTGACCGTTAAAATCACTATCGTTGGAAAGTTTCACATGCTCGATACGAACCAATCTGTCCAATACCTGAAGCTGTCTATAGAATTCGAATATCTGAGCTAATTTACCTTTACATTGCATTTTTACCGGTATGCAGTTTAACTTCTCAGCCTTTATTTCTTTGTGGGGTTCTATCATTTGGTCGCTCAAGTTGTTCTCATTCATCAAATCAGCAATTCTGTGCAAAAATCCACCGATATCACTTTGCTCGGGTATTTTCGCCTCATAATTTTCAAGTTCGCGATGGATCTCCAATAATTGCTCATTGAGCAGTAACAGTTGTTTATTGTCCGCATCGCCCTTAGCGATAGTGAGTGCCTGTGTAGATTTTATTTGCCTGATAGCTTTCATATTACCGCGTAGGGGTAGATATCGAAATACCACAAATCCGCCTACAATCACTCCGGCTATGACACAAATCGTTAGTTGTTGTTTTTCTCTAAACAGCATCACTTGTTTTGCCTTTTACTGCTCGCGATAATTTGCCAAATAAGTACTTATCTCAAACTCACTAACCTGTATTTGGATATTTCCTTTGTTGTTTTGAACAGTCCCTTTTGTGTTCTCATTCTTTATCTTCGAATGAAGAGAAGAATTGCCTGCTGCGGTTATCATAGTGGTTCGAGAAAAAGACGGAACAACCTGACAAAAATATGGTGAGTCCTCTAACATGCATATCAAAGCCGCTACATATCTCGAATCCGCTGCCACGCCGCCTATAACCACTCTAAATCGCACATCTCCAAGGGGCAGTTCCTGCTTCCCACTCATCGTTCCCCGGGCCGCTCTTACAACATTACTGCCCCTCGGTGTTAATTTGTCCTGCTGCTTGTTCTCAATTTTCTCAGCAATAAACTCTACTTTGCCGAGCACTATCTTTTCATCAATCAAAAAACTCATTTCCGCTAAGACACCTGCAACATCAATTTTGGAATCAATTTCCTCTATAGATTCCGCTTTTTCCTGTAAACCTCTTAATTCTCTTTTAAGCTCGTCTAATTTAATTGAAAGACCTTTCGCCTGTGTCTGTCTGTTTTCCATTTGAGCGAACTGTGCTCTGGCTGTTGAAATCGATTGAGCGGTAATACAATTCCACACCACCATCATTACAATTACACCACCCAATGCGATGTATTGCGTGTGATAGCTGATCTCGCGACGTTTACCACTCTTATACCATTCTGGAAGAAAATCGATTTCTTTCATACTCGTATCTCTTCTGAGCTTTCGTAATCCACGCTCTCTGTTATTTTCCAGCCCTTCAGACTAAGTCCCACAGCCACCGCCCACTCACAAAGCAAACCCCTCCTGTCACTATCAAAATTCAAATTCCCTCTTTCCCTTGACATATCGAATCCTTTCAACGGCTGTGCCACTTCAATCTCTACAGCCAATTGCCTCTTCAAAACATCAAGCAAAATATATTCGTAAGCCCCTCCTCCTGTAAAAAATGCCTGTCCAACTCGCTTGCCTCGAAATGTTACCGTATAATATCTAAGGCAAAGGGATATCTCTCTTGTCAGCTCCGCAGCAACCTCACTAACCGCATCAACTATTGCCTGTCGCGTTGTTGCTTCTAATTTTTGTTCGTTGCCGTCAACGGGTTGCTCCGATAAGTCATGATTCGATGTCGAAAAGCTCTTTTCCATTTGAAGTGCTTCCCTCAACATCTCAGCCTCGCTAATATCAACACCTAATTTTGCTGCAATTTCTGCATTAAATTTTTCCCCGCCAAGGGGTATCTGCTTGACGAAACTGATTTCTCCACCACGACCAAAGACAACTGTCGTAAACTGGTTTCCTACATCCACAAAAACAACAGTACGTTCTCTGTCCTCCTGACGTCTTTGTGATCTCTCAAAGCTCCTGAACAATGCGCACGGAACCGTATCTATTGACACTGGTTTAAGCCCGGCTTGCTCAAGCAGCTCTATGTGGCTCTTTATCGTTTCATTAGCTGCCGCAAATAATATCAACTCATTCTTAATCTCGTCGCCCTGGTGAACATTGCCGGCAATCACATACTGCATTGCGTCTTCATCCGGGTCTAATCCAAAACGCTGTACAACTTCTTTCCTTAATGCCTGCTCTATCCCATCACTTTGGGCCTCAGCCAATCGCAAACTCGTGATCTCTAATCCATCATTTGGAAGCGAGGAGACAACATTGCTTCCATGAAAGCGTCCCTCTGCAAGCATTTGTTTTATAGCCGAAACAATGAACATATTTTTTTCCAGCTCGTTATTGATATCGTGATCAATACGAGCTTTCTGAGCCGCAATAACACTTAATTGCTCTCCATTCACTAGTAGTTGAATCATCTTGATAGAGTTATGACCTATGTCCAACCCTATCGGCAGTAAGCCTCGACTTTTTAGAGCCCAGCTTAACATTTATACATTTTCCTCCTCAGTAATTTGTGGCATTCCCTCGCTCGCTGTAGAATTACGACTTATTTCTTAAACAGAAGTAAACTTGCTTTCGCAAAAGCAACATCGTCAATTGCGTTCACTCCCGCGTTCATATTCACTGAATCGAAACATATCCTGTAACAGGCTCTACTGTAATTATTGATGCCGTTGAGCCCGCTTGCAGGTTGATAACGCCATTGTTCAAAGGAGTGCTACTGCCATTATAGGGGCTCCCAAGATAATCAAATTTAACTTCGCTGGTTGAATCAAAATTAACACTAACAATATCGACCTTCTTCAGCCTGCCGTCATTTTGAAAATCTATAACATAACTGAAACCCTTCTTAACAGGATGTGGTAATACATTGCCGTATTGGTCTTCTATTCTGTAACTGTCTGCGCTGGCATCAAATACCACTGAAAAATTTTGAGCCCTGCTGATTGCCATACTCTTTGCGTATTCCAAGTCCGCTGTCAGCATATTTGCCGCAGAGCGAATCTGCATACTTGCCGCCGAACTCATCATCGGTATCGCCGTTAATGCCGCTATCGAGATTATCGCAATCACAATTAGAAGCTCCACCAAAGTAAAGCCACCGCTTCGGCCTCTAAAGTCATATCCCGTATTACTTTTGAAAAACATATAGCTCGGTCTTGCTTTTGGATATGTTAAGTTTAACATTCTAACAGCCCTCTTTTTTTTCTATTCCAGCACATTATCATCAATTCCCTTTGCTCTTTTTTCGTCCTATTAATGACCTATCTTTACTGACCAATCTACCCATCCAAATGAACTACAGTATCTATCATATTATCCGACCTGCCCAGATCGGCAGAACCATCAGATTAATTCTTCCAGTTTGGGGCTTTCAAGTACAGATAAACCATCATAAATGTCATCTCCTATACCTTCTGCAGTTAAGGCCAACAGAATTGGTACAATCGTCAAAACAGTACAACAGGAATTATCGAAATATTCCAACTTTTTATAGGGCTGTGATATACAATCGGTATTATTAACATATTTTTGTTTTTTCTTTTCATGGCATAGAAAGGCCGATAAGCATTAACCGTCAGCAGTTATCCGTCCGCCTTATGCTTTCGCGGAGTAATACTAATCGTCATCACTAACGATATTATTGCCGGCGGCGTCAAGTAAATTACCTGCCCAGCCGCGAAGAGAGGTGTTTATTTGGTACTGACGGACCATTCCATTTTCCAAAACGTCAAATGAAATACTTACAAATCTGCTATATGGCGGGAGCACATCAAAGCTAAATTGCACATTTACGCATTGAGGAATCAACGGTATGTACGTAACGCTGTAACTACTCGTTGAGAGCGTTTGAATATCGCTCAAGTTTACTATTGAAGCATCGGATAAAGGAAATTCACAAAATCTCAGATAATCTCCACTCACCCCTCTTTCGATATAGACTAATTCATTTATATTGATTTGTCCATCACCATTATTATCCGCCCGCCAGATAGCTATTTCACTGTTGGGTGTTCCGCATATCAGCTTGCAATGTCTAATAAGTTCCGAAATCCTTAGCGTTGTATAACGCACTTGTGCTTGCTTCTGGCTCGTGTCATCTGTTGTATCATTTGCAGCACCCACAGCAAAAGCCAGTGTAGTCACTGCGGCTAATATTATGCCGGTAACAATCAAAGCAAGCAGTAACTCAACTAAAGTAAAACCTCTTGTATATCTGACATCTCTCATAAGGGATAAACCTGAATACTAAACTCAGCTTTCTTGTTCACTCACAAGTCGATTTAGAATCGCAATTTCCTTGCCGCTGTAATAAACTCGAACCGTAACAAGAATATATTTCGCTACTCCCGTCCCGCTTTCCTGTGGGACGTAAACATAATCGCATATCGAGTCCCTGCTTAGCATCGCATAATTTGAGTCTGTAAATACCACTCCACCTGCATCCTTTATCTGACCCTGGGCTTCGGAAAAAGTTCCATAGACTGCTACTATCTGATTGAACGGTTTATTAACAATCTCCTGCATCAAATCGCCCGCTAACTTTGCACCTAAGGTTCTGCGCATACCTTCAGCCTGGACAGCCGCTCCAGACGTAAATGGAAGCAGCACACCAGCCGCGGCGATACCTAATACAACCGTGGCCATCATTGCCTCGGCAAGTGTGAAAGCTTTCGCATTCTTCATAACTTCACATCACTTTCTAAAGAGCTGAATGTGCAGCGGAATCATCTGTTTGGAATAATCCGGTCTTTGTATCAATTCTCCATCCAGCCTTACCCACTCCTGCCGGCTCGCCATCAAAACGAACCGTATTTAAATTATTAAAGGGATTAACCGGAATTTCCTGTACATACGGACCGTACTGTCCCACCTTTGTTGTCAGAGCAGTTTTGAAACTCTCGAAAGAATCAACCGGTGGAAGGCGGTTTTCGTGCTGAACACTGTACAAATCAAGCTGAGAACGCATTTGATGAAGTCCGTCGATCAACTCGCAAGTCATGGATTCCGGGTTAGCTTCAGTAAACTTCGGAACAACTGACATAGCAGCCACGCTTAACACCACCGCTATGCTTAGCATCTCAGTATATGACAAACGCTTATTCTCTCTCATAACCCCTCTCCCGATATTATTCAAAAAAGGCTGACCAGCTTTGGCTATTTGCTAAACCTGGTCAGCCTGGATAAACATTGTTATTCAACAGTTAGAATATTCATTATAGATTCATGTGGTCGGCCGTGCCATCAGCGGGGTTCTTATCTTCGTCATCGTCAGCATTGATTTGACCGGTGGTTTGGTTATATTCCCAGCTACCACCGTTATCACCAATGGTTCCGGTGGTATCAAGCAAACCATGTACACCAGTGGCATCATATTTGTTGTTGAACTGGTTTATTGCAATCTTCTGCACATAAGGACCGTAATCAGTACCAACAGCACCGTAAACATCGGTCTTCCCTGTCATTTGCGCAACGAAGGCGGCAGAAGTAGGTGGAACATCGTTGTGCTGAATTTTGTACAGCTCAATTTGTGAACGCAGTGTTTGAAGATCAGTACAAAGACTTGACAATTTGGCTTCGGTACTGGCTTCCGTAAACTGAGGAATTACGATAGCTGCCAAAATGCCCAGGATAACCACAACAATCAGAATTTCGACTAATGTAAAACCGCTTTTTTTAGTTTTCATTTTTTGCCCCTTTTCATCAAAATAGTTCTACTTACTGTCTGATAAATCACATAACATCCAGCATAATACTTTTCCTCAGCAATTAGGGTATCGACCCTATCGATACATTGCTTAACCGCACCTTTAATCCTCTGTCCGTTTCTACCCTCCTAATATTAAAAACCGCGAAAATACACCATAATATATACTTCTAATCAATCTCATTCGAACGCAGGATGGCAAATAAAAGTCTAAATTCAAACGTCCGAAAACCTTCCAGATTGCTCTTTCCAAAATAACCATCCAAAGAAAATATAAGAAATAAATCCCGCTTTGCCAAACTTGCAGGCGTGAGATTATCAGATATGCCTGGATTCCACATCACAAGCCTGCCTTGAGCAAACGAATGGGTGCAAAATGATAACTTATAATCAGGAAGGATAGAGGATAATCAATAGTCAATATACAGAGGTGTATTTTCGATGTGTATTCTTCTTTTGGATTCGCCTGAGTGTTCAAGCACTATCCGAATATAGTCTATAGCCTGTAGAACAAGTTCGATTTTATCGGCCCACTCAATTAGAACCACTGAGCCGGGGTAACAAAAATCATCAAAGCCCAACATCTCAAACTCGGAAACAGAATTCAACCGATAAGCATCTATGTGGTAAATATCCAGTCTGCCGGCGTACTCATTAACTATAACGAATGTAGGACTATTAACTTCTCTGCAGTCTTCTGCTCCGGCACCGGCGGCAATCCCCTTAATCAAATGCGTCTTACCGCTGCCTAATTGCCCACAAATACCTATAATCTCCCCCCCTTTTAATTGTGAGCCAAGCTTTCGACCAAATTCTATGGTTTCGTCCGGTGAATTCGAAATATTATTAAAATCTATACCCACAGGTCAATATTTCATCAATAATCATTTACCCAATTGTGCCGGATAGTAATAACCCATCGTCTGAGCGGCAACACCTAATCGATATTGGTGATCCTGCATAAGACACCGAAGCCGTTTAGAAGAAGGTATGGTTGTCGTGTAAATGCGAAGCTCTCCTTTCAGGCTGGTAATTACTTCCTCCCGATGATCACCCAGACAATCTACTACTGCTATTACCCTGCCTTCAATTTGCTGTATTGCTTCGCCAGACCAGTCACGGATTGATCCAGAGACAGCTACTTCCTTTTGAGGATCCGAATCCCACCAAAGAGCGCGTGGGCTCAGGGTCCCGGTTTCCGTAAACTCAATCAGCCGGCCTTTGGCACTATAAAGCCATCGCTGCTTTAAATCTCTTTCGCCGGCATAAACTTCCATACCTTGTGAATCTGCGAGGATATCGGCAGCCATTCCCTGGCCGTGAACATGGCGAGTGGATTCCTTATGGGCCCAGAGTTTGCGACCGGTCATGGCATCCACCACACAGATTGCGTCGGTTTTCTGTCGCGGCTCGATTCCGTAGAAAACCTCCAGCCCTGGATTATCAGGATCAATATCGGCAACGTAGGCAACATCAGGATGTCCCATCTCTAAAGTCCAGAGCCCCTTGCCGTTGTCATCAATCACCGCGGCTCCCATAACCAACTCATCCCTGCCGTCCTCGTCAACATCGGCTGTAATCAAACCGTGGCCACTCTGCCCTCCATACTTTTTTTCTTCCTGTGATGAGTCCCAGTACCAAATTTGGTCAAAGTTCTTATCCAACGCCTGCATCTTGATAAGCTTGTAGGTTCCACGTTGCATTATCAATGATGGCGTTTTGCCGTCAAGATACGCCACCGTAAGAAAATTACGGCAATAATAGTTATATTGGGTAAATCCGTCCCTACTCAGCCACGCTGTTTTAGCTATTACTTTACCGGTTTCTCCATCGATTTTAACCAGATACTCTGGGCCGCTTTGGACAAGTCCCTTTTCGTCTCGAGGGTCTCCGACACCTGCCTTGCAATAAACCTCTGCCTTACCATCGCCATCCACATCATAGACAATCCACGGAGAATACCATATCCCAGCTTCAATGGACCAGCCCATATCATGGCACCACATCATTGTCCCGTCTAAGCGATACGCTTCAAGCTTGTAAGTGGTCGTGCTTTTCTTCCAGTAGCCAGGCTGCTGATACGGGTCAGTATTGAAATTGGGCTGTTTTATAATATATTCATAAGCGCCATCCCCATCCAGGTCCGCAATACCCACTTTCTGGAAATCGTAGTCGCCCTTGAGCGGAATACTGATATACTGCCTACCTCTTAATCTGACAGTAACGCTACCCAATTGTTCCCATGATTTCAACGTCTTCGCCTTGTTATACCGATACAACCTGTAACAAAAGGCTTTTGTACCTAAACTCGGCTTAGGATTTTTATCCACAAAATTCGTTCGATAATAAGGCTTGTCATCAGTCAAAACCGTGAATGAAGGACGAGATTGCTGAGCAAAAGGCACACTTATAACTCGGTAAGCCATATCTTCCGGGTCCGTATCGAGAAGACGCCAGCTTAAAAATACCGAACCATCCTCTCTCTCAACAGCCACCAATCCACGATCCAGTTTCTCCACACCGGATACGACAGAAATAAGACTAAATAGTACAGACAATCCAATCATCCAAATAAACCAAAATCTACTTCTCATAACTCTTACCTCCATAACTCACCGGTCAATTCTTCAAATGGTCATATCCTTTACTACGTAAATCTATAATCCGGCCATCGGTCATCTTTATCTGCATTTTTTTTGTATTTGTAATTGTGCCGATTTTCGAAATAGCCGTAGGCTCATCCCACTTTTCCAATAATCTCCGGCAGTCTTCCTGTGAAAGGGTAAAAAGCAGCTCAAAATCTTCACCGTCGTTCAAGGCCGAATCTAACGGTTCTTTGTTTTTTCGAGCTTGTTGAGATATCGGAATATTCTCGGCATTTATCAATGCCCCAACGCAGCTTTGCCGGCAGATACGGTTCAAATCACTGCTGAGCCCATCACTTATATCAATCATCGAATGCACTTTTACCATTTGAGCGATTTTTATTGCTTCTTTCACTCTCGGCTCAAATTCCAGATGTTTCCCACAGCCTGAAGCACCCAATGAGCCAGTTACACAGATATTGTCATCTATCTTGGCACCCGACCTTCTGACAGGCTCATTGTCCGCCTTTTTACTAATCATTGCGACACTTATCGCAAACGGATTTTTATTCTTCCAGCTTGTAATATCACCACCAACAAGCTCACAGCCAAACTTTTCTCCCGCTTTGACAATCCCGGCGTGAAGTTGCTTTAATTCTTTTTCGCCGAATTCTTTAGGCAGAGCAACAGATACAACCGCTGCAACAGGCACCGTCGCCATAGCCGCACAGTCGCTAAGGCTGACTGCCATGGCCTTATATCCAGCCTGTTCTATTGTCGCCTCTCTTAAGTCGAAATGCACACCGTCCAGTAACATATCGGTGGTGATAAGCAGTGATTCATTCCCTAATCTAATCTGGGCCATATCGTCACCGATGCCGATTGGAAAGTCTGCCGCGGACAACTTGCTTTGGCACGCAAACCATGCGGTTATTTCATCTTCTCCAGCAATCATCGTTGTCCCAAATGATTATTCCAGTATGCAATTTGCTCTTTTGCCTGTTTTGGCCCGGCGGAACCGGCTGTAAGGTATTTATATACAACACCTGCAGCTCCGAGATTTTCATATACGTCCTTCTCAACAGCAGCCGAATACTTTTGCAACTCTTCCAGATTAAGGCCTGCCAAATTCTTATTCTGCTGCTCACAATAAGCAACCAAAGACCCAACAATACCATGTGCTTCACGAAAAGCAACACCCTTGCCAACCAGATACTCAGCTAAGGCTGTAGCATCCAAAAAACCTTCATCCAGCTTAGCTGAAATCTTCTTTGTATTGAATTTCGTATGTGAAACAATCGCACGCGCCACATCCAAACAGATACCGGCCGTATCACTCGCAGCAAAGATATGAGTCTTATCTTCCTGCATATCGCGATTATAGCCCGATGGCTGACCTTTTAAAATCGTCAGCATAGCCATCAATGAACCATAAACCAAACCGGTTTTTGCCCGTATAAGCTCCAAAAGGTCCGGATTACGCTTCTGAGGCATCATACTCGACGATGTACAATAGGCATCATCAATCCGAACAAACCCGAATTCGCTGGATGAATAGATTATCCAGTCCTCAGCCAATCGAGACAGATGTGTCGCAATAAGCGAACAATCGAAAATAAATTCCGCACAATAGTCTCTGTCACTAACTGCATCAATACTGTTATAACTAATATCCAAAAAACCTAATTGCTTTGCGGTGCTCTTTCTGTCTAACGGCAGTGTAGAACCGGCCAGGGCCCCACTGCCCAAAGGTGAAATATTGAGCAGACAAAGGCAATTTTTCAGACGAATAAAATCACGCTCGAATTGTTCGGCAAAACTCAGTAAATAAGAAGCAATAACTATCGGCTGGGCACGCTGAAGATGTGTATAGCCCGGCATTATATCTTCCGCATACTTACCCGCCAATTTAACGAACGCTTTTTGAAGCAGAGTTATTTTAGCCTGCAGCATCTCTATCTGGTCCCGCATCCAAAGACGAACATCGGTGGCAATCTGGTCGTTGCGGCTTCTGCCGGTATGAAGTTTCTTAGCCGGCTCACCTATTTTCGCCACCAGGGCCGCTTCTATCGCCATATGAATATCTTCATACTTCTTCTCGAATTTGAACCGCCCTGCCGCAATTTCCTCGCTGATTTCGATAAGCCCGTCTTTAATTGAATTGAACTCGTCTTTGGTAATCAGCTTTTGTTCAGATAACATTTTCGCATGGGCAATTGAGCCGACAATATCATATTTATAAAGCCGTTTATCTATCGACAACGACTCCACAAAATCAATGGTAAGATCATCCGGACCACCGGCTAATCGCTTTTCCCAACTCTTTTCTGGCTCAGCCATTATATCTACTCCAAAAGCAAAATCTTTTACTCGAAACGAATAGCTCCAAAAATTACCACCCGGTTCATTTTAATTTGTTTCATAACAAAACCACGGTCAAGCTTCCATAGAGCCCTGCCGACCGGCACACCATGAAATCCTATCATTCCTTCCGGTAAGCCTACTTCTCTTCTCTTCGCTCTACGCGCCTTCTTCGGACCTCGCGCTCCTCTTGCTGCCTAACCTGCCGGCCTCTTGAATCTGACAACTGCTCTGCCAGTCGTCCAACAGCAACGCTCTTATCGGCGTTGTCGAATTCTCGCCAGAGCTTTGATGCCATAGACAGAATTTCGACAAGTTGCCCGCGATTAGGAGCACGTTCTAGGACACGCTGTGCCTCCTCGTCCCTTCGCCCTTCAAGCATCATTTCACGGGCATGAATGGCTAAAGTTAGCAGTTCCACTGCATCACCACGCTCAGCTTCCTTAAGTGCATGCAGTGCCATCCTCATCACTTCAAGCTGATGCAGTGCAACTTCCCGCTCACTCCTGGTTCGCTCCTCTATTGCCCTGTCTTCATCCCGATCTCTTCGTCTATCGAGACCTTCGCGCTCTCTGTTTTCTCTTCGTTCCTCTACTTCTCTTCGTACCCTAACCTCTCTGCCTCGCTCTCGCTCCTGACTGCTCTTCTCCTGTAATTGCCTTCTCAATCGCTCATTTTCTGCGCGAAGTCTTTGCAGCTCTCTCTCCTGCTCCTCCAAACGTCCCCGAAGTTCTCGGAATTCTCTCGCCATCCTGTCAAGATTTGAAGAAAGAATCCTTTTCAACTCTTGAATCTGCTCAAGATATTCCGGTCTTCCGGCATCCCGCCTTTCTCTATCATCATCATACCGCAGAACCTCTCTGCTAATGTTTATCCTTCTTCTGCCTTCCGGGCCTTCTTCAACAACTTCACGCCGTTCAGCTTCCATGTCCTTGACCCACTTCTGTCCTGCCTCAGTCACAAAGGAAACGCCTACGTTTTGCCCCTCTCGCAATCTTCTTACTGCTTGAACAAGTTCTTCACGCTGCCATGGCACGAGTACGGTCACATGGTCGTCTTTTTCATGCGGTTTTATGACGATACCCATATATCCTCGTTCGCCAACCTCTTGTTCGACCAGCCGTACAAAGGTTCCTCCCACCGATCCATTTCTATCGCGTTCCTCAGCCGAGAGCATGCCACTGAACATTAACATTGCAAGTATGCTAAGCACCAAAATTATGCTTACCTTTTTCATGATAGTTCTCCTTTTATTTTAGATTTGCATAATACCCGCCATCCACACCGGTTACGGGTAATCTTGCCGTAATTTAACAGGTAAAACTCACAAAATCAACAAAATTACACAAACTTGCAAGGGGCCGGTAATCACCAAGCCTTTTTTGCCGGCCAAATTCATTATCAACCAAAAACTATTACAAAATCTTAATCTTGCAATTAAATCGAAAATCTATTATCCTGCAACTGATATGTCACAAAGACTTCTTATAACCAATTGCAGATTGTTCGATGTTCCTGAAGAGACAAAAACTACGTCCATTCTCATCGAGAATGGCACAATCACCCAAATTGGCCAAATCAATCCTCCTACGGGCTGTAAAGCACTCGATGCTCAGGGAAGAATAGCCGCTCCGGGTTTTATCGACGTACACATTCAGGGCGCAGGCGGTGCAGACGTACTCGATGCAACTCCGGAGGCGCTGAAAGCTATATCACAAACTTGTGCACATTTTGGAGCAACGAGCTTTCTTGCAACGACCGTATTCAAACCGGAGCAGAAAAATCAACACCTTACCGTAGCCGCCGAACATGTTGGCAGGGACCTTGGAGGCGCGAATCTCCTCGGCATACATCTCGAAGGTCCATTTATCTCAATGCAAAAAAAGGGTATGATTCAGCCTGATTGTATATGTCCACCATCAATGCAGGTACTTGATAAAATCCTGAATATTACAAACGGCCAGCTCAAAATGATGACAATTGCGCCTGAACTGCCAGACTGCACTAAAATAATCAAACGTCTCATCGATTCCAGTGTCATTGCCTCTTTCGGACACTCCAGCGCAACTTATGAACAAACAATCGACGGCTTTAACGCCGGTATCTCACACGTAACACATCTTTTTAATGCAATGCCTTCACTCCATCACCGCTCACCCGGCCCATTGGCTGCCATTTTCCAGACAAAACACATAACCGCACAGCTTATACCTGACGGCGTCCACATACATCCAGCCGTTCTTAAATTAGCATATGAGACACTCGGCCCAAATCGCACTATACCTATCACAGATGGTATGCAGGCCCTCGGCCTTGGCGACGGCATATTCATATATAATAGTATCGAATACGAATCTAAAAACGGTACTGCAAGGTACAAAGACGGCACTCTTATCGGTACTGCACTCGGCTTAAGCCAGCTTCTCGAAAGACTCACAGGTTTTACAGGCTGCCCCTTTGAAACTGCAATCAAAGCCGTTACACAAAAAACTGCTGAACTATTAGGTATCGAAGACAGAAAAGGCTCAATTGAACCGGGGAAAGATGCCGACTTGGTTTTGCTCGACCGCAACTACTCGGTTCACACAACTATCGTTGCGGGCAAAGTAGTTTTTCCGAAATGAACTAATCTAAATTAGATAAATCAAGCAATCTGGATCAATAAAACGGGAGAGCCATTACATGCTCTCCCTTTATTTATGTGGCTCTTTCCTTTTCCATTTTTAGCCCTTGCTTACCCTGCCGTCATCTCCATCTGACATGTAATCAAAATCCACAAGATAGGCAAAATAAGTCTAAACTAATATAACCGATTTGGCCATTTTCCAGAGCCACTAATTTACTACTCTTAGTATTATAAATCGGTAGAATCTGCTTTTAGTCTTAAATATTTAAACATTTGACATTCTCATTCTATAGGCCGTATATCCGCTGAAAAACAGTTTGAACTAAACCGTTATAAACAGTAAGATTAAACCTATCTACAATAAATAATTACCTTAAAATCTAAGGAGTTGTCATTATGGAACACAACAAACAAGCACTACACTGGAATCTTAATTTAAACAGTCTGGCCATCGGTTTTTTACTGACACTTTGCCTGCTGTTGGTCCTTGGCGCAACCAAGAGTTATGACAATAACTCTCAACGATATCAATGTTGTGCAGCCGGGAATGAACCACTCGCGGTATTCGTTATTGACACTGAAACCGGAAATACGTGGAGACTTAGCCGAAATGACATGTACGACTTTGGAACTCCATCCCAACCCAGGTCGATCCGGCGAAGTATCAGACCTATGGTAGATTAGTTTATCTGTTTACACTTTTTTTTGGTCATTTGTAAAATCAGGATATAAATATGATTATTAAAACACTTGGCATTTCAACAAGCCCTAGGATTCACGGCAATAGTGATCTTCTCTTACGTGAAGCTCTTTCGGGCGCCGAATCTGCAGGTGCAAAAACCGAATATATCCATTTGTCCGATTATGATATCGCACCGTGTATCGAATGCAATGCATGTTACTCAAGAGGCGATTGCAAGATTCAGGATGATTTCCAACAACTCTTAAAAAAGATACTTGACGCCGACAGGCTTATATTCGCCACCCCTGTTTTTTTTATGACCGTTTGCGCCCAGGCAAAGATGCTTATTGATCGCAGCCAGTGTCTTTGGGCGTATAAATATGTGCTGCATAAACAACTTTTCAGTTCCGAACGCGACCGCCGTGCAATGGTCATCGCCGTGGGCGGCTCAAAAAGCAAAAAACAATTCGAGTGTATTAGATTTACGATGAAATCCTACTTTGATGTGCTTGATATAAATTATTCTACCAATTTGTTTACCAGTAAGGTTGATGATATAGGCGAAATACACAAACATCCTACAGCGCTTAAGGAAGCGTTCCGTCTCGGTAACGAATTAATAGCTGCTGAGTCTCCCCCGCCGCAAAAGCCGATCAACATCGAATTATTCTAAGCCTGTATCAATTCATATTTTAACACTATTGGCAGCTATTCTTTGTCCTCGGGTTTAGCTATTTTGATAACAAAGAAATAAACAATCGCTCCCAAAAAATAACAGCTAAGCGACAAAGCAATTGCAGCGGCCCATATCAATTTGTCGTACTCGCCCTCTTTAGTCAGCGGATGATAAAACTTAGACGTCGGTCTCTTTAGACAATCGATAAGCATTATCAGAGAAAAAATCACACCCGCGACAGCCAAAATACCCAATAAAGCCTGAATCCCAAATATTGGCCTTATTGGCCAGAACGGAAACCTACACCAGGTAAACATAAAAGATACCTCTTAAAATAATTTACCATCTCATACAAAACTCGCGAGCTAATTCCGCACCCTTTCCTTCATAATATAACACAGGTAATATGTCAATCATTCTTTAGTTATTCAGTCTTCGATGATAAGTATTTAAAATATCCAATAATCAGTACTGCTATCACAATCAGAGTTATACATAGAACAACCGGATTAGCGACGTTCAATTTCATTTCAATAAAAATGGGTAAAGATGCTGCTAAGAGAATGACAATAATCAAGCTGACTGCACGCCATGGATATGCAAAATTCATTGTCCAGCCCGTCCATTTAACTGGTTTCGGCACAACCAGACGCGGGTCATCTTTGCAGTGATAGATTGCACCACACCACCAGTTATTCTTATCTTTCCAAAGGATTTCTAATTCCTCTTTCGTCATTATTATCCGTCAACTATGAATATGTTATCTTCTGCTATCTAAAAACAAATAATACTATAACCACAACCGCAATTACCATCAAAATAAATCAATTCTCTGAATGCTGTACTACGACTTATTATCAAAATCCTTATATGCTTAAAGCAAGAGCAATTAGAAAAGGGCCTATACTGAATCTTTCAATATAGGCCCCGAATTTACGTAAAGATACTATGTCAACTACGTAATCTTAGTTGCTGCCTGGACTTTATGGAGTAGGTGCATAAAGACGAATATCATCAAAGAACACTGAACCTGCACCACCGGCCACCGGATTGGTTCTGTTACCAAAGCCAAGAGTAATCGTATTGACATTGCTAAGATTCACACTGAACGCCTGAAGGTCAATAGTCCACTCAGTCCATTCATCAGTCAGTGCTGCATCAGGATTACCATTATCGACACCTGCCGTGCCATTGAGAACAACATACATTGTTTCGGCGGCATTGGCAGCATCGCCCATGTACCAGATTACCAGAGTGCTAACACCATTCTCTGTCCAGTCACGGGTTTCAGTCAATGTCAAGGTAGCTTCGGATTTGCCGACGGCATTATCATAAGCGAACGGCATCGACTGATTACCACCATGAACGATAGTCTGCTCGGCAAATGAAGGATTGGCATAACCAACGACAGAGCCATTTATTGCCGGGTTATCAAATCCGTCCACCCAGGCAAGATATATCCTGTTACTCCCGGATTCATCCTCATTAAGGTCATTGTAGGACTCAAAATCATCCACAATTAGGAAGTTGGCTGTTGTAAAGCTCCAGAGGTTCCCTTTCTGTATCGCACCGCCATCCTCGATCTCATCTACACGCCAGTAATAAGTGGTGTCCCACTCAAGTGTACCGGGATCATAGCTCTCAGAGTCGAGATTCTGGTTGCCCTTGTATTCAGTTGAACTTGTATCGGCGCTTTTCACAGCATCTCCATCAGTACCAAAATATACGTCGTGCGACGCGGCCGCTTCTCCTGCACTCCAGCTAAGAACAGTTGTTTGCCTTATGTCCACAGCACCGTTAGACGGATTCGCACGACTGGCCTTTACAGGCAGTGACAGAGCGGCCTGGGGAATAATCTGTTCGGGCGTATGAGAACTCGACCAGCGAAGCTCTGCTACTGCAACGCCGGCATTGTCATAATGTTCCATTACCAAGCTGTAAGTTTGCCCTGCAACTAAGTCAATATTACCGCTATTCTCAGTGTTTTCGTGGCCGGTCCAATTGTTTACGAGCTGCTTGCCATCCACCCACAAACGGACACCATCATCACTGTTGGTATAGAAGGTGTAGGTCTCAGTAAATGCCGCTTCCACCTCGCCGGTCCATCTAACCGAGAAGCTATCGGCCCCGACCGCCTCATCCGGTGCGTCAACCCAGCTAAAGTTGATTTGAGGGTCTATGCGGCTCAGCACCTGATTGCTGAAATTCGTACCCTGGAAGTAATCAGCTCGCAGCCCTCCGCCTTCACCTGCTGTCGTAAAGCTCCATACATCACCTTTATGTGTAGTAAGAGCATCAAACTCATCAATTCTCCAGTAGTAAGTCTTGCCTGATTCAAGCGCGCTGGGAGCATAGGTTGTAGGTCCCTGTGCGAGCCCACCGGTGGCATTGTTTACATCGTCAAAATTATCACCGAAGTAAACGGTATGCAGTTTCGCACCAAAACCCGCTGTCCAGCTAACTGCTGCACCTGGGTCTATGAATTTAGCTCCATCAGCAGGAACTGGTTCATAGGCTGTTTTGGGAGGAACCAAAAAGCTCCAGACATCACCCTTCCAGGGACTATCAGGATTAGTATCATTAATCCCATCTATCCGCCAGTAATATCTTGTCCCAGGGACAAGGCCTTCCGGATAAGCAAATCCGGGAAAGCCCACAACTAAAAATGTTGCAGTTTGATTGCCCACGAACGTACTTTCAGCACCAGCGTTCACGTCGTCATAATTGTCGCCGAAATACACATCGTGTGATACCGCAAAAGGCCCGGGCACCCAGCTAATGTTCGCCCACGTATCAGGATGAAGAGCACCATCGGCCGGTGTGGGTCCCCATGCATACGGCCAAGGTTCGACTTCCATAATAGCCTGAATCTCTTCCTGTGACATCGGTCGGTCGTAGATACGAAAGTCATCTATAGCACCAATCATAACTCTGTCAGGAGCCCTCTCATGGTCAAGTATACCTAATGCTACACCAAAAGTATCACCAGGATTGAACTCACTAGTATCTGCTGCTGTATCCACCAGTTCCCCATTGATGTATAGTGCTATTGTATCTACTGACTTGACCATTGCCGCGTGATACCATGCCCCGTCATCATATGTAGTTGTCGTGTAAATATTTGTTCCTCCTCCGGTACCGAGAGGATATCTGTGTAGATAACGCAGAGTACCGTCTCCCTGCCTTACTTCCAAAAGAATGCCGTGCGCTACACCAGGTGCATAAGCCGAGAATACATCCATATGGTCTGCTGATATGCTACCATCTATTCTAAACCACAAAGCAATCGTGTAGATCGGTACTTGAAATTCACCATCGATGAAAACATATTCAGGTTCAGCTTCAGTTCCATCAAATAACAGTATTCCTCTGTGATCACCTTCCTGACCCCACTTCGGCTCTCCAAAAAATGTCCCATCAACGCTTTTTCCACTGGTGTCCTTGGCGACTTCGCCAGAACCTTCATCAAACGTCCACCAGCCGACAAGGCTTGGATCAATATTTTGTGCTGTACTTGTTCCCACTAAGCCCAACACCAAAACAAAAGAAGTCAAATAAATCAATTTCTTGTACATAATAATCCTCCTCTAAAAAATAAATATTGTTAATGTAAGTGTGAAATGTCGTCAGCGAAGTAAAAGTCTTCACTACAACTTCATACCCCGCTTCAATATCTCCTCCTATATAGATAGAACAAGATTAAAGATACACTTTATCAGCAAGCAAAAATATGCTTATGACCATCAACTCATATATACGTATTTTATTTAATTTATACCAGATTTACTATTTTCCTGTCAAGAAATTTATTCTTTGTATTTGTCTTGTATATCCTCAATTCTGATGTCTATTTGGACTATCCAAATGTATTTTTTTCGAAATTTATGAGAAAAACATCCCAAAAGTTCATCCCCAAAAAACAAAAGTACGGCCGATAATATACGGGTAACAGTAATATAACATAAAGACGGAAAAAGTTTTTTCAAAAAACAAATATTTTGCCCATTTATTCTAAACTATCCATTTTAACATTGACGATAGAGCTTATCATAGATGGATTTTTGTTTTAATGGAGAATAGAAATATGGATACAATGGAAACATTAGTTGAACAGCGTAAGGATAGCCGGAATACTGTTTCCTGGCCTATTAGTGTTTGGATGCCTGAAGCTAACAGATTTTTTAATGGCAGAAGCTGTAATATAAGCAAAACAGGAGTTTATATTACACTACCAGTAACGGCGCCCGTAAGACCGGGTCATATTGTAGAACTTAATTTTCCGAGAACAGAAATACTGGCGAAAGAAAAAGGGCAATTTGCCCGTATCAAAAGCGGGAAAGTTGTCAGAGTGGATCGCACGAATTTACTCGAAAGTGCTGAGATTGGGGTTGGTATAGCTTTTGAGTAAATAAAAATTTACAGCCATATTGGAAGAGATTGTGGAGAGATTATGGCTGTTGGAGACACGGGGCAGTGAAAAAGCGAAGGTTGATGACTGAGAGGAGTCATCAATCTTTTTTTTTATCCCCAGGCATCTTATACAGAGATAGAATCACTCGATATGCTCACGGCAAGAATGGCAATCCCAGTACAACGGATGACAGCAGATTCCACAGATTCGCTAATGATTTAACCAAAGAGTAATTTGAAGAGATTACTCTGTTTACACAACCATTGAAATCAATAGACAGAAAAGAAACTAATCATTAATTGTGTGAACGATATTACAGCTTCGTACCAATACAAATCTTATACTAATTCGACATAGTCCTCTTTATAATTGATTATCTTTGTCAGTAGATTGTTTCATTGATGATAGAAAATCTTGCCATTCGGTATCTCATAGTGTATTTTATGGCTCCTATGCAGACAAAGATTATAAAACTCGATAGTACAAATATTGATTTATCGAAAATCAAGGAAGCAGCACTCTTGGTTGATAATGGTGGTCTTGTTGCTTTTCCGACTGAAACAGTCTATGGAATTGCCTGCCGGGTCAGAACTGATTCATTGTCAAAACTTAACGATATTAAAGGCAGAGATCCTTCCAAATACTACACATTACATATCGGCCAAAAAAAAGAAGTAACCAAATATGTGCCGACCATCAATCTAAGAGCTAAAAAACTAATCAAAAACATCTGGCCCGGCCCATTAACTTTAGTATTTGATTTAGACTTTTCGGATATCAACAAACAACGAAATATTATCGAAAAAGAACTTTTTAAGAACCTGTATAAACATAATTCCATAGGCCTTCGGTGTCCTGACAATCCAATAGCCACAATGTTACTTCAAGAAACAATCAATCCTGTTATTGCACCAAGCGCAAATATAGCAGGCCAACCGCCTGCGGTTGATGCCAAGCAGGTTCTTGATCAGTTATCAGGTAAAATTGAGATGCTAATAGATGCTGGGGTGTGTAAATATAAAAAAAGCAGCGCCGTTGTTAAAATAGGCAAAATGAGCATTGAGATTTTAAGGCTTGGTATATATTCTCAAGCTCAGTTAGATGCAATGTCTTCTGTAAAATTTTTATTCGTTTGCACCGGTAACACATGCAGAAGTCCAATGGCTGAGGGAATATTTCGAAAATATTTGGCAGAAAAACTCCAATGCAAGGTTGACCAACTAGAACAATTAGGTTATAAAATATGTTCTGGCGGAGTTATGGATACGAGTGGCTTTCCAGCAAGCGCCGGAGCAATAATAGCTTGTGCAGCCAAAGGAATAGATTTAACAGCTCACATGAACAAAGGATTGTCCAAAGAGCTTATCGAAAAGAGTGATTTTATATTCGCAATGGAGCCAATACACCAGGAAAGAATTATTGCTCTTAGTCACGAGGCTGTGGATAAGTGTTTTTTATTAGCAGGAGATAAAGGAATTGCCGACCCAATAGGTCGACCTCAGGAGTATTACAATAATTGTGCTGACATGATAGAAACAGCCGTGAAAAAAAGAATTAGAGAGCTTGTGATATGAAAGTAGTAGTTGGAAGCGACCATCGAGGTTTCGAAGCAAAACAACAAATTAAGGCCATAGTTGCCGAGTTGGGCCATGAGTGCATTGATGTAGGTACCAACAACAACAATCCTGTTGATTACCCAGACCCGGCTTATTTAGCAGCAACAGCGATATCCCAAAAACAAGCCGATAGAGCTATTTTAGTATGCGCAACCGGTATCGGAATGTGCATAGCAGCAAATAAGGTACATAAAGTCAGAGCCGCACTGTGTCATGATGAATTAAGTGCACAAATTTCACGTGACCACAACGATGCAAATGTCCTTTGCCTGTCAGGCGACCAGGTTGGAGAAGTATTATTGCGCAAAATGGTGGAGGTCTGGCTTAATACCGAATTCAGCGGTGGAAGACACGAAAGAAGAGTAAAAAAAATAAAAGCCATCGAAGAAGGCAAAGACCCAAGCGAAATCAAAACAGCTAACGTATAGTAAAGAACATATAGCGAGTAGTTTTTTATATTACGGTTAACATAAGGTAAATTCTGATATATACTTCATTTACAAAGGTTAATTTGTGAAGATATCTTATTACTATATATTTCAACCGACCTTGTGAATCTATAAATATAAAGGGTGGGCAAGGAGGCCTGCCCTTTTATTTATGAAATCAAAATACTTTTTGCTGCTTCAACACCAGAATAAGAACTCGAATTAACCGACTCGAAATCCATGTGATGCTCCATACATTTCTATTACAAAATCAACGGGGGTATCTTAATCTTAAGATGACTCTGCAATTTATTTCTTAAGTCTTTTGCAACTTTTGGGAACTGCCTGATAACATTTTTTGTCTGTTCGGGATCACTTTTCAGGTCATAAAGGCAGGGTCCCTTGCCGGGGTTTTTACCCGCGACGTTCTGAAAATAGTGCCAATTCAGATTGTGAATCGCTCCATATTTATTAAACACAGTGTAAACGTTTTCGTGAAGCGAAGAAATTTCTCCTGTTACCAGCGGCCACATATTTTGCCCATCCATATTCTTATAATCATCAATCCCGAGCAGGGGAAGAAACGTGGGCATAAAATCGACAGCACTTACAAGTGCGTCAACACGCTTTCCGGCAAACCTGTTATCCGGATGTTTGATAATTAATGGAATGCGAGTAACACAAGCATTAAGAAGAGCAGGAGTTTTTTGTACACAACCCTCTTCGCCAAGATGAGTGCCGTGATCAGTCGAAAACACAATAATTGTATTTTCCATCAGTCCCAACTGTTCAACTCTTTTCAAAAGGTGGCCGATGCAATAATCACTAAATGTAACTTCAGCGGCATAAAGGTCCCTGATAACAGGTAAATCTTCAGGGCGAATATCAGCGTTTCTTACCCCGTACCCAAATAAATATCTCTCATAAGGATATTCATTGCGATACATTTTCTGAAATTTCAAAGGTGCATCCCACGGCTCATGAGGATCAAACATATCAATCCAGAGCATAAAAGGATTACCACCGGCATTTTGTTCGAGCCAATCCATTGCTGACCTGCAGGACCGGGCACAGAAATAATCTTCCTGGCTTTTTCTATCCTGTGTATTCATCATGTACTGGCGCATATTGGCGTCATAACTCTTGTTCCATAAATGTGCGGGCATATGCTTTTTAGGATCAAACTCTTCCTTAGGGCCGCTTTTCCATCTGTCCGTCTCCTGTCCACGAACCCATTGCCATGAATCAAATCCTCGGTGAAAATTGTAATTCGCTTTGAAATGATGATATGTATCAACAATAAAACCTGTTGTTACACCATGCTTTTGCAAAACTTCCGCAAAAGTAATATCACTGTCGGCAAGGGGCTGCCACTTCGCTTCTGGAAGTACGCTCTTACCTGTGTGATACACCCTTCTGCAGGGAATGGTGGGCAGTCCTTCGGCAGTGGCATCTGTAAATAAAACACTTTCTTTGGCCAGCTTGTCAAGATAAGGCGTTTTTATGTGGGCACTACCGTAACAACCGAGGTGGTCGGCCCTCCATGTATCGGCGATGATTACAATCATATTAAGGCCATTAGGCTTTGAGGACACTGGTATGCGGGGAGTCTGTTTTACAGAGCTTTTTAAATCTCCTGTCCATACAGGCATCTTTGATTCATCTTCTTTTTTCTTTGCATCAGCCGCAGCAACACTCACCGCTCCAATACCCACCGCAGCTGTGATGAAATTTCTCCGAGTCAATAAGTTTTTTTGTTTCTTTGGTATGCAGTAAGAGTGTTCCTCTTTTGCACTATGTTGATCGTTTACCATAGTTACTCTCCTTCCAGAAACTGATAAATGATAAGATATCTGCTTAAGAACTAAACAATTGCAAGGATATTTCTACTACTAAACGCGCAACGATATCAGACCTTAGCGGGGGTTCGTTTTCGTTTGCTTGGGATGCCTTCCAGTGCTTCTTTCACTCTTTCTTTGCCTGCCTGTGTTTTGCGGCGTAATTTCTCTGCAGGACTGATGCCTATAGATCGCAATTTTTTGTATCTGTTATCAAGCAAATTATCGAGCTTTGTGCGTTTGAGGTCTCGCAATGTCTTTACAATATATCTCTCAACATTATAAACTGTATCGTGAAGATTACGATGTGCGCCACCAAGCGGCTCATTAATCACGGTGTCAATCAGCCCGAGCTTATACAAATCCTTACTCGTTAATTTAAGCGCCTCAGCAGCTTTAGGCGCCTGCGAGCCGTCGCGCCACAAGATTGCAGCACAACCTTCAGGTGATATTACCGAGTAATATGCGAATTCAAGCATTGCCAGCCTGTCACCTACGCCTATTCCAAGAGCACCGCCTGACCCCCCTTCCCCAATGACAATACATATTATAGGCACCTTCAAAAGTGACATCTGATGAAGATTAACAGCTATCGCCTGAGCTTGGCCACGTTCTTCAGCACCAATGCCCGGATATGCACCCGGGGTGTCGATGAGGGTAACGATAGGAATGCCAAACTTTTCAGCAAATTTCATTTTGGCCATTGCCTTACGATATCCCTCCGGATTCGGGCTTCCGAAATTACAAGCGATCTTTTGCTTTGTTGTTTTGCCTTTATTTTGGCCGACAATCAATACCCTTTCTCTTCCAATGTGACCAAGACCAGCTACAATCGCTCGGTCATCGCCAAAGCATCTGTCGCCATGCAATTCGCGAAAATCCTTTACCATCAAGCTAAGGTAATCAGAAAGGATAGGCCTGTTCGGATGACGTGCCACCTGAACGGTTTGCCAGGCAGTAAGATTTGAATAGATTCGCTTCAGTTCGGTAACCTGCTGACGCTGGAGCTGACGGATTTCGGCGGAATAATCAATACCTTTGATTGAACCGAGCTTGCGCAGTTCATTCATCTGGCTATCATGATCAGCTACTTTATCCTCAAATTCAAGGTGGCCGCCATTGCTAAGTCTATTGTTATTATCTGACATTTTAGCTATATTGACATCTCTCTATATTATTTAAGTAAGTAAAAAAACATTTACAAAAAAATTGCCCATAAATAACGGGCTCTCTTTTGAAAAGAGAATGTTAGCACTTTAAAAGGTGAAATCAAAGAAAAAAATTGACAATTGATCAGTTGTACAGTACTTTTTAATTTAATATACCCTGAAGCAATATCCTATAAAACCTTATATATGAAAGACTTAAAACAATTATCTGTTATAGGGTTGGGGCTGTTGGGCGGCTCGGTTTCGCTGGCGGTTTTACGCTCTTTTTCCCGAGTAAATGTAATAGGTTACTCACATCGCCCTTCAACTCGCAAT
>JACNGQ010000033.1 GCA_014384025.1 Planctomycetota bacterium | reverse complement strand
AGATAAAAAATTTTGAAAAATTTTATTTTTGTTTTTAACAGTGAGCGTTTTTGAATGAAAACACCCTTAAAGGGTGGTAAATTAATCGAATTTTCGGCCGTATTGAGTATTGTGTGATGCGTATTGTGTGGATTTTTGGTCCCCGACAGAAAAGCAAGGAAGCACTCATCGAGGATAAATTTATTTTCTTAGTTTTTTAGCGTTTTTTGTCGAAAATTGTGTGATTTTTCAGAAAAATGGGCTCATCCTGAAATTGGGGAGGTGCATTGGGTGTTTCGGACGACCGAGAAAAATCGTTCGGGGCCTCCGATACTGGATGATGGATTCCGGATAATCACAATCTCACTACCTGTCAATGACATCTAGCGCAAGGTGATAAGTATTGTTTATATTTTCCAATAATTGGTTTAGGTGCAAGGTAAATTCAGCTTACTACCTGCCAATGACATATAGCGATTGGCGGCCTTCTATGGCTTACTATTTGCGCAATTTTGCTTCTATCTTCGGAACCTGTGGGCACACAGTCAACCTGAGATTGCAATGAGTAAAGTTTCCGCCGATTCCGAGAGAATCTTCGTCTGGAGAAAAGCCGGATAACCAAAAAGCAAGGCAGAAGAAAAAAGCAGCTTTTTCAACAGCCCCACTGTCTATAGTTTAATATGTATGGTGTCCCCAGATATCGACGCGTAGCGGCGTCGAACTGAACCACGATGTTATGAGTTTTCTATAATACCAGCAGATTTCAAATGAAGTTTTGCAAATCCTAATGATATATCTTTATAATCGTATTTCTGAAACATCGAAAGAATAGCTCTCGCTTTCTTGCCATGCTCTTGAAAGTTAAAACATATTTTCTTTCTGGGTATGATATTCGAGTTATACTTGTCTAAGTTGGCGCAGTATTCTGCGAAATATGGAGACAAGCTCTCAAATGATCTGCTACTTGTATATATGTCTTCTGACGATTCAGTTCGATCAAGAATATCGTAAAGCGTTAGGTTATCATTACCTTTAATAGTCTTTCTTAGAATTCGCTCGATATTTTTTAAGTTTTCATTAATTTGACAAAGGCTGTCGGCTTCGAGCTTATCGTAAAACCTATTGATACGATTTCTACTCACGGTATTTACAGTTAGCATAATACCTAAAGCGGCAAACAATAAGCCCGCTAAACCAATTGTGATCTCCGGATTATCCCTTACAAAGCTATTTATACAATCTATTATGTCTGTCATAAATTTTCCACTAAAGTAACTCATAACGCCTGCCTCAGGAGCCGAGCGGTAGCGAGGTACCTGGCAGGCAAATGTTATTGAACTATTGTGCTCTCAATTGCGTAACGAGCAAGCAGTTTTATGACAAATAAATCCTTAGCAACATCTTCAAGATTAGCACTATAGTCATATGTAACCACTTCATCCTTCCCGTGAGCAATGCCGCATCTTATTGTATTATAAAGGTATTTTTGTATTGACACACCATTTAAGTCTTTATTCAGATTATTTATGCGACTCCTTGCCCTTCTTTTGTACACTGAAAAAAGATTCAATCTTCTTTTATTATCTGTCTGTGCTAAGTTAGCGGGGAAACTTGTATCATATACCTCCAAAAAACCAAAGTTGAATTGTAATGTGTTGTTCAAGTTGTCTCTGATCCATTCTTTTCCGTTATTGCCAGCAACACTCTCAATTATTCGATAATAACACAGGAACTCTACAAAAGGATCAAGCTGTTTTAATGCCATGCTATAAAGTCGTATTTCTTTAAATGCCCTTAAATACTTCGAACGTAGATTAATATTTATTTTTCTCTCATAGGCTTTTTCCCATAAAAATGGAATGTAACCATTTATCTTAAAGTTAGTAATCAGACTAAAGATTTCATGAATATTAGAATGGTATTGTGCAGTGGTGGCGTAGGCTTTCGAATAGCCTGGCGATTGAATGATAGGCTTAAACGGTGATCCTTTGGAATTTGTTGAAGAATAAAAAATAAATGGAACATCGTGGAGATAAGCCAAGCAATCGTTATAAAACACAAGATCATTGAAGTTAGGTCTTTCTCCTTCTATAGGGAATATAAATAATGGTGAGGGTGGATGTGCTTTGTGAAATAAGAAATATCTATTGTCCAATGTCATGAAAACATCACTGAAGAAGTAAATTCCACCTTCAATGAAGTAATAATCAAGTCTTGAAATGAGATCGTTAATATTCATAACACTATTGGCATTCGAATCCTAGATTTGCTCCATAACGATTAGCATCAGGCTACAAAATGAACCGCGCGGACGCGGATCATTTTGTAGCCTGAATGCTTTGGTTGGCTGTCTGGACATTCATTATCATTGCGCTTCCGTTCATACAGAAAGTGGTTCAGATGTCTTAACCTTCGCGAGGTTTCGATTCAAGCCCATTTCGCGACTTTGAAGTTTTCGTTGCCAGCGCCCCTCCATCTCCAATATATCCTTGTGATTAGCGGCAGTGCCTGCAACCTCAAGTATAGCAACTTGATAGTCGCTGGGATCACGTAATTTAAGGCCGATGTTGCCCCCGTGCCCGGTTCTGAAATACTGCATCCAGCGCCCCCAGAAGCCATCTTCACCATCCGCAGATCCGACATACTGCTCTTTTGTACGCGGACATGTGAGAATATATACACCACGTGTTGATCGAAGTGTTTCTATCCATCCACGCGGCAATTTTCCGAGTCGGGAAAGCGGCTCGATGAAGTTAATAAAACCAGGAAAAGGTGGCTCGCTTTGTATTGACCGCAGTTCGAGAACTTTCTTATTTTGTCTGTTTGCGTACTGAACCCAAGCACGTTCACCTGACCCCCAGTCAATGATCAACCGACCGATCAGGTCTCGGAGTCTATCGTCAAGTACGAGATTGTATATGTCACAAGAGCCAGCCAGATCGAACTCATCAACCACGTGAGGTTTAGGGCGGTCTTGTTCGAGCAATCCTCGATAAGACGCGGCGAAAAGCCCCACAAACATTGTGTCATTGAAAGCATCAGCGACAAAAACAGCCCAATATGGTGCGGAGAATTTTTTTCGGTTCGAAATTCGCTGGCTCGATTGATAGTCGTGAAAAGCATCCGGCTCATCTCGCCAAAGCTCATAAGGTGATCGTCCGGCTGAAGACTTTTGGTCCTTATGCCTTACGAGCCGGACGTCCTTCGGTTCAAGTTCGTGTTCTTTAAGTATGCCATTAAAGCTAATCGACATTTGAAGCGAATCCTTTACAAGCCGAACGATAAAATCAGCTGACACAAGCCCGTAGCGAATGCGAAGGGTTTGTGGTCAGCTGGATTGTTTTGTTAGCGTTTTTTATCTATAAATCCAAGTACAAGTACTACAAAATCTCCTTCGTCAGCCAATACTTCAATAAGAGGTATGGATTCTTTCCATTTAACAAATGGAAGTGCTGTAATATATCCAACCTTTCTAGGGAATCCAAACCCTATATTAACAAGCACATTGCCTGTCGGTTTATATACTATGTCAGGTAATTCCACATTGATTTGGTTAGGTTCAAGCTTACCAACCTTTGCATTAGACCATTTTATTTCGAAGTCCCTTTCAAATGTCAATCCGTTAGGAACTTCAATCCTTTTTCCATCGGAGGCAAATACAGCATACCCAAGTGGGTATTTTTCTTTTAAGTATTTTATAAATCCAGGAGTTTGGGTAAAATGTTTATCAAAATAGTTGTGTATTGTTACGTTCTGAGCAGTTATTCCACCTTGTTGATTTTGTGATGTAACCACGCTAGAAGGCGGTGCTGTTTGTCCTTTAATATCTTTACTTGTATCCTGGTTAATAGGTATTACATTTTCAATATGTTTCTTCGTCCAAGTTATTAGATTAACGTTTTTAGTCCATATCAAAAAGCCTGCATATAAAATTAAACCGCTTAGAAATATTCTACTAATCAATAATGTTATATTCATATTTTTCACACCGCTAACAATGATTATGCAGTCTGTATAAGACGGTAAAAACAGACTGCCTCTTTCTGTATAAGAAACTCCCGCCTCTTCTTATGTTTTTTCGTAAGGGTTTTCATATCAGGTATTTGCAAAACTCTTCCATTAAAGACGCTCGGGTTTATACATACTGTATAAACCTTATCAAAGCCCATCAAGCGGGCTGCGGATGCCGCGGCCTCCTTTGCTTAAGACATGGGTATAGATCATAGAGAGTATTTAGACTCCGTTCCCGTCGGCATCGTGCTTTTAGTAAAAAAAATCGTATCGTGTATATAGTGAAGCGTGAAGCGCCGATTGAGGTCAGCAAAGCCGGCATTTTTTAAGTGAAATCCGCAGTTGTGGTTCACGCCTTTAAGGGGTAGAGGATAACAGAGAAGAAGTAAAAAGGCAAAAGTAAAAAGTGAAAAGAACAAGAATTTTCAGAGAATTAGGTAATTAGAGATTTGTTATTTGGAAAAAAAGGAAAGGATTTCAGATTTCAGAATCGTTGGCTTTTCTTTTTTATAAATGTGTACACACGCAATATTGTGGGCCAGACCCCTCGACTGCGCTCGGGGTGACAAAGGTGGGGCAAGCCGCCATATTTTCTACAAGGAAATTTGGGCAACCACATGGGGTTGCCCCTACGTGAGGATAAAAAAAGAAATATCGAATATTCAACAAGGAATGCAGAATATCGAAGGATAGTTAAATTCTATGAGCAGCCCATTGAGTTTCCGCAGTTGAAGCATTTGTAGCATGTTCCGTTTCTGACGGTGATAGAGCCGCATACATCGCAGGCCGGGGCATCACCGGTGAAATGGGAAAACTGGGCGTTAAACTGCTCTAAAGTCTTCATTTCAGTTTGTAACGGGCCGGAGCTTTCTGTAATAACTGAGCCGACGAGGGCACTGATTCGGCCGACAGGTTCGGTGGATATAATTTTGGGGGCTGAAGGCGGCTGCTTGGCCGTCCTTGGAGCTGAAAGAGCCGGTTTTTTGAGAGCGAAAGCCTGTGCTTTGATTTTTGTTTCGGATTTTGCCTCGGCAATTTTCTTCGCGAGGTCTTTTGTCTTTTCCACCACTTCTCTGGCGGTGGTCGTATTTTTGTTTTCCGGCGGGTTGGCGGCGGCGGTCCTGTTGGGGGTGTTTTTGTCGGCGTAGCCTGGTATGAACTGACAGCCGAGCCAGCAGAAAATGTAGTCAATCAGGCTTTTTGCAAATGGAATGTCTCTGTTCGAGGTCATACCTGACGGCTCAAATCGTGCGTGACGGAATTTGTCCACCAGGGTAATTAACGGCACGCCGTATTGCAGTGCCATTGAAGTACAGGTACCTATAACATCCATCAGACCACCGACGGTGCTGCCCTCCTTGGCCATAGTGATGAACAACTCACCAGGCTGACCGTCCTCATACAGCCCCACCGTCAAGTAGCCTTCATGTCCCTGTACAGAGAATTTGTGCGTAATACTATGTCTGGTATCCGGCAGGCGTCGTCTGAATGGCCTGGCCGGAGTGGATGCCTCTGCGGGTGCTTTTGCCCTGGTATCCTTGTGCTTTTTAGTAGAGACGGGCTGAAGCTTTTTCGAGCCGTCACGATATATAGCAACCGCCTTTAATCCGAGCTTCCATCCTTCAATATAAGCGGCAGAAATATTTTCGGCCGTACTTTCCTCCGGCATATTGATGGTTTTACTTATGGCGCCTGATATAAATGGCTGTACCGAAGCCATCATTTGCAGATGCGCCAGATAATTGATGCAGCGTTTGCCGTTACGCGGCTTGAAAGCACAATCGAAAACGGGCAAATGGGCCGGATTAAATTCTTTGGCACCCTCGATAGTGTCATTTTCATCTATGTAGTCGCAGATGGATTTGACCTCATCGGCGCTGTAGCCGAGCCTCTCAAGGGCCATCGGTACGGTCTTGTTGACAAGCTTAAGCATTCCGCCGCCAGCCAATAATTTATACTTAACCAGTGCTATATCCGGCTCGATGCCGGTAGTATCACAATCCATCAGGAAACCAATAGTGCCCGTGGGCGCGAGCACGGTAGCCTGGGCGTTTCGGAAGCCGGCCCTGGAGCCAGCGTCAAAGGCCTGGTCCCAGGCATCCTTGGCGGCGTTGCGCAAGTAGTCCGGGCAATGGGTCTCGGGAATATCATAGGCGTGCTTGCGATGCATATTTATAACCTTGAGCATAGCGTCGCGGTTGTTGCTGAACTGCTCGAAAGGCCCTTTCAATCCGGCTATTTCGGCGCTGGCCACATAGGCAGTTCCGGTCATCACGGCACTGATTGCTCCGGCGATTGCCCGAGCCTGTTCGGAATCATAAGGAAATGCCAGGCTCATCATAAGAGAGCCGAGATTTGCATAGCCAAGCCCGAGCGGACGGAATACATGACTGTTGACGGCAACAGCCTTGTCGGGATAACTTCCGTTATCAACTAAAATTTCCTGAGCAATGATGAACATCCGAATCGCCTTTTTGAAGCTTTCAGTATCAAAAGAGGCGTCTTCGTTTCGGAACTTCAAAAGATTCAGGGAAGCCAGATTACAGGCCGAGTTATCGACGAACATATATTCACTGCATGGATTCGAGGCGTTAATCGGTCCGGAGTTCGGGCAGGTGTGCCAGCGATTTATCGTGCTGTGGTACTGCAGGCCCGGGTCTCCGCAAATCCTCGTACCTTCGGCAATCAGGTCCATCAGCTCGCGTGCCGAATGCTCGTCCATCTTCTCGCCCGTCGTTACAGAGTATGTGGTCCAGGTGTCTTCTTTTTCGACGGCCTGCATGAACTCGTCGGTTACGCGGACCGACAGGTTGGAATTTTGAAACATTACACTGCTGTATGCCTCGTTGTTGTGGTCTTTGTCGTAGCCGGCCTCGATAAGCGCCCAGGCCTTTTTCTCCTCTTCGGTTTTGCAGGTAATGAATTCCTTAATATCGGGATGTTCAACCTTTAGCGACTGCATCTTTGCGGCTCGCCGGGTTTTCCCGCCGGATTTGATTACGGCCGCTATCTGGTCATAGACCCTCATAAAACTCAAAGGACCCGAGGGCTTGCCGCCGCCCGATAATTTTTCTTTACTGCTTCTCAGTGTGGAAAGGTCTGTTCCTGTTCCCGAGCCGTGCTTGAAGAGCATTGCTTCGCTGGTTGCCAGTCGCATAATGTCCTGCATCGAGTCCTTAACGGACTGGATAAAACAGGCCGATGATTGCGGATATTCGTAACTGTTTTCACATGGAACCGCGGTCTGTTCCTTTGGGTCCCAACGGAAATTGTGTTTGCCGCCGGCAACGCCATAGACGTCCAGAAGGCCCACATTAAACCATACGGGTGAATTAAACGCTCCATATTGATTGACGCATAACCATGCTAATTCGTTGTAGAATACCTCGGCGTCTTCGTCGGCGGCAAAATAGCCGTCTTTTCTGCCTCGGTCGGCGATTGCTTTGCAAACCCGGTGCACAAGCTGTTTTACCGAATGCTCTCGCTGGCCGGTTTCGATATCACCATAAAAGTATTTGCTGGCCACGACCTTTGTCGCCAGTTGACTCCAGGAAGCCGGAACTTCGATATTGTCCTGTTCGAATATTGCCTGTCCGCTGTCGTCTGTAATTTTTGCCGAACGTTTTTCCCATTCGAGCTGATCGAATGGATGTACACCCGGAGTCGAAAAAAAATGCTTCATCTTTAAACCCCTTGATTCGTCTGCATTTACAGCCATTTCCGGCAGCGATTTCTCTGTAGTGAAAGGATTTTCGGGGTCGAATTTATACGACATTTAACGCCTCCCTGCGAAAAAAAAGACCACAATATATAGTAAAATGACCGGGAATTAAGCAAGATATAGTGTTAAATCCCGTAAGAAACAGTATCGGCAAACTAATGAAAATTTGATGAGGTGTAAAGGCCAAATTTTGAAATTTCCTGATATTTTTTTTTGTCTTGTTCTTAATCCTTGTAGTTACTGAATCTATGAAGAAAAAAAAATTTTGTTGGGGGGCAATCTATTTTAGATAACTTAACAATGATGTTAAGATAAAGATATGTCAGCCAAAGCAAATAGAAAAATTGAAACGATTCGAGAAAAGATCAGGAGTTTTCCGGCCGGGCCGGGGCTCTATTTTATGAAGGATTCCGGGGATAAAGTGCTTTATATCGGCAAGGCCAAAAACCTGCGCTGCCGAGTTTCCAGCTACTTTCAGCCGGGAGTTGACCTTTCTGCATCACGCGGGCCTAAAATAGTTGAAATGCTCTGTAAAGTCGAAACGGTTGATATTCTCGAAACTCCGAACGAAGTCGATGCAGTGCTCAAAGAGGCCCGTCTGGTAAAAGACATCCGTCCGCCCTATAATACGGACCTTGTCGATGATAAAACGTTTCCATATCTGGAAATAACCAGCAGGGAAGATTTTCCGGGTGTCTATATAACACGAAAACCCCGCCAGAAAGGCAGCAGGTTATTCGGACCTTTTACCAGTGCAAAAGACCTGCGGGGGGTCCTTGTAGTATTACAGAAGATATTCAGGTTTCGAACGTGTAATCTGAATATCAGTGAAGACGACGGCAAGCGAAGATTCTTTCGGCCATGTCTTTTATACAGCATAAAACAGTGTACCGCTCCGTGCGGAGCCAAAATTGACAAGCATGAGTACAAAAAAATTACCAGGGACCTTGTAAAATTCCTGCGTTCGAAGCGTTCGATTATCCTTCGCCAGTTAAGAAAACAAATGGCAGAGGCATCCGAGGCGTTTCAATACGAAAAAGCCGCAATGTTACGTGACCGCATTCGATTGATTGAACGTCTCGATCAACGGGGCAGTCCTGATGAAAATGTTCAGCCGGAGGTCTTTGCCGCCGACCCGACTGAAGCCCTGATAAAACTGCGAGAATTACTGCAAAGGCCTGAGCCGGTTCGGATTATCGAAGGAATTGACGTAGCCAATATTTCAGGAGCAGAGGCGGTCGGCTCGCTGGTTAAATTCATCGACGGCAAGCCATTCAAAAGCGGCTATCGAAGGTTTAAAATAAAAACCGTCAAAGGTATCGACGATTATGCAATGATTGCAGAGGTGGTAAAACGCAGATATAAATACGCCCTGCGCGGCGAAGAGCTTTGGCCGGACCTTGTCCTGATCGATGGCGGGCTGGGGCATCTTAGAGCCGCTGAAAAAGCACTGAGAGAAATGAAAGCGCCCGATATAACGATTGCTTCTATTGCCAAGAAGGAGGAAGATATTTATTTGCAGGGTAAAAGCACACCGTTAAAGCTGTCTGCTAATTCACCTGTGCGTAAGCTGCTTCAATATGTCAGGGACGAGGCCCACCGCTTCGCTCAGCATTACCATCACATCCTGCGGGGCAAAAAAATGCTGGGCAACAAATCCTGACAACTGATTTATACACTTCAGTTCAAATCAGTGCTAAAATCCTTTTCTTACTGAGACAGACTGGCTTGCGGCGTACCACCATAGGCCCCCATATTGATGCGCTGGCCGTTGGGCTCGGACTCCATGGTAAATTCTGAATCCGGGTTACCGGCATCGATACAGGGTGAACCTTTATGCAAATGAAAATCACCCTGAATTACATCAGCAAAAAGCGGGTCGGCATCAATATTGCCCTGGCCCGGCCAGCCGCCCTGGACATCAGAATAAGTTACTATAGCGTCTAAATTACTTTCTATCTGAACACCTTCAGAGTCATTATAATAGATAATAGAGTTGATAACTATCGGCTCGTAGCTATAAATGCCGCACAAGCCATTTGCTACAATAGTACAGTTAATGATTACAATAATGCCGTCTTCAATACCGTATTTGCCGTTTTCAGCAATAAGACAATTGGTTATTAAAGCGTAGTTGTAAATTATCCGTCGCCCCAGAGCGTGTTTGAGCATCTTGATACCTGAGCCACCATTCCTGGTAATTTCACAGTTCATGATTGCCGGATTACTGCCGTTTAGTAATTCTATTCCGGATCCACTGTTGCCTGTTATGACGCAGTTAACAATTGCAGGTGAAGCGTCGGAACAATAGACAGCCGCGTTCGCATCAGTAATTGTAAATCCGGCAAGCACACAGCTTTCATCTTCACCACCGGCAAAAGTTACGGCATGGTTGTCACCGTCGATAACAGTAGCCGCGACAACATTCGGATCGTCGGGATCGATTGAGCTAAGTGTCAGGTTTTTACCATTAAAGCTGATGTTTTCGAAATAAATACCCTCGCTGACAACTATATGGTCGCCGGGGCCAGCTTCACTAATGGCATGTCTAATATAATCATATCTTTGTCCTGTAGTTAAGTTCCCAACCGGCCCATCGGCAGTAGCGAATGAGGGCGTTACAAGTTCAATGCCGTCCCCGGTCCCTAAATTGCGTGAATACTGTTTATCGACAGGATTATTCCAGTGCTCATGAACGCCGAGGCTTGCCAAAGGTATTCCATCGCCTTCTGGGTCGTAAAACGTCCCGGAGGGAGGATTGTCCGCCAGCGCCGCCTCATGCATATAATCATCGGCTCCAGCGTGCGCCGGGCCGTTAGTATCGGGCCATTCGGCAATGAGAAAATCAAAACAAACCGAGTCAATCGCCACCTGATCTTGTGAGATAAAAAGGCTCGAAGGCCAATCATTATTGAAAGGTTCCATCTGCCATTTCCGCGGTAAATTGTCCGGATATCTCAGACCATGTTTGCCGGCATATAATCCATCGATCAGGCAAAGAAACGTTTTACCGCCGATTTGTTCGTGCCCCATAAGATCAACCATACTTCTATATCTACCACTCTGAGGAACACTGAACGATGTATCCAAATGCATGTTATAATACCCTCCAGCAGAGGGCTCCCGGAGGGAGCCGTAATGGTTCTTCCCGCAAAGAGTAATTCCGGCCTGATCGTAATGTCCTTTCAAAGACGACAGATTAATAAAGTACTCCGCATCAACATAAGAGTTCAATACGTAATCCAAGGCACTTCCACCAGCTTTCGTCGTACTGAAGTAAAATGGTTCAGCCGATTGGGTAAATTTGGTTCGTCCAAAGTGACCCAGATAATCCAGATAACGAACCTGGGGAAAGTCCGGTTGAATCATATCGTAAAACTCATGACACCATAGACAAGTCGGATCGCCGATCGTAATGTCGGATTCGGGCACTCCAACAATATTCACGAGATGCTCAAGCAGCGCATGCATGATCTGGGGAGAACATATCGGGTAATTTGGCCTGCGGTAGATAAAGTTATAGTTAGTATCGCCCCCCACCGCAATCATCTGAACAAAATTTACTTTTATCATGATCTTCTCTCCCGGCTGATATCCGACATCCCCTTTTCCACGTTCCTTATTAAAGTGTCGAAAAAGAAGGTCCCACGCCTCGGAAATATCCGGCACACCAGCCAGTCCACTAATGGCATTGAGCATCATCGAATCCAGCACCTGCTGATTGGTGTTATCACTTTCCCACCAGTATCCATCACCCACGTTGGGACCTTTCCAATCAGTGGTATCCGGGTCGTGAATCCACACAACTCTCCCGGGATGAAGACCCTTAGGAACACCGATGGGACTATTGGCAAGATGCGTATCGGCCGCTAATGTAGAATTCACATTTGTTACACTGGTAGCCAACCATATAGCTGCAATCGCCAAGATCAAACAAACTCCTGCAACCACATACCGAGATTGATATACCATCCGCCTTGCCTTACTGTACGCCAGAGTCGAAGCTATCAGCCCTGCAATCCAAACCACAAAACCACTCGCAAGCGGCGCCGCAAAACGCTGGCAGGGATACGTGGCACGGGAAGGCTTCGGCAACACGCGAATCAAAAACCAAATCAGCGACAACAGCCCTGCAATGGGAAACAGCCATATCAACCACCAATGCTTCCTGCTGTTCCAAGGATATTTACCCGCCTTTGGACATACTTTGGGCTTGTGAGGCTGTTGCTTATCATCCCGGATTGTTCGTGGAAATGAAAAAAAGGATTTTGTTCTTCTGAAAAACATTATAATACTACTATAATTTATAAACTCCCAATCCTTCCTTTTCATCAGTCATTATTATACTATATTATACTATCTGGCGTTAAAATATGCAATACAGCTATGTTTCAAGCTGGTTGTTCGATAGTTTCTACTCCTTAGCTGAACATCCTTCTGGGCTTAAAATATGAGTAAAAAACCTGATAACTGATTTGTACACTTCAGTTCAAATCAACACTAAAATCCGCTTCTTACTGAGACAAACTGGCTTGCGGTGTTCCTCCATAGGCTCCCATATTAATAATACCGCCATTCGGCACCGGTTCTAAATCAACTGAAGTACTCGGATCTCCAGCATCGATACAGGGTGAACCTGTAAGCAAATGAAAATCGCCATACATTACATCGGTAAAAAGTGGGTCGGCGTCGATATTACCATCGCCGGGCCAGCCACCCTGGACATCAGAATAAGTTACTATTGCGTTTGATTGACTTTCTATCTGAGCACCATCAGAGCCGTTGTAATAGATAATAGAGTTGGTGATTGCCGGGGCGTAGCCGGAAACGCCGCACAAGCCATTTGCTACAATAGTACAGTTAGTGATTGTCACAATTCCATCTTGAATGCCGTATTGGCCGTTTTCAGCAATAAGACAATTGGATACCGTAGCGTAATTGTAAGTTACCTTTCGCCCCGCAGCGTGTTTTCGCATCTGGATACCCGGGCCATCGTTCAGGGTAATTTCGCAGTTCATAATTGCCGGATTACCGCCGTTTTGTATTTCTATTCCGGGGCCACTGTTGCCTGTGATAAAGCAGTTGGTAATTGCAGGTGAAGCGTCGGAACAATAGACAGCTGCGTTTGCATCGATAATTGTAAAGCCGGCCAGAATACAGCTCGCGTCTTCACCTCCGGCAAAAGGGACCGCATGATTGTCGCCATCGATAACGGTGGACGCGACAACATTCGGGTCGTTG
>JACNGQ010000006.1 GCA_014384025.1 Planctomycetota bacterium | reverse complement strand
ACAGAGACAGCAATATCTTTGCTGAAAACGGAATTAGAAAAGAAAGGGTTTGTCGTTACTGGAGAAGCCGATAAGCGCTTAAACGTTTCCGTTACGCCTAAAATAGATATGATTCCGGCTGCTTTCCTTAGTCGGTGCATACATACGTGATCGGTTAAGACGTACCTAATGTGTGTCCAAAGCCACTTAACATATTGAATAATAGAGCTAAAAGAGTATCAAGATATTCCATAAAAGGTACGTAAATATTACTTGACATACTGGCTCGTTTGGTATATGCTCCTTTCAACTTCTAAAACTGAAAGGAGGATAAAATGCCTGACATAGACAAGTATCTGGAAATTAAGCGGGAATTGTTGCAAGCTCAGCTTAGGGTTGTTTATCGCCATCAACGGAAAACAGTGCCTCCCGGACAAAAACTAAAGCGTACGTCGAATCTAACTATCGTCGAAGACATACTTCAAAACTCCTACCAGCCTATACATATTTCAAAAATTATTCAGATTGCTCAAAAAGACTATGGTGTCAATTTGGAAAGAGACTCTATCGTCTCTGCTTTAATAAAAAAGATTAATGCCGGAAAGACATTCATCCGCGTTGCACCCAATACATTTGCGCTTAAGATCAATGCAGAAGCAGTTGATGAAGGAGGTGCATTATGAGTTTTATTCATAAGTTGAATACGTTGCGAAAAGTTCTAGGCATCAATGATCACTTCCAGCGGGAAAAAAAATTCCTCTTTTTGAAATCGTGGTATCTTTAATCACCACCTTCTCCGTTTGTGGAAAGAAGAAGAGTATCGCTGATGCCCATAGAAATTTTGTAAAACACACCGGAAAGAATGTTTCCAGAAGCAGCTTCTGGGAACGAATCGCAAATAAAACACTCTTGGATTTTATTGAAAAAGCTGTCCTTGGATTCTCTTTCCATATTCAGGAAAAGGCCCTTTCGAAACTTTCATGGCTTTCTGTATTTGAGGATGTATTTATGTACGATGCATCTCCTATACGACTGCCGGCCGGGTTATCAAATATATTTCCCGGCAATCGAAAAAATCACAGCCCTGCCTGCTTAAAATTAAGCGCCCTATACAGACTGAGTGTAAGAAGCACAGAATGGATTAAAATTAGCGCCCAAAAGCCACACGACAGCAAGTTCCTTCCAGATTTGAATCAATTAAAGGGGTCTTTGTTTCTATTTGATCTCGGCTACTTCAGTCATGCTTTTCTGTATCAACTGAGTGAAATTGGGGTCTGGTTTGTATGCCGCCTAAAAGCAAACTCCGTCCCAATAATAACAAAGGTCGTCAAGGGTGTGGCGAAGCGACACATTGGGCGACCGTTGGACAAAAATGTTAACCTGAGAGGTATGATTGTCGAGGTCTGGGGAAAGTTGAATCTCCCGGGAACAAAATCCCTTAAGGTTCGCCTTATTGGTTTTCGCTTTCCTCTCACAAAAGAATACCGATGGTACGTTACAAATATGCCAAGTTCAATGGCATTAGCAGAATGGATATACCCCATTTATCGACTAAGATGGCAAATTGAGCTGTTTTTCAAATCCATAAAGTCAATGCTGCATGCTGACCAAATAACATCTGAAAATGAAAATATAGTTCTGGTCACTGCTTATAGCTCAATCCTTGCTTCTCTTATTGCGAATTCAATAATAATCGAATATGCTGTTGTCTCTGCCAAGATAGAATTGAAATCTGTTACAGCTCAACGAATAACATTCGTCTTTTCGCTAATAGCACATGACTTGGCAAAGTGCATTTTAAAGAAAGCTTTTTCGCCAAAGACCTTCATTGAAAATCTGGCAAATTTGCTTCCATTACTAATTTGTCCAAATCGAAAACATAGACCTACGTCATTAGAAATAGTAACAATGTTTGACACAGTGTAGAAAGAGAGTAGTCTTATCCGATCACGTATGTCGGTGCATAGTGTTCCTCAAAGTTACCACAAGGGACGGATATAGTCGGGAATATGAAGGGAACAATATGTCTGTGGATAGTCTCGAAAACATTTTTGGAGGTGCCGTAGGCTTGGCTGTCGAAGAATTACTGAATGATGACGAAATCCTCGTTTATCTGGGCTCACCGAAAAAAACTCCTGCACCAAGTTCCGAAAAAGGCATGGAATCACCGAGAGGCAAACCAGAGAAGGAAAATCGCAAAGCTTGGTCGGTTGCGGAAGTTGCGGAATCTTTTGGTGTTCCGGAGTCTACTGTCAGGCGGTGGATTGTAGATCGACAATTGCGAGCGACGAAATTAGGATCGACCTGGCTAATACCCAATTCTGAGGTTGAAAAAATATCCAACCCGTCTAAGCGGACCTCGTCAAAAAAAGGGCTTTCTTCAAAGGAGACGGAGTCACCTCAACCTGATCCGGGCGAATGGCTGCGAAAACTGAGGCATCTGAAGGCTATAGGCCTGCTCTCCCAGGAAGAATATGCGGAGGAAGAAGCGAAATTAAGAAAGGCAGGACGATATTAGTGCTGAAAGACTGTCTTGTATCGAAAGCTGGCATTTATCGGAAAGGTGAGAACAGCCAGTGTGAGGTTTGCATGGTCATGGATGAACGCTGGAAGGACAGGATGATTGATGAAATGGTGGTTTATTATAGTAAGATCC
>JACNGQ010000007.1 GCA_014384025.1 Planctomycetota bacterium | reverse complement strand
TCAACGTGTTCAACAACAGCCTCAGCTTGGTTCCGAGAATAGCATGTATTAAAAAAGACCAGCCGAATATCTTCAGAGGATGCCATCATGGTTTGGACAATGGCCTCTTTGCTAACGAATTTTGCATTACCATTGGCGTCTTGAAAAACGATTTCATCCTGGTCTGAACCGTGTCCGCTAAAATGCACAATGGCAGGTGCATGCTCATTTAGTGCTTGCAAAATATCCATAGGTCGAACAGCCCAGCAAGATTCAAATAAAACAGAGTCTCGATGTTTTGCTTTTCGAATCATTTCCGCGATTGATCGCGCTTCCTCATCCAGGCGTAATTGTAGCTGATCCAATGGATTTGCAGCAAGAAAGAGGACAATAATTTTCTCTGGTAGTTGTTGAAGCTTTTCTAACACAGTTTGGGTTTCTATATGAAGCCTACCGTGTTTATTCAATGTGTTATTAATGTCTGCCATGCGTCTTTGATGATCACGCTCCCGTTTCTCAAATTCACGATTACGTTTTTTAGCTTCATTCTCTTCTTCACGGGCCACCTTTTTTTCTTCATCAATTAATTCTTTATGCTTTCGAGCTATTTTAGATTCAATATCCGCAACCTTTTTTTCAACATTTGCTGACTCCCGCTGATAACGTTCTATTTCCCGTAGCTTGGATTGAGCAGTACTCTGATTTGTTGTACGACCCAGGGCTTCTGATGCTCTTTGAATTTTTCCTGATATATCTGCAAGCTTTTTCTGTTCTCGTGATTTATCGTTTTGAAAACGCGATATCTCTTCTCGCTTTCGTTGGACACTCCCACGATACATTTCAAGTAGTGACAAGCTTTCTCTCCTAAAACTATTGAAAATAGGGCTTCACCGAACGCCCACAATGAGGGGTTTTTTAATGCAGAGCGAGAGACGAGCGTAGCTTTTAAAAAGTCCCGCTCCATTGTGTTGTTATGTTTTGTTTTTGAATATTAGATCTAGAATATAGTTTACTCCCCAAGTAGCAAATACCAGCAGTAAAAAACTTACAATACTCAATAGTATTGGTTTCCTTGGGGGTTCTCTTATATCAACTTTTGGATAGTAAGTGTTTCTTAAATGAATTAACCCTCTACCAAGGTATGTCCAGATATTCGAAAATAGAACGAATAATACAACAAAAATAAACACTGAACTATATTCAAAGGATGTAATACTAGAGATTTGTATTGCAGAATAAATTGAAAAGGTTGTTAATGAGAAAGCAGCTAATAGCTGTACACCCATTTCAAAATAAGCATTATATAATATTTGATTCCGTTTTGGCAGATTATCAATTATTCCTTTAAATCTATCGAATGAACCTTTCACCCAAGTTTCTTTAACACCAAGAATCTCTAGGTTATTATTATCTTTTCTATCGATTGTAAGGGATATTCTTCGATTTGGTGCTTTTCTTTCTGGATCGAGAGATTGAAAAATAATTTGAAGAAAATCGGCTTTTTTATTTTTATCAAATTGACTTATAAATTCATCATAAGAAGGGCCTGAGTATGTTTCATTTGCTACTCGAATTACATAGAGAATTTCGATCAGATCTTGAGGCAGTTCATCAGTTGCCTCTTTCTTTAATTTCGAAAATAATCTAGTGATCTTGTCAAGGACATCTTTAGTAATAACTCTATAATTTATCGCATAATTTTTTGTGACCATATCTACTAGCATGGCATCCTCCAGCCTTAATATGAAAGTAATTACCACTTACTCTTAAAACATAACGCTCAGCATCAGCTGCGGCGCGAAGCGCCGTCAGCTGGATGCTGTTGTTAGGCGCCAGCATCATCCGACATGTCCCACCGCTCAGAAGGCGACGGATTTTCGGAGTTGATCCACTGCCTCACCTTTTCCTGAAGCTCGTCGATGCTCCTATAGAGGCCCTCGTGTATCTCACTGAGAATGGCGTCTGCTGCGCCCCGCAACAGCCTCGTCTCTTCGCTCGTCTGGAAGTCGCCTCGATGGAGTGTACGGACTGCTTGATACGGTTTGTCCGCGGCGAGCTTGCGACCAATGTAATGGAGTTCAAAGTCCGGTACCTGGGCAATCAGAATTCGAGTAGCAGCCCCCACACCGGCTTGCTGGACCACCTGAACTATCTGCTCGTTGATGGTCCACATGCCGTTGCGCTGCCACTTCCCATTGCGTTGGATCCGCGGGCAATCGGTGTCATGGATGATTGTGTAGGAGCTTCCAAACTGGTTCAGTATGCGCGCGAACAGCACCAGATTGCCCTTGCCCATGCAGTTGACGAGGTGCACTCCCCGCGACACGTCAAGCTTGCTTCGCTGTAATAGCTCCGAATACACGGCATGCTCGGTCTCACCCTCCAGTAGCCAGACGCGGTCGGCGAAGAAGAACTCCGTCACGGTGGGATGACATGAACGCACCATGCGGAGGTTTTCTCGCTCCTCGTCTGAAAACGCGGCCCGGTCGGTCGAGAACACCTTGGTTCGTGACCCGCCACCACGCGCGATCCTTACAATCGTTGTGTGCGGCTTCGACACGTCGATGAAAATCGGCGAGTGCGTTGTCGCGAGCACCTGCCATTCCGGGACCTCAGAAAGACCGTAAAGGGCTTCTCGCGCGGCGCGGACTACGGGTGGG
>JACNGQ010000102.1 GCA_014384025.1 Planctomycetota bacterium | reverse complement strand
TCTGATGAAGGAGAGACGCCGAAAATGAACTCCGAGGCTTATCTTCATGCCATTCCCCCAGGCAGCCCAAATTTGAGCCTCTGCCCAAACGATTTTTCTCTCCAAGCCACTTCATGGACCTGATCTACGAGGCCCACCTAATCATTATCCAGAAGAAACGAAAAAAATAGGTGACTGACCCTCCAGGTTCTCGGCTTATGTTGACGTTTTTTGTCATTGTTTTAAATCAAGCGGGGCCTATACCGAATCAATCGATATAAGCCCCGAGTTAATACAAATCTGTAATATCAACGATGTAATTTTGACTACCGGTTCCGGCTTACGGCGCCGGAGCATACAAACGAATATCATCGAAGAACATGATGCCCGAACCACCGGCAACGGGATTATTTCTATTACCAAGACCAAGAGTAATCGTATTGACATTGGTAAGATTCACACCAAACGCCTGCAGGTCGATAGTCCATTCGGTCCATACAGTTACCTGTGACGCGTCAGGATTATCATTGGTGACTGCCGCGGTGCCATTGAGAACAACATACATCGGTTCGGCGGCGTTGGCCGCATCGCCAATGTACCAAATTGCCAGTGTGTTGACGCCATGGTCTGTCCAGTCGCGCTGGTCGGTCAATGTCAGAGTTGCCTCAGATTTTCCAACAGCATTGTTATAGGCAAACGGCATCGACTGCCTGCCGCCGTGAACGATCGTTTGCTCGGCGAAAGGAACAGCGGCATAACCAACGACAGAACCGTTTATTGCAGGGTTGTCGAATCCGTCCACCCAGGCCAGATATATCCTGTTAGAAGCCGGCTCACCTTCATTGATGTCGTTGTAGCTCTCCATATCATCTACTATAATGAAGTTGGCTGTCGTAAAGCTCCAGAGACTGCCTGTCCAGGGACTTTCCGGATTAGCGTCATTGACCTCATCGATTCGCCAGTAGTAAGTTGTATTCCATTCAAGTTGGCCAGGATCATAGCTTTCAGAGTCAAGCTGCCTGGTGCCTTTGTACTCGGGTGAGCTGGTATCGGCGTTTTTCAAGGCATCCGCGTTTGTGCCGAAGTATAACTGATGGGAAGCGGCAAAGACTCCCGGCGACCAGGTAAGATCCGCTGTTTGACTTATATCCGAAGCACCATCAGCAGGGGTCGAAGCATACGCTTTCTCAGCCAGATATGGAGTTGCGCCGATGTAATCGGCACTAATAACTTCCATGTTTCTGCCGGGGCGTTGCCAGGAAACCATGATACTGTCGCCGATCGTATTGTGCTTCATCAAACCTTCGATGTAATATCTTTTGCCGGCCTCCAGAGCCTGCGGTTGTGACTCTGCCTCGGCTTCTGTGCTTGCGATTGTGACTGCATTGGCCGGATCTTCATCGGTGCTCAGGTGTATCTCACCTTGATCCAGGGCTTCAATCAGGAACGTGTAATCGCCCGTTTCCGGGACGAACAGCCAGCCGCGAAGTCTGCTGCCATATTGTTCGGCCCAGTCTGTCGGGCCCTGGAAATACGACACAAATTCCGATCCATCAGGATTGTCGGGATAGCGATCACTACTCGTTAAGTTGGATACGGCAGAGCCACTCATATTAAACCACCACTCTCGGATAATCTTTCCCGGGCCGGGCTCGACTGTCTTAAAGCTCCAGACGCTGCCCTCTCGTTCTCCTCCGAGCAACTCGACCTCGTTGACACGGAAGTAATAGATGGTATCCGCATTAAGTAATCCCGGATCATACGTTGTCTCTTCCAGGATTCCTTTATCGGTGTCGCCGGTTCCTTCGGCTACTTCAGTCTCGTCGGTGCCAAAGAAGATATGATGCTTCAGCGGTAAGACGGAATCACCTTTGCTCCAACTGAGCTGTGTGTCTATCATCACATCGGTGTCACCGTCAACCGGGCCGGGGCCCCAGGCATTCAGCGACAGGGCCACGAAACTCCAGACATCACCTGTTATGATAGTGCCGTCGGCTTCTTCCCCATCGATCCGCCAGTAGTACTTTGTTCCCGGATCCATAGGTTCCGGGCGCCAGTAAACAGTATAAGCCTGCTTACTTACTTGAACAAGATCGTCAGGATTTGTACCGAAATACACCTGCTGGACTACCGACGTATCTCCAGATGTCCACATAAGGATCGCATCGATTACGCCTTCGGTACCATCGGCTGGGTCGGGGTCTCTGGCTTTCTGGAAAAATTGGGTCAGAGCGGCGCTTTCTATATCCACAAAGCATATCTTGCAGTTTTGTGCGCCGGTCCCTGGCTGGATGGTTAGACGACCATCGCTCACCTCTACTGTCACATTGAACTCGTCAAAATCGAAACCGGTTCCGGCCTGACCGTCCGGGTCCTCCAGAAGAACACCTTCGACGTCAAAGTTATTAGTCTGGTCGATGTATGACGGGTCGCCGCAAACCAGAAAAATATTGTAGGTGCCATTAGTAGGCAACTCGATCTCCCATATCCTGTCGCCGGCCTGCTGGAGGTGGTTGATGGTGTCGTAGCGCTGATCGGGAGCGTTTCCGCTGTTACGGTCACGCGCACCACTCCTTATGTTTTGGTCCCAGCCATAATTCCAGCCGCTGTCGTGTTCACCAAATGGATCTCCATATTCGGGCAGATACCCATCAGGTATTGGTGCCCCGGATGACTGGAAATTAATCTTTATCTCGCTGGCGCCGGCGACTCCCACAGTAAGACCAAAGGCCAACACTAATACCAACAAAGTTAATTTCTTAGACATAATAGTCCTCCTTAAAAAAAGTTAAAATGATTACGAATTGTATTTTGGATGCACTAAGACATAAATTTCTTATGAGAATTGGCTATTTCCAATTCTGCGTTGGAAAAGTAAATCTATAATGCAGCCTCCTTCCTTTTATCACACAAAATCCACAGTAACCTGATTATACACACATAAACTATACCAATTATATTTATACCCAAACAACCACTTCCTGTCAAGGAAAATCTCTTGATTAATTATTAGCATATCTCGTTGATGTATAATACTCCCCAAAAACTGGGCGCATGATTAGGGTGGATTTGTCGTCTGAGACGATAACGTATTCAGGGGATAGATTTATGAAGAACAAAAGACGTAATCACAGTGCTCAGTTTAAGTCGAAAGTCGCTCTTGCGGCGGCCAAAGGCGACAAAACGATAGCTGACCTGGCCAGTGAGTTTGATGGTATCGTTCTACAATGGCCAAACTCAAGCCGAAGGGTATCTGAGGTAGGATCGGGATAAGTTTGGAGTATCTTCAAGCCAATTGCGTACTGGTAGTATGGATGTGACTGTTTTTGCTTATCGAATAGCATTTTACTTTGCACGCTTAGCCTTTTTATCTTCTTCTTTAGCTTTAGCTACAGCTTCGCATATCTTTTCTTCTGCTTTGGCCGCTAAAGTCACCATTTCTGCAGGGGAGATATCTTTTTTGCTGCTTGTACTGCTTTTTTTCTTGCTGCTTTTACTGCTTTTAACGCTGCCAGCACTATTATAATTACCGAGACGGGTATTAGATTTCCTATTATTAATATTATTTACATCAGTATGGTTATTACTTCCGTTCAGCTCGCCGACAGTACTGTCACTATCATTATTAATTAATTCTATGCAATTTTTAAGCTCTACTGTACAGGATCGGACTTTTTCTCCTGTTTCTACCCCGGTTTCTGCTATTATCTTCTTAACCTGAGTCTCGATTTTTTGTCTTTTTTCGATTTCTGCTTTTAAGCTTTTTTCTGCTTTTGCTCTGGCCTTAATTTCTGTCTTTAGCCTTTTCTCTACCTTTGCTCTTGCCTTGGATTCGGCCTTTAGTTTTTCTTCTATTTTAGCCATTGCCCTGGTATTAGACATTTTGTCAGTGTTGTTTGTGCCTATGTCTTTTGTTGTGTGATTGGTTTTAGTTTTGGTTATTATTGCGTCGATCATCTTAGCCTTTTTCTTCTTAAACCAAGCAAATAAGATATATTGGCTGAATGTTCTTTTAATTTTTTGCGTCTTTTTCGATTGTGTTAATAATGTGGCAGGACGTATCAAGCTGGTATCTGAATTCACCAGGGCCTGCATTCGTCTTTGCATGATAATATAGTCTATAATATCCGGTCTGCTGATAATCCCTACCAGTTTTCCTTTTGTCGATACTACAGGTACTCTTCTACAATGATGAGCCACCATGAAATCACAAACATTCACTAAACTTTCATCCACTCTGAAGGAAACCGCTGGTCGTGTCATAAAGAAATCGACTGTTTTATTTTGGTCATCACCCTCAGCGTAAAACAGCCCGAGTACATCTTTTTCTGTAATTACACCAGCTAAAGTCATATCATCTTCGATGACCGGCATACCAGTAATGTCATTTTTTCTCAGAAGCTCTAACGCATCATATATTGGGGTATCTTTTTTTACACTGATTACGTGTTTTGTCATAAAGTCTTCTGCCGTAGGCATCTGATACATCCTTTCTTTTCTTTTCAACCTGTCTTGTACACTATGCAGTAAAAAATAAGAGTAAGGTGATATTTCCGGCCACCGCTCACTTGGTTTTAGTATTTCTTTCCCAAAGCTTTTCCAAGGGAAACTCCTCAGACGCCGCGGGTGGCGTCACAGGAAATTCTTCTGACACTTCCCGTTGGTTCTCTTTCTGCAAACTTGCCAGGGCCACAAACTTATCATCAGCAAACTTAGATATTCCTTCAAAGCCGGTTACCAGAAAGATACGTTTGGTTGCCATAGCAACACTGCAGAAAACAAGCTTATGCCTACTATCGGATAACTTCTTACGCAGCTTTAGCAGCTTCGACAAGCTGGAGGAAGTCATAATATCAACGCCCGAAAAGTCTATTACTACGTCATAATTATCTCTGTCATGCACCATCTCTAAAACCGTTTGGAGTTCATCTCTCATCTCCGGTTCTTTGAGCAAGTCCACTAGAATAATATCTTCAGACCAATTTTTAATTCCCATCTTAATATCTTCGCTCCAAGTCAATAAAATGTTTTAGGCTTATCATTTTACAACTCATCACAAAACGAGATAATTCATTTCACCATAGGCTTATCTCAATGGCCTTGGTGAACTGTGTTCCCTGAGTCAGCTTGGATGGTGTCAATCGGGGCTTTTTAAGAACCTAACAATTCTCCGCACAAGTCATAATTTATCTCCTTTTTTAAGAAAATAAACTGAACTATTTATCGGCGTATTCAGGGAGCAACTTTGTCAGAATATGGGACTAAAAAGGGCAGTGAACGCCCTTTATACTGCATTTTGTGTTAAAACCCCCTGACCCTACCTCAGATACCCTTCGGTTTGAGTTTGGCCATTGTAGGGGCCTATCTTCTTTGTGAACTAACAGGCCGAGAAGTCTATCAACCGCTCGTGTTAGCCCCTGTGTTAATGACTTAAACGCCTCAAAATTTAGTATAGTTTGCATTTCCCAGGCAAGGCGAGATCTCGCAGAGAGACTCAAAGGAAAGTACTGAGGAGTGTGTATACGAAATAACCGGAAACAGTAAAAGTAGAAAGAACAATGCACAAAAGTGAACAAAAAATTATAACTGCTGTAATATTGTCCTCCTTGATACCTTTGAGCAACCACTGAGACCAATAGAGTCTTTTTGGATAAACCATTTCTTTTATCCTTGGTCCAATAATTCTCTTATCAATAAATTCTTTAGCTTCAGCCTTGGCCTTCTGCTCTGCCCTGTGTCTTGCTTGAATTTCAACTTTTAACTGGTTCTCAACTTCAATCCTTGCCTGAGTCTGGGCTTGAAGTTTTTTCTTCGTCTCAGCTTTTGCCTTGGCAAAGGATCTCGCTTTTTCCTCAGCCTCAGCTCTGGCTTGTCTTTCAGTCTCAGCTTTGGCTTCGGATTCAGCCCTGGCTTTCACTTCTGCATCATTCTTAGCCAGTAACTTCCCATAAGCCCTTGCCTTTTCTTCCAATTCAGCTTTCGCTTCTTGCTCAGCTTTAGCTCTGGCCGCGGATTCAGCTCTTGCTTTGGCTTGGGCTTTGGATTTGGCCTTTGCTTGGGCCTGGGCTCTCATTTCAGCTTTTTCCCTCTCTTGTGCTTCAGCCTTGGCCTTCTGCTCTGCCCTGTGTCTTGCTTGAATTTCAACTTTTAACTTGTTCTCTGCTTCAATCCTTGCCTGAGTCTGGGCTTGAAGTTTCTTCTTCGTCTCAGCACTTGCCTTGGCATAAGACCTCGCTTTTTCCTCAGCCTCAACCGTGACCTTCTCTTCAGCCTCATCCTTAACAAGTAATTCCCCATTGACCGTTGCCTTCTCTTCCAGCTCAGCTTTCACTTTGGTTACTTTATCGGTAGATGTTCTTGTTTTTTTCTGAGCTTCAGTACTGAACATCATGATCAGCTCTTCAATTTGTGCTTGAACATTAGCTATGGCTTTTGCAGCTTCAGTTTCCGAGTTTGCTACTTGTTTCGCTACTGCTTCTAATAGAAACGTGTCAGCCGCATTTGAAAGTCGATGACCACTGAATCCTTTCATTGCATCCCGCCTTTTTAGGGACAGTATGTTGTCTTGTTTCGTGCTGTTCATATTAAGTAGCTTTCAATATCTATCATTAAGCTCTTGTAATAGGCATTATCGGGCGATAGAAGACTGCTCTTAAAAGGAAAAAGAAAAAGTTTTAAAGGAACATGCCATGAATTATTTAAGTGAGTGTTAAATAAGTATTGAGATTGATGAGCCGGAACCTGGCTCAGACTGGAGAGAATTGTTACTTGCCACCAGGAAGGAAATGGAAGCAGAGGAAATAGCTGATCCTACCTGTGAGGATTTTGATATATGGGACCTCAAAGTGGACGAACTTGTGATCGCCATACTCTGGGGTAACGTTATCATTATTTACTGTCCGATAATATCATACTACTATTGAAAAACGATTTCTCCGGACACTTTCGTCAAGTGCTTTCATTAAAAACATAGCATAATGCTCATATTAGAGTAGCTAATTCCTGTTTATAATCAGTCAATCCCTATGCTACGGGGCATGAAATCCCTGCTTGCCAAGGAATTTCCTCAAGCCCTCTCTTTTTTCATCGATAATTAATCATGAATTCTATGGTTATCATGAAAATGCTATCCAATGAAAAAATTCTTTTAGAATGCATACAATCAATCAGTGAACAAGATGCCATGTGCTCCTTGAATCGATAGACATTATGAACAAGGAAGTAATTTACCTAAAGGACATCCCTATCATTGATGCCATGAGCCTTAAGCAAAACAACCTTACATGCATCCTCTGGGCCGAAGATGATATGACTCTGAAAGGATTCCTATCAGAAGAGGATGCGTTAAGATTATTCAACACTCATAAAGACGAATAAGACATGACAATAAATGATTTTATGACACAAACAGCTACCCACTTTAAAAAGAAGAAACCATCGCTGGATATTTACAACTATTTGAGGGAAAAGGATTCTGTTATATTAACAGCCCATAAAGCCAGCCACCAAAGGGCAGAGCAGAGGCTGCGCTATCGCTGGCCCGTTCGATTTACCAAGGGCGTTAATGAAAAAACATCTCCGGGCCAAATCGTTGATGTTTCCAGCAGAGGTTTGGCCATGCTGTGCCATGCAGATAAACACTGTCCTCATCAGGACACATTGGTCAAGGTTGACTTTGGTGTCCCACACTTTGGCTCAGTCGACTCCTTAGATGCAGTATTTTTCAACCGCATTGGACGCGTATGTCGAATCGACAACCTTAGCAGTATGGTAAATCGTGTTGCAGTCCAGTTCGCAGAACCATTGTTTTTCAAACCCGGTGAACAGAACATCAGCGAATCAGATGCTCAGCAAAGACTTGAAGCCAAAACTCGCTCGATTACCAGAGCAGAAGAAAAAGCCAAGGTTTATAGTGAAGCCTTAGCTATAAATGAAGAAAAATTGCAGTCTTACGCCGAGTCAAAAGCCAGGGCGGAGGAAAGAGCAAAGATCGAAGCCAGGGCGAGAGCAACAGCCGAAGAGAAGGTTAGAGCCGAAATCAAAATTAGAGCAAAGCTCGAAGCCGAAATGCAGGAGAAAATTAAGTCTTATACCAACCAGATAGCCAAAATTAAGGCTGAAGCTACTGAGTCAATGATATGGGCAAATGCTGTGGCGGAATATACTGTAGCCAAAGTCAAGGACGATCTCAGGCAAAAGCAAGGCGTATACGCTGAGGCAAACATCAGGGCCGATGAAAGAGTAAAGATCAAAGTCAAGGCGAGAACAAAAGCCGTAATCTTCATTGTTGTAATGCTCATAGTGGGTACTTTATCCCGTTTCTACCCAAAGCTAAGAGACAAATCTGTTGACTTCTACAATCGTGGCTCAATCCATCTAAAAAAGAACGAATATGAACAGGCCATTTTTAATTACACTAAGGCTATTGAGACGGCCCCAAAGATGGCTAAAGCATACTATAATCGCGGAAATGCTTATATCGCTAAAGGCCAGTATGACCGGGCTATTTCAGATTATAACAAGGCCATTGATATAAATCCCGGATTTACCGAAGCCTACTACAATCGAGGACTGAACTATGCCATGAAAGGTGAATATGACCAGGCCATTTATGATTACACCAAGGCGATTGAGATAAATCCGAAGATGTCTGAAGCCTACTATAATCGCGGGAATGCTTATATTGCTAAAGGCCAGTTTGACAAGGCCATCTTTGATTACACCAAGGCCATTGAGGTAAATCCAGGACTTACTAAAGCCTACTACAATCGAGGATTGCACTATGCCATGAATGGCGAATATGATCGAGCTATCTTAGATTACAACAAGGCTATTGAGATGGCCCCAAAGATGTCTGAAGCCTACTATAATCGCGGGAACGCTTATATCGCTAAAGGCCAGTATGACCAGACTATTTCAGATTATAACAAGGCTATTGAGATAAATCCACGGTTGGGTCCTGCCTACCACAATCGAGCACTCGCCTACTATGATAAACAAGAATATGACAAGGCATGGCAGGATATCCATAAGACCGAAAGCTTAGGACACCAGATTCAACCAGGATTTCTCGACGATCTTCGAAAAGCTTCCGGAAGAGTAAAATGATACCGTCTGTCAGATGAAGTATTGGCTAGTACATTTTAATAATACACTGGTGTCAAGGAGTTTATGAAAACGACATTTTGTTAAATTGGCAAATAACGAACCGTTGAATTGTATGGCAGTTGCCGGCCTTAATGCTCGATATATTTCTTATACTTGATGTCAGGGGAACCACAAAATTAACTTGTCAAGATTTTTTTGCACCCAGTCGTTTTGCTTATTGCTGTAATCGTAGCTGTTCAAATCCTTTAAGGCGTCCTCTGCCAGCGGGCCACAGCTACCGACTAAACTGGCGTCAGCACGTTGCTCGATAGCGTAAATATCACATGTTTCAATGTGCAGACGAAAATGTTTAATCGTTCTCGTCTGCATCTCATCATCCTGCAATTCTGTAAAGTCACATTCTCCTTGATCTTCATAGGCAATTTTCAGATCGCACAAGGCGTCAGCATATTCTAAGTCTGTCTCAAAGGCCTTTCTTATGATTGAAATAACCTGGTTACATTGGTCTTTAGCTCTCATGTACAAGTCTGAAATGATCTGGTCATATTCAGCTTCGGTTACATCGACAAGCTCTCGATAGTCACAAGAGGGGGCGAACTCGGAGGTCACCCGGCCATATTCAGCTTCACTTTTTATGATTGCACCAATCCGGTTACATTGGTCTTCAGCTCTCTTGTGCAAGTCTGAAATGATCTGGTCAAATTCTGCTTCGGTTCCATCGACAAGCTCTCGATAGTCACAGGAAGGAGCAAACTCGGAGGTCACCCGGCCATATTCAGCTTCACTTTTTATGGTTGCACCAATCTGGTTACATTGGTCTTCAGCTCTTTTGTACAAGTCTGAAATGATCTGGTCAAATTCTGCTTCGGTTCTATCGACAAGCTCTCGATAGTCACAAGAGGGTGCGAACTCGGAGGTCACCCGGCCATACTCAGCTTCGGTTCCATTAACAAGCTCTCGACTGTCAGAGGTCATGGCGAAGTCTAAGGTCGCCTGGTCATATTTACTTTTCTCAATATCTTTCACACTCAGATGTGATAATGTCGCCAACAATCCCATCGTCACTCCTGTCTTTTATGCAAGATTTACAATCTTCAAAAATTAGATACACCGCTGAACTCATCTATTTCGTAAAAGTGCACACGCTGACCGATAAATATAACTTTTCTGCCCTGCTTTTCCCGAAATTCACTTTCCAACCGTCGGTCAACGTTGATTCTGAGAGCATTATGTGTATTTTACCCATATCCTCCTTATAACATGTGATGGGTTACGGGGTCGGTAAGAACAAAAAGCTGCTCTTTTAGTTAAAATATGCGTTAAAATCCTCCAACCCTTCCTCAGATAAATCCTCTCTGTAATGCCATACGCAAACCAAAGAGGATAAGTGCCACAAAGATTTTCGTCTATACTTACCTATAACTTTAGTCAAATTGGTCATAGAAATACTTGGCCGCATATTCGCACCGGGGATTGCAGGCTTTCTCATGATACACCATTTTAATCCCATGTTAGACCACATCAGAATTTCTTATAGGAAGGGGATGAGAGGGATTTTATCGGTCTGAAATGGTCAATCTCATGGACTATATTAAAAAAGAGAGATTATTATGGGGAGTTTTAATAAAAAGTCCCTGCTTTGAGGAACAGAGACGGGGGAATGAATAAAGCTGGGGCTTAATCAGACTGCAAGCTCCGTGTTCTCAGCCCTCGTTACAGATAATGACAGGAAATACTATTACACGGAACAATTAGACAGGATATTCTTGGATATAGGCTTCGCAAATCCTAGGTCTGATTAGCAAAAGGATAAAGTTGTTACCTGAACAAACCGATAGATACTAATGTTAAATTTGTTTTCCTGCAAAATGGAGATAAATTATGACTTGTGCGGAGGAATATCAGATTCTTAAAAAACCTCGATAAACACTATCCAAGCTAAGTCAGGAAGCACTGTTCACCAAGGGCATTGAGATAAGCCCAAGGTAAGATGAATTTTCTCGTTCTGTAATGAGTTGAAAATGAAAAACTTAAAACACTTTATTGACTCGGAACAAGGAGATTAAGATGGGGATTCAAGATTGGTCTGAAAATACTATTATAGTGGACTTGTCCAGAGAGCCGGAGATGAGAGATGAGCTTGAAGCAGTTATGGAGATGGTTCGTGACAGAGGTGATTGTGATGTGGTAATAGACTTTTCGGGCGTTGATATTGTAACTTCCTCCAGCTTGTCAAGGCTGCTGAAGCTGCGCAAGATGTTATCCGATCGCGGTCATAAGCTTGTTTTATGCAGCGTTGCCTCGGCAACGAAAGGTATCTTCATGATAACCGGCCTTGACAGTAATTTTGAATTTGCAGACGATAAGTCTGTGGTCCTGGCAAGTTTATAGAAAGAACCTTAATAGTTAGTAGAATTGTTAATGTGCGACATGATAATAGAAATGCATAAGAAAATTTACAATTAGCAAGAAAGATGTAAATAATGTTTAGGAATAAGAAAAGAATAGAAAAGAGAACCGTATTATTTGTGGACAGTGATTAATTAATCCTACGCTCCTTAGAAAGGGGATTAAAACGATAAAAGGCCAATCTAAAACCAGGATAGAAGCCAAAGCACAAGCTCGATTAAAATCAAAAGACAAATCTGAGCAAGATACAAGAATCGAAGTGGAAGAAAAAGCAAAGGTCTGTGAAGAATTACAAGCAAAGATTGAAGTGGAAGTCAAAGCCAAGGATAAAACCGAAGTAATGAATGATACCAATTCATTTGACACGGTAAAAGATAGAAAAAGAGGCATCTCCCCTGAAGAAATGTTGAGATTAATAGAAAAAGCAGAGAAAAAGGAGAAAGATCAGGAGCAAGCAAGATCAGAATCAGAAGCCCGAATCCGGACTGAGCAAGAAGCGAGTTCCGGCCAAGGAGAAAAGGCAAAGGCTTATAGAGATTTAATGGCCAAGATTGAATTAGAAACAATGGCCAAAGCTGAAACGAGAGCCAAGGCCAGAGCCAAGGCTGAACAAGAAGCAAAAGCTGAACTGGAAGAAAGGGCAAGGGCCTATGAGGAGTTAATGGCCAAGGCTAAGGCAGAAGAGAAGGCCAGAGCCGAATATGAAGCCAAGGCTGAGACTGAAAGACAAGCCAGAACTGAGGCTGAAGCAAAAGCGAGGTCCTATGCCAAGGCAAAAGCTGAGACAGAGAAGAAACTTCAAGCACAGACTCAGGCAAGTGTCGAAGCAGAGAAAAAGTTAAAAGCTGAAATTCAAGCAAGGCACAGGGCAGAGGAAAAGGCCGAGGTTGAAGCACAAGAGAGGGCAAAAGCTGAAATGAGAGCAAAAGACCAGACAAAGGCCAAATCTAAGGCCCAAGCCGAAGCAAGATCGAAAATCGCGGCCAGAGTAAAAGCAGAGCAAAAAGCAAGAGTCGAACTGGAAGAAAAGGCAATCGCCTATGAGGAGTTAGTGTCCAAGGCTAAGGCAGAAGAGAAGGCCAGGGCCAAATCCGAAGCCAAGGCTGAGACTGAAAGACAAGACAGAATTAAAGCTGAGGAAAAAGCAAGGTCTTATGCCAAGGCAAGGGCCGAGACAAAGAAGAAACTTCAAGCTCAAACTCAGGCAAGGGTCGAAGCAGAGAAAAAGTTAAAAGCTGAAATCCAAGCAAGACACAGAGCTGAGCAAAAGGCAGCAACCAAAGCACAGGAAAGAGCCAAAGCTCAGGCTCAAGCTAGAGTAGAATCTGCAGCCAAAGCCAAGCAACAAGTGAGAACTGAACTGGAAGAAAAGGCAAAGACCTACGGGTATTTACTGGCCAAGACTGAGGCAGTAGTGAAGGCCAGGACAGAGGCTGAAAGAGAGGCTAGTACCCTGTCCACGCTACAGTGTCGGGTATAGTTTTTTCAGTTTGATTCGCG
>JACNGQ010000008.1 GCA_014384025.1 Planctomycetota bacterium | reverse complement strand
TCATTCGATTTCTCTCCTTCCTGCCATCCAAGCTACGGGGTCTCTGGCTTCTGCCACGGAAAGACTAACTCTCTCTGAACACGTCAGCCTTAGCTGGTCGCACTACTTAATCCGATGGAAATTTAAAATGTTCGTATTTTCGCAAAAAATAACGTTTTTTAGGACTCGATATGGGCAAAATCAATATTAGTGGAGACAAAATGGTAACAAGATGTCACCTGAAAATCAGGGTGTTTTTCAGCTCCTGAAAGAGGTGACTTGAAATCCTGTCAACTACGGTCGGCCAAGAATCAGGCAAGTGCCGAAAACAGCTCACGACTTTTGCAACATGGAGAAGATTATGGTATAATGCTCGAATTGGAACGCTTGGTTGCGTGACCAAGTTGTTGATAAAGACAATATCGGTGATAAGTACCTCAACAGGAGCATTTTATCATGATGCGAAGCAGCAAGTATGATGGGTCGGCAAAAACCTTACGATGTGATCATACGGTTATGGTTTCAGTGGCACTCTTACTATCCTCTGTGCTTTTGGCAAGCGCGCAAGCCGGTCAGTGGTCGACTTATCGGGCGAATCCAATGCGCAGTGGCGAGATTGGGGAAACCGTTGGTCCGACTTTGTCTTTGCACTGGAAGTACCTGCCCGTTCACCCGCCGAAGCCGGCCTGGCCTCTGCCCTCCGAAGAAATGCCGCGAATGCATAGCGACAACGCCTATCACGCAGTAGTGGCCGACGGGGTGGTCTATTGGGGATCATCGGTGACCAACAAGGTGTATGCAGTGGATGCAGAAAGAGGAAAAATACTGTGGTCGTTCGCAACCGAAGGGCCGATCCGTTTCGCTCCGACTGTTAGCAATAGGCGGTTATATGTAGGTTCCGATGACGGGTATGTTTATTGTCTCGATGCCCGCACTGGAATTCTTCAATGGAAGTTCCGACTGGGTCCAAGTGATGAAAAAGTGATTGGAAACGGGCGACTGATTTCCCTGTGGCCCGTCAGGACTGGCGTATTGGTGGATGACAACGTAGCTTACTGCGGGGCTGGCGTATTTCCCTATGAGGGAATCTATTTGTGCGCTCTTGATGCCACGGACGGCAGCGTAATATGGAAGAACGACACCATCGGTGATCAGGCTCATGAACTCGATTACGGCGGCATTTCACCACAAGGGTATCTGGTAGCCTCAAAAGATGTGTTGTACTTTCCATCAGGCAGGGCTATGCCCGCCGGATTCGATCGCCGCACGGGGAAATTCTTGTTCTTTGCTGCAACTAGCGGTAAGCGGGGTGGGTCCTGGGCTCTGCTCGATCAGAATCACCTCATCGCTGGCGTTGACTACTCCGGTACACCTCACAAGGTTGCTTACGATCCTCAAACCGGCCGTCGCCAGGGAGACGCCTTCGCTTGGTTTCCTGGTATCGATATGGTCATGAACAAGCATCATTCATACCTTGTAACCGAGCAGGGAGTTTACGCAATCAACCGAGCCGTCTTCTCCGAGGCAGAAAGAAAAGTCAAGACTCTGTCGGATCGGAGAAACGCCCTGGGAAAGGAACTCGATAGACTAAAAGGCAAACTCAAAACCGCAATAGCCGCAGACAGAGTCAAAATCGAAGAACAAATCAAAGCGACCTCTCGCACGATCAGTGAGTTAGCCTTGTCCGAAAATAAAGAAAAGAAATCGAGCTTTGAATGGTTTTATGCCGGCCGGGGCTTTCGATCAGTGATATTGACCGGAAATATTCTGTATGTTGGAGGTATCGATCAAGTCGTTGGAATTGAGGCTAAAACCGGCAAAAAAGTGTGGCAGGGAAGTATTGATGGCACGGCCGTGAGCATGGCGGCAGCACCGGATAATCTCATAGTAAGTTCCAACAAAGGACCGATTTATTGCTTTGCCCAGCGTAAAAGGAAAAAAGTAAAGGTCATAGAATACAAGGTTAATCCCCATCCTTATCCGGATGATGAGAGAACCGAGTTCTACTGCAAGGTAGCGGAAAAGATTATCGCCGACAGCAGCATCACCAAAGGCTATGCGCTGATACTCGAATGTGATACCGGCCGACTTGCGTATGAACTGGCCCAACGAACTGAATTGAAGATCATCGGTTTGGAAAAGGATCCCCGTGAACGTGAAAAGGCACGGCAGAAACTGGAGCAAGCCGGCCTGTGGGGTGCGCGCGTGGTCGTTGAGCCGTGGGATGTTGAAGATCTGCCACCCTATTTCGCCAATTTGGTTACCTCCGAAGGGTTGTTGACCTCCGGCCAAGTCAGTATATCTCGCGAACAACTCGGGCGCGTTCTCAGACCCTGTGGTGGTATGATTGTCGCAGGCTTTCCCGATGGTGAAACGGGGGAACAGAAATGGTTTAATTTTGAACGACCAGGTTTGGATGGCGCTTCCGGGTGGACACAACAATATGGCAATCCCCAAAACACAGCCTGTTCCAATGATGAAACAGTTGAAGGACCGTTGGGATTACTCTGGTATGGTGAACCGGGCTCACAGCAGATGGTTGAACGTCACGCCAAGGCTCAAAGTCCCCTGGCTCTGGACGGACGACTTTTCGTGCAGGGCGAAGAAGTGGTCATGGCATCGATGGTTTCGGAAGAATAGGCGGGATCTGCCTTAAGGACCGAGTCGA
>JACNGQ010000009.1 GCA_014384025.1 Planctomycetota bacterium | reverse complement strand
AGGGACACTATCGCGGCCCTCCAGAAAAAATATGCAATAACACAGCAGGGGCACGATGAGATCAGGGATTTCGAGGATGCCCAGCTGAATTTTCGTAACGCTCGCACTTATGAGCAGTGGTGGTCTGCGATCTGCAAAGCCGCTGAGCAGATGGACTTCGCCTGGCTTTCTCTGAAGACCACAGATAAAGATGGAACGGTCCGAACCAAAGTCTGGCGAACGACCGAAGCTCCGCCGGATATGTCGAAGGTAGTCCTCATGACAATCCCGTTTTCAGCCAATGGATCAGAGGCATCCTCCGAATTTGAGATAGCCATCTCCGTCAACGGCTCCTACGAATCCGCCGGTCATCGAGCAAAGCTATTCGGAAGACTAATCGACGAGCACGAAGTAGTAAGCAAGGTTTAAGGGATAGCCATTAGCGATTAGCAATTAGTGATTAGCTCACGGCAAACAGTTGCTTTCTGGGCGTACACAAGGGTCGTATGAATGTTAGCGATTGGATTCTAAATCCAGTTAGTAATCCTGCCCGCCCTAAGCTGGCACCGCTTTTAAAGGATAATTATTATACGAAAAGTAAAAATCGAAATAGTAGTCTATTTGATTTTATCCACCGTTTTTCTGTACCTGAAACTAACAGGCAGAATTGACATGTCATGGTGGTGGGTCACAGCACCGCTTTGGCTACCAGTATTAGCAGTATTTCTTTTCTGCATGATTTGCTTAATAGCTTTGGGCATATATGCGGCACTAATGGAACGAAAATGAAAATAATCAATGTAGTAGGCGCCAGGCCAAATTTCATGAAAATTGCCCCGTTGATGGCGGAATATCAAAAGCACGATAACATCGAACCATTATTGGTGCATACCGGCCAGCATTATGATGAGCAGATGAGCAACTTGTTCTTCAAGCAGCTTGAGATCCCGGAACCCGACATAAATCTTGAAGCAGGTTCCGCCTCGCACGCTGTTCAAACCGCTGAGATCATGAAGGCATTCGAACCTGTAGTATTGGATTATAAACCCGATATCGTCTTAGTAGTAGGCGACGTGAACAGTACTATCGCCTGTGGCCTGGTCGCGGTCAAGCTGGGAGTGAAATTAGCACACGTCGAAGCCGGATTGCGCAGCGGCGATCGTTCAATGCCGGAGGAAATCAATCGTATCCTCACAGACTCTATAAGCGATTTGCTTTTCTGCACGGAGCAAAGCGGCGTTGACAACCTCCTCAAAGAGGGCGTCGCAAAAGATAAGATTCATCTCGTTGGCCATGTCATGATCGACACACTCCTCAAGAACAAGGCAAGGGCCGATAAGTCAACCATCATCGACGAACTGAAAGCCAAAGGCTGCCTTGACGGCGGCGGCTTTGCCGTTCTCACACTGCATCGTCCGTCAAATGTCGATGACCCGAAAGTCTTCGCCGGAATACTGGATGCCCTAAAAGTGATACAGGCGGACCTGCCGATTATCTTCCCGGTCCACCCGCGAACCAGGAAGAACCTTACCGCCGGCTGCTTTCACAAGCAAATAGAAGCAATGCCGAATCTGCACCTGATGGACCCAATCGGCTATCTTGATTTCCTCAAGCTAACCTCCAATGCCAGGCTCGTCTTGACAGATTCCGGCGGCATCCAGGAAGAAACAACTATCCTGAAGGTGCCCTGCATAACTCTGCGGGATAACACGGAGCGCCCGGTGACTGCCGAATTAGGAACCAATCAAATCGCAGGCACTCGGACCGATAGAATATTGGCTGCCTACAAAAGAGCACTCGATAATCGGTGTGAAAAATCACAAATACCGCCTTTCTGGGATGGTAAGGCTGCCGGCAGAATAGTATCAATATGCATTGATTTCTGTCTGAAGAAAAATCCTTCGTGACGGTGGTACACATCATACGGTCATACGGATTATCTACCACGAAGAATTGTGAACCACGAAGAGAAACAATAGTCAATTGCAATGGACACGGATTCACACTGTTTATAATTCGTTTCTCTGTAATACAATCTTTCAAAACGTTGTTTTTTCTGCGTGTTTTTTAAGTATGATGATTATAACACATTGTTATACAGTCTTTTACATTTATGTTTTCAATATAAGAACTTTTAAATAATTTGTGTTTATTCGCGTTAATTCGTGGTTATTCTCTGGTAATTTGAAAATGGATTCCCGCCTGAGCGGGAATGACAAAGTCAATAATCAGTGTTAGTCAGTGAAATCAGTGAAATCTGTGTCTAACAAAATAAAATAGAAAATAGTCAATCGTAAATCGTCAATGTAAAGTGTTCTTCGTGGTGAAGTAAGATATTTCCAGTCGAGAATGAGCCATTGCCCGTAGGGAATGAGGTATCCCAGAGATGAAATGAGGCGTTTCCGGTTGTAAATGAGGCATTGCCAACTGAGAATGAGCCATTTCCGGTTCGAAACGAGGTGTTTGCAGTTGAGGATGCTGCGTTTCCAGTTGGGAATATGGCGTTCCCAGATAGGAATGAGGCATTCGAACTGGCAAATGGGTTGTTCCAAGGTCCAAAAGGCCCTTTTCAGTGTCAAAATGACGTATGTGACAGTTTGACTGTGCGATAGTGCGAGAACAGTGCGGAAGTTGTTGCCCTTTGGCTTGATTTATAATATAATTATTCAAGATTTG
>JACNGQ010000298.1 GCA_014384025.1 Planctomycetota bacterium | reverse complement strand
CTTGGCTTCTTCGACAGCCAAATCAGGGTTGACAATGACCACCGAGGCAAAGGAGTCCTTTAAATGAGATTTTCGAGCCTTTCGCTGTTGATCTGCGATATGGTCTTCCCCGGACAGATAAACATAGACCGATTCAAACGGTTCACGTTGAATTCGGCGGGATCGAACCAATTGCGTCAACGCATGTTTGGTTTTAACATGGAGCACTTCTTTGAGTTCGGTGGCCGTGTAACCCGCCTCAGAACTCTTGACCAGGGTCTCGGTTGTATCGAGCAGGTTCCCGAAACGAGAAAACCACACGGACCGGTAGTCCCACAGCCCCAGGGCATTAAACCGAGCGATGGATCTCAGCGTGTAATATTTGCCCCGATGGGAATAGCTGCTGAGGTACTCCAGGTTTGCCAGCTTGCGAAAAACCGTACAGCGAGCCGGATTGCCGATAGCCGTCTTAAGCTGGTCAAAGGTCGCTATTTTATGGTGTTTCAGAAACTTCTCGATAGCCTGTATGGAGTATTTTGCCTTGTTCATAATGAGACTATTAGCCCATGCAAAAACATTTGTCAAGGCCAATGTTCTCAAAATCAAATATTCTGAAAAATACTCTATATATAAAACCATATCGTATCGAACCCAAGCATATGTGTTTTCAATATGAGACAATTAGCCCTACAGCATGTTGATTAATTTTTGCGTCAATCCTTAATGGAGAAATAGGATGGAGTTAATTTGAAATTAATTTCCAAACAATAAACAGCGAGGGTTTAGCTATGGAAGAGGAAAAAATCGGTTTCGTTTCCAATTACTTTGGCAAAATATCAGTCGCTGCTGTTGAGATAACGGACGGAACAGTGTCAGTGGGAGATACTCTCCACTTTTTTGGGCACACGACAGATTTTGAGTCCAGAGTACACTCCATGCAGATCGAGCACAAATCAGTAACAGAGGCAAAGAAAGGTGATAGCGTTGGCGTAAAGGTATCTGAAAAGGTAAGAAGAGGGGACAAGGTATATAAAATAGTCGCAGATTAATTCGCAACTTACACCGGAGGGATTTGAGCAAGAAGAGGTAGATATTCTGCTTTCTAACAAGTCAGTGGTGCTGACGGGAAGAAACTGCGGTGTTTTACGTTTAAGGCCATGCTAGCTCGAAAGGCCTGCCGCCCGCAGCTTACCTCCACGTTGGGACTCATTATACTATTGAAATATAATAGACTATTATTATTGAAAAGAAGGAAAAAAATGATAAGTACAACACTGTTTCCTGGTCGTTACGTTCAAGGCACGGATTCTATTCAGAGATTAGGCACAGAGTTGTCTCGGTTCGGGCAAAAGGGTTTTGCTATATGCACTCCTTTTGTTTTTGAAAAGACGTTGCCTATCCTCCAAAACGATATTCAACAAATTATCCAATTTAACGTTGAAAAATTTAATAGAGAATGTTCAGATGAAGAAATAGACAGACTGTCTTCTATAGCTGAAAAGCACAAGTCAGAAGTAATAGTAGGAATCGGCGGTGGGAAAACCTTAGATACGGCAAAAGCTGTTGCTTATAAATTAAAACTTCCAGTTGCTGTTGTACCAACCATTGCCTCCACTGATGCTCCATGTAGTGCTCTTTCAGTCATCTACACGCAAACAGGAGAATTTAAGAGGTATTTAATACTTCCTAAAAATCCCGATCTTGTTTTGGTAGACACGAAGATAATCGTACAAGCTCCCGCCCGATTTATAGTCTCCGGAATGGGGGACGCGCTCGCCACATGGTTCGAAGCGGAATCGTGTAAAACGAAATATGCTGGAAATATGACGGGAGACGTAGGTTCTATAACAGCTTTCGCATTAGCCGAACTTTGCTACAAGACACTTATTGAATACGGACATCTTGCCAAATTGGCTTGCGAAGCGCATGTAATAACGCCAGCTTTAGAACATATTGTGGAAGCGAACACGTTGTTAAGCGGTTTAGGGTTCGAGAGCGGTGGGCTTGCTGCTGCACATGCCATTCATAATGGTTTAACTGTGTTAAAACAAACGCATAAATATTTTCATGGTGAAAAAGTTGCCATTGGAACTTTAGCCTCACTTTTCCTTACAGATAAACCAATGGATGTGATTAATGAAGTATTTTCTTTTTGTGAAACTGTTGGGCTGCCTACAACTCTTGGGGACATTGGTCTATCGGATATTTCAGACGCCGACCTGATGAAGGTAGCAGAATCGACTTGTGCGGAAGGCGAGACTATTCACAATGAACCAATACATGTTACTCAGGAAATGGTTTTTTCTGCTGTTAAAACAACTGATGCTTTTGGAAGAAGCAGGAAAAGAGATTTAAAATAGATTTGATCAGTATCAACAGGCTCCAGCAGACCGCCAAGGCCGCGCCACTTTTGGAAGGTGTAGTTTAATTATTAGTTTATGCATTTTTAGAAATAATCAGCTTAAATCTGGCGGCTGCTGAAGCTGAACGATGGGACTCATTGATAAAATATCAGATCTATTGACTGAAAAGGTCTCTTTTGTTATCTCTTATACATTGGAGGCTACTATTATGAAAGAAGAACAATTGCTCGAAAGAATCGTACTTAACCCAAAAGTCATGGTAGGTAAGCCTGTCATACGGGGAACTCGTTTAACTGTCGATTTCATTCTTAATCTCTTGGCTCACGG
>JACNGQ010000232.1 GCA_014384025.1 Planctomycetota bacterium | reverse complement strand
CCATGGGATCAAATACCAGATCATTCTGATCTGAAAAATAATACAGGATGTGTGCGATCATTTGGGCCGGGATGCGGCCCGGCCAGTCATCTCCGAAACGTTTGTCGCAGTCATTCCAGTTCCACAGATCCCAGGTTCGCAAACCCCAACCCAATGATTTAAAACGTTCCCGGTCGCTTTTTCCTTCAAGGGCAATGGACCAAACCAGAGGCTCGGGGCAGCCGTGTTCTTCGGCTGCCTTATGGCAAGCGAGTCCTTTCTTAAGAGATTTTTGTAATAGTTCACCCATAATTTCGAAAAAAATTAATTTTTTTGAAAAAAGTTCTTGCATTCCACCCTATCTTTACCACTTACAACAGCTAAGTTATTGTAAACTCTCACATACGTAAAATATTCTTAGACGTAATCAAGCGTCCAAGCAAGCTCTTGCATTTTTTACGACCTGCAGAGAGAGAAGTTTGGTTAGACCCACCCTTTCCACAAGCTCTTTCTGCTCGCTTGTAGTCCGGGTCATACTATAGGTTGACAAGCGGACGTTGTCAACTTCAATACGATCTATTTGACAACCAGAAAGTTTTTTATAGAGCTTTTCGTGTGCAACAATTTCCTTTGTTGTAAAGCCTTCGTTTTTATGGAGCCGTGTGGTAAGATTTCGATTGATCAGATGGGCGAGGACACAACATGTGTAGTGCGCTTTAACATGCGCTTCCGTCCATACATACAAAGGTTTGACTTCTACGAATGACTTAATATCCCGAAAAGCCGACTCGATTACCAACTTTTCACGGTACGGAATGATTGCTTTTTCTGCGGGTACTATGAATGCGTTATTCGCCTTTTTTATGTGGTTGGTTACCAGCAACCAAAATCCGTCAAGTTTTCCAGCCTTGCGCATCTTGTTTTCATCAACAACAACCGTTGCTTTGTAGGTACGAATTGAACCACCAGTAGTTTTGCGCTTCACATGCACAACACGCAAGTTGACATCCACGAAAGCAGTCAGTTTTGTTTTTTTAAGCCTCTGCTTGAACTTATTAAATGTAGTCTCATATTGCCGGGAGCTCTTTGCCTCATGTAATTCTACATTCAGGTTGTCCACAAATGCATGGAAATCAGCGACCGCTTGCTTTCTTGCTTTGCGTTGATCTCTGAACATTTCTGGATTGAAGCAGAGAATGTAGCGACGTTTTCCCGCCATCTTTATTTCCCGGTAATATGTAGTCTTGTTAAGCATCGTGAAGCCTGGCAAGTCGGCTGCCTGCGCATCGACACGTTCAGGGTCTAAATGGGAAAACAAGGAAAAATCAAGGCCGGTGATCCCTTTCAACTGGTTTTTATCCATAGCCGATATGTATTTGACCTCGGCATCTTCTATGAAGGTGAGGTTGTCGTCAGAAACCATGCCGCGATCAAAGACCAAAGTTGTTTCCAGCGCTTTAAAACGCTTCTTGAGACGTCCCAGCAGCCAAATAATTGTCTTAGCGTCTGCAGTGCCACCTGGAAGCACTTCCCAGTAAAATGGCAGGCCATCGCTATTGACTACTAACGCCAGGACCACATGATTATGATAACCCTCCTTGCAATGTCCCCATTTCATTAGAATACAACGGCATCCTGTAAAGGTCGTGCTGGAAAGATCGTAGAAAACGGAACTCATAGAGTCTGGATTATCACGCATCATCCGGTTAAACAAATGCTTACATATCGCCTCTTTGTGACTCTCGATAACAGTTAGCTCACGAAAAATACGAGAGACATTGATTTGGTCTGGATTGACATCAAGCAGCCACGGTAAAGCGGTACTGCGAAACCATTCCGGGGTTTGTGACTTGGCAGCAGGGTCGATGCAACGGTTTACTGTAAGGATACGGGCGATAGTTGCAACTGTGACTGTCCTTTTGTCGTTGCTTGGAAAAACTTCATCTAATCCCCATTCATCCCAGATTGCATTTGCCGCAGAGACATCCAGATAGGCGTAATGAGTGGCAACAGAGATGTCGTCAAGGGTTGTCAAAAAGACATCTGGTTTCTTTATCGCTTTTAAGAGCTTACGCCACTTTTCCGCCTCAGCTTCGGACAATTTCCCGAGTTTTATCACTACCTTTTTGCGGTTCTTGCCGTTTTCTCTGTATCCGCGGGCAAGACTGTAGGAGCGATAGTTTTTGCCCTTGTACTGACTGGCCCGCCAATGGAGGTGAAGTTGTGCCAAATCCATCATATTGCCTCTTAGACGTAAATAATGTACACATAAGGCACTATATATAAGGATTATAGCGTTGTCAAGGAAAATATTCTTAGACGTAATTCTTGGTATCACAATTCAATCTTTCTAAATATTTCAATATGTTATGTTGATTTAGTGAGATGAAGTGGTAAACATGGGTCATATCAAACACCAAAATATAAGAAGTACAACAAATTTCAATCAGTACCTTTTGAATAATAAATGAAGGTAGCGGTTGCAAACAGTACAATTGGAAGAATTAGTCCGAGTAAAACTGACATAGTAAGAATGCCTCGATATTTTTCGTAAATGCCGAAGTTATATTTTACATCGTAAGCTTTTGCTTTTCGAGAATTAAGGAACTTATTGAGATTTATATCGCGCTGAATATCGTCGAGACCTTTATCGTCCTGAAAATCATTTATACGTATACCGGTGTTTATCCACTTTATAGAATACG
>JACNGQ010000055.1 GCA_014384025.1 Planctomycetota bacterium | reverse complement strand
CGAGTAAACGGTGAAAACAAAATTCGACCTACACTAACGCGCCAGTCCTCGACCCTACTACGGTGACAAAGAAATTAATCGATCATATGATTCTTTTTGGAATAAAAAAGAGCTGGCAACATTCTCAAGTTGTCAGCTCTTTAAGCAAATGTGAAGGTGCGTGGTTAAGGTGTATACTAATGTTGATCCTGTCCTGCGGCATGCGGTGGATCAAATACCAACTGGTGACTGGTTGTAAATTCAGTTTTGTATGTTGGTGCACCCCAGCTTTCCCAACTTTCCTTGCTTTCCATCAGAGTTTCACACACAACTATCATTTCTGGAGAAGTTTTTTGAAGAAATAAAATATAACGGATCATCTTTCCTTAAACTTGTTGTTAAAAACAACAAGTTAAACTAAAATATGAATAACAGGGCCGAGTTTAAGGATATCTTATGGCATTGACCTCAGACAATATTCAAACCATAAAACAATTTGCGGACAAGCTCGAGAAATGGGCGAATAATTTGTCTTACAGCACGTCCCAAACCAAGAATTTCTGGGTGGAATTGACTCTTTTCTTTTATCCCCAGGACTTGCAAGTTACAGTATCTTGGCTTGCCAATATACCCACTATCGGCCAAAAAGTTCAGAAAGACTTTGAAGAACTGTCCAAAATGATCCACAAAGTTGACATTTGGCATATTCAGGGCGTTTGCCAAGAAGAGTTTGGCGAGTTTGGTGCGTTTATTGATAGGCTAAAGGAGGTCGCTCTCAATATCGTTTTTACTTTGCGAAAGATATCCGACAAAGGTAGATCAGATTTACCGATGACTGAAGTAATCACCTTAGAAAAGTCGAACACTTCTGATTTGCGAGAAACAAAGCCTACGAAAATGAAACTAGAGGGAGTACCTGCCAAAACTCCACGAAAAGAAGCATTGATGGCATACAATCTTCATTACACAATGGGCTTGACTCAATCGCAAGTTGTAAAGAGGATGACCACCGAACTAAAGCTTGGTAAACCTGTCAGACAATGGGAAGTATCTCGGTGGATAAAGCAAGTCGAGAACTGGCATATACGCACAGGTCTTCCTATTGATTTAGTTCCCGAGAAAGGCAAGAAACACAGCCCTTTGGTACTTGATGGTAGTCCTTACTGAAGGCATTACTGTAGTTGAGGCGTTTTTATGAAAAATGTCAGGTCAAACAAACGCACAACAGATACGATAGCCATGTTTAATTTCGACGCTCGTGGCAAATGTAACTTTCACAACAGCAAATCAATTACGTCAACGCTTGGAAAAGATAAAACGCTTTTCCTGCAAAACAGCCTTAATCAAACTCTAAAGGTAATCAAGGAGGACTCTCCAGACCTGTGCAACGTCCTTTTAGGAAGAAACATTCGCTTGCGCATTAGTGAAGCTTTTGAAGGCACGATCTATCTTATGCCGCATGAGTTAGCGATGAATCTCAGTATTTTGGATTTTGAAAATAGATCAAAACAAGACCGGGAATGCTTGTTGATCGGGGAACTTGAGCAAGCGCTATTCCATCTATGCAATCCTCATTTTCACATCTCACAGGTTAGAATCCATAGTCTACACTTCTATGCCTCTCACAGGGATATTCTTAAGTCGACTATCAGGGAACTTAATTCTCACAGCCATACGTTTGGGGCATCAGAATGGCTCCTAACACTGAGTCAAATAGACAATATTGTCCTTTTGGAAAAATTTTGGACGTGGCTCGGTAGAAGAAAAACTGCCAAGACCATCCTGCAGGTCGGATCAGATTCTGGCATGAGACCGAAGTCAAAGATAAGGGCAGCTATATCTGGGGATGTCGATGCATTTGTAGAGGAAAGCTATACTGACCTCGAGCAAGTGAAAAAGACTATTCTGGATTATAAAGAGGTCTTTCTTGACTCGGGATCGATCATACTCGTGTACAAACTCGATGGGAAGATCAATAAGGCTGTGCGGTTATGCCCATCGGTAATTCTCGATGCTATGTCATCTGAGGCGGCTTGTGCTTCGGTTTATTACGAGGGTGTGCGAACCGACGTCTTCCACGACCATGGCAGCTTTATAACAGGATGGATTTGCAGACTAAAAGCATATGCAAAAGATCAGTTCTATTCTCTCATCGGAGAGAGACTCATATCGGATGACTTTCATAAAGTAAACGCGGCAATAGACGAACTCCGGGACCGAATACTACACAAAGGAGGCGACCATGAATCAGTACGTCTTCTTTATGCGGTACTCTACTATTGGCACAATCAGGATAAAGGAATATGCCGGTCGGTATGCCTCAAGGTAAACAAAATCTTGGAGGATATGCTTACTGAAAGGCCTTTAACCTTTCCTTCTAGTCTGGTCAACCGAAGTATTTTTCGGGGAGAGCGAGCTCGCATTCGGATAACAACGGTCAAGCCCCGCGGTGTTAGCAGAGACAAGGTCCGAGCACGGGTGGTCTGGTCATTCAATGGTCACAGGAAGAAACCTCTTTACATGGAGTTGGATTCAAAAGGAAGCTGTTACGACAACATAAGCTTCAGCGCAGAACTGCCCGAACGGCACGGTTGGATACACTACTCCGTTCAGGTCTCTCTTGATGAAGGTAAGAGATGGGAATATGAGAAATCCGACGACTGCTCACATGGACTGCTGAAATTTATACCGGATGAAAGAGGGCATAGGATTCTTAGTTTTTACGCTGATACATTCAATCTTAGGCTTGATCAAAAAATGGAACCGCTACGTGATCATGCCGGGGCTTTCATATATGGGACATTCGATGACATTTCAGAGCAGCTTGAAGCGATTAAGGCCGAAGGATACACTCGGATATATCCTTTGGGGGCTCTGGAATTAGGCTGGGCAGGTGAGGCTGGGCCTGACCCATCGGTCTTCTCCATTTGGGACGGTAAGACAGTCAGGAGGGACATGGGAGGTGTCGAGGGTTTGATGCGACTCAAGGAAAAGGCCGATTCGCTCAACATGAAAATCCTGCTCGATGTTGTTTCTCACTTCTCTAGAGCCAATTATGCTTATGCTTATAGTATGCCCGTCTATATTGTTGATGGTAGTGGAAACCTAACCAGACGCGCCGGCTGGGACGGTGAGTCGGATGAATGGTTCGACAGTTTTATGGTCAACATGCGAGACTATAATAATATCGAAATTCTTTCTGCACTTTACAAAGAATTGGCTGGCATGGGATTTGGCTTGCGCATTGATGTTGGTCATGGATTTGACACAGTATTCCCTGTGGATCCAAGGGCATCTCTACCGGCTCGCCTGTTTGGAGAAGTAGTGACTGGTGGATTTGAACGAATAGATCTAAGGGGAACATGGGAGTCGTGTGCTCCAATCCTAAAGATTTCTTATGAAGTGCAGAAAGCTGTACCGGAAGCTTTGATTGTATATTCTGAGCAGTGGCATGGAAACGAAGCAAGAATGATAAAGTCGGGTACGTTTCCTTATAATCCCTATATTAAGAATCTTGAGTCTATAAGAGATGGGCAGGATACAAATGGTATCTTTGGGATAAATGATACAATCACCTATTTGAACAGAGTTCATAGATATTGTGGCGGTCAGACCCTCTCTTTCTTTAATACCCACGATGAGGAATCGCCACCAAGCAATTACCAGAACATGATTTGGCCTGCATCTGCTTTTCTGGTCCTTAGTAGTTATGGCCCCCTGATGTACCACATTAGTCGCCTGCCTGGTGAAGAGGCAGGGCCTATGAGAGAGCGTTTCAATGCCGCTTACACCGAATGTTGGAAGCACTGGACATTTAACAGATGTTCGCACCCGTGGCAAGGGGAGGCCCACGCGAGGCAAAGACTATTAACCACCTATCCCTTATTGCAGGGTTTTGGCCCTTACTTGAGGAAATTGTACAAGCTTACCGATGAGCACCCCGCGCTTACCAAAGGCACAATAACACCCATACAGACTAACAACGGCCGGATAGCTGCCTTTCTAAGGTCATATCAAAGGCAGACATTCCTGTGCGTGTTCAATTTCCCGAATCCACATCATGAAGGTCAGCAGGCTGTGGCGAGGGAGTACAATTTCACCTTGAAAGATGCCACTGATTTCACACCAATTACTGACATAGAAACTGATGAGGCTTACGAATTAAGGGAAAGATACAATAACGCAGAGGGCCGAACCAGAAGAGGCAAGAGAGAATATTGGTCTGGTGAAGAACTGCTACATCTGGGTTTTGGAGGGGTTCTTTCTCCTACATCCTCTCATGTTTACGAGATCATCTATAGGGACAAATCTGTAAGCGAAGAGTTTATGATACCGGATTCATTCATGCGGTATCAGAGATATGGCAAGCAAGACAGGGTAAGGCATTCCTATATCGCCAGGGTCTTTACAATAGCCTGTGAACTGAACAAAGGCGGTTTTGAAAGGTTCTCAGATCTCTTTGAAATGACTGTTTCCTGGATTTATAAATACCAGAAGCTTGGCATAGCCGAGCTTTCAATGCTTCTTGCTGAAATAAGCGAGGACAACAAATCTATGAGAGACAGGATAATTGAATTTCTGATGCTCGTTGCGGTAAACGAGAAGGGAAGATTTGGCACAGACATACAAGAGGCTGCTGTTGATATTTTGCAGTCTGTCAATATTGGCACCATTGCCTTGGTTTCTCCTGAATCAAGATTTAGCGTAAGCGCTGGGGGTGTGGGTATTTATACTACAGACATTGCGGATGTCCTCAGCGAATTGGGATTCCACATCGTGATAGTCACAGCACTTTATGAATGGAACAGGGATTGGATATTCAGAAGCTACCGCCCAAAGTATGAGGGGCATTGCTTTTCCGTGCAATTCCCCACATTCGATGACCAGTCGCAATCCATTCGCTGGGACGCGCCCGCCGATGTTGTAAACATACTCAGGGCACGCATAATAAGGCACCCACACGGTAAGAGAACCAGGATTGATGTTCTCTATCTGGAAAATTCCAAGTATCTCGATAAGCCCTATGGCGGTTCCACATCAGAAGACAAATTGCGAAGAGCACGGATCTTCTCACAGGGGGCGTTGGAAGCGTTGAGATGCTACAATTACTATCCCTCGATTATCCAGACCAACGAGTGGCCGACATGGCTCGTTCCTGCCTACCTTGAGCGATGGCGGGAGTACAGGGATGATTCCCATTTCAAAGGGACTCAGGCAGGAAGTATCATACATAACCCCCATCCTTCATATAGTATTATCCTTGATGAAGCAAACCCGGTAAAGAGAAACTATTACTGCCTCGTTCTAGGACTTGCCCCTGACCACCATTACGATTTGGCAGTCAATCCGGACAGTTCCAGCGGCCATGAAATAGACCTGATGCACACAATGCTCAAACCATCAAAATTTGTCGGCACTGTTAGCAAGGCAATGAAGAAGAGAATACTCGATGAGCCCTGGGTATTCGGCCATGCCCGTGATTTTGCTGAGAAAGAGGCTGCCGGAAGATTTTTTGCCAGACGCAATGGCTTTAATATGGCTGCGCGCCAGAGATTCTGGTTTGGAACTAAGACAAGTATATTGGAGACATACCGGCCTTCTGTTCGGCACAGGCTCTTTCTTAAATGCACCAGGATAAAGAAGACAGCAAAGCTTAGACTTCAGACCGACACTCATATACAGCTTGAGCAGGACGATGAGAACACAAACCACGTGATATTCGCAATGCTCCACCGCATTTGTAGGCAGAAAGGCTTCGAGCTTTTAATTGATTGGAAAGTCTATATAGATCGTGGCAGGCGCTATGTGAGATATGAACCTTGGAATATGGGTGGGACAACTGTGCTCGAATATTTTATGACCACGGATACGCGTATACAATATGTTATTTGCGGCAGGATCGAAGACAGCTTTGATGGCAGGCAGTTTGACACACAACTAAGGAGGATTGCTGGCTTGCCAATTTTTAAGGGGCGGTTTGCATATTACCCAGAAGGCTCTTTGTCAACAGCTCTCTACAGGGACATCTATCTTGGCAGCCAGTATTTTGTAATGCCTTCCGGTGGTGAAGTTGGTGAGCCCTGCGGAATCAGCCAGCAGGAAGCGCATGCGGGTGGAACACCAGTTATCGCACACCATCAGGATGGACTCAAGAGGACCGTTTCAGACAGGCATTTTGGTGACACAAGGCACTCACCGAATGGTATAAAATTCATAGGATTTACAGGTGAGGCCCTGCTCGATGCTTTGCTCGACGCCGTGGAGATTTATTATCACGGCAGGCGGCTAAGATATGTGGACAATAAAGGCAGACCTAAGAAAGAGCGATATTCCAACCTGTCATTCAATGCCTTTCACACAGACCATCGTTGGTTGAGATTACTGAGATATTATGTGGACATGTACGCAATGGTCCTGAGAGTAAAATTGCCGTATCACATTGATGCTGTTCGGCTGATTGCTGAGACAACCTCGGCGAGCGATGAGAATCTCTGCATCGCTGTGCTCAGGAAAGGTATCCGCATGGTCGAAGCTGCTGATTACCTTACTGAGTCTCTTTCCTGTGAGATACCATCTGTCCGCAGCGCAGCTGGGCAGATGCTTGTACGGCTCGGTCACGTCCTTCGCGTCGAAAGTCGTCTGGACATTGAGGGAAGGCTTAGGCATGCCACGAAATCGCAAAACAAAACTATGAAAGAGGCCGCAATTTTTTACCTTCAACATATGCTGAAATAAAGGAAAAAATTTATCATCTGACTATAAATAACTTGCAGCAGTATGATTTAATATATTATAATTACTTATTGTAGGTATTGGAAGACAAGGGTGATTATTAAATCTCCTGAGTTCGTAACTCCCAGAATCCATTTTTTTGTGAATAGGTTGTATGATAAATTTAAATATTGCATAGATATACAATGTGCTCAAGCTGGAAAGATAATCGTATAAAAATTAATATCCACGCCGTGGTTATGGAGAAGGTTTTCCTCCTGAAAGAAATTTCTTATTAAATTTTGTTAAATTAATCCAAAATAATTAATTAAGAATATTTCTTGTTATCGGAGTTAAACCAGGCAATCCATTACGTATGAGAGAAAAGAATATTGTTGTCAAATCGGAGACTGGGCAATTGGAAAAAAGTAAGAAACCTTCCGGTTGCTGATGTTCTTGCCTGGATTGTAAAACGTTATATTATCCGGACTTAGAGATGTATATATGAGTTCAAGATAAAGAATGAACTGAGCCGATGAATCATATTGGATGAAAAAACTGTGGCTAAGAAAAATGACTAATCCAGCCATGTTAGCTCGAACAGATGTTGACGTCAGACCATAATTCTCGTACTGGCAGGGAGGGCTGACAAAAGAAAGGACCATAATTTACGGTTACTTCTTTGATGAAGAAAATAGGCGTAAATGACAAAGCGAAAGGAAGATGGATTTGATTAGGAGACTGTATGATAAGTTCGAATCTTACATGGATTGACGAGCACGCGCCTGAGTTGAAAGGCAAGACTCTTGTTACTCTTTCCATGGAAGGTTGTATACCTGAACTGAAAGGAGATGCCCGCGAAGCAAATACGAAAGGGGGTTTGGGAATATATTTCGGAGATAAGCTTGAGGGCCTTCGTGCTATAGGGATGGACAAAGCTTTTGGCTGTATGCCACTTTACAAGAAGCGACTGGTACAGTCGATCAGTAATGGAAAGCAGCACATCGACTTCAAGGATGTCTATTATGAGGACCAGCTAATCGAGCATGTCCTGGACGATAAGAGAAAGCCCATGCAATTTGATGTATGGGGCTGGGACCAAAAGAATACCGCCAACGATCTGCAATACCATGTGGGTGTATATAAAATATACCGGGGGGGGGCATGTCTTTACCTCTTTTATTGTCCTGAAGTATTTGACATTCTCTACTCAGACGATAACACGCATGATGGCCACGGTCGAGAACATCGCTTCCTGCAGGAGACAGTTTTTGCTGAATGCGTTTATGAACTATTAAAAAGCATGAACATAGTACCCGATATCCTTCACCTTAACGAAGGTCATGTTGCCGGTGCCGCTGCAATAATTAAAGGGGACAAAGCCTTCGACAAAACAACCGTGGTGTATACAAACCACACGGTTGTCCCGGCAGGCCTGGAGAGATTCAGCGTCGATAGACTTACAGGTGGCGATGTTGCACGAGCACGCTATGCGATGAGATTCCCTTGGGAAAGCCACCAGAGATTCTGGATGAAGTTTGCAGTGCAACAAAATGGTCGGTGGTTCATAGACTTCTCAAAGGGAGCGCTTGAAATATGTGATGCTGCAAATGCAGTAAGCAATGAGCACGCATACGCCACACAGGCTCTGTTCCCGGCTTATGACCGGAGAGTAGAGTCTGTTCTCAACGGCTCAGGTGACGCATGGATAATAGATGAGCTGCTGGAAGCAAAACTAACAGGTATTGAATCTAGTAGAGAAACTCTTCGCAGAACAGGTGCGAAAGGCAAGGCATTATCTTTGGCCGAAGTCAAAAAGAGGACCGTTGGTATGACTGATAAAAATGGCCAAATCATCAGCAGAGATGGCGTGACCTTGGACCCCGACTTACCGACCATATGGATGGTGAGGAGAATGGTCGAATACAAGAGCCAGCTACCTATATTAAAGGACATTATCCATACCATTTGTGCGAACAGAGATGAGGAAGTTGACACGCTTTGGGGCAAGATGAATGGCCTCCAGATGCAGGTGGTTTTGGGTGGAGTCACGCCGGAAGGATCCAACGAGGAGAGATGGATAGAAGAGTTTGTTGGGTGGATGCAAAGGCCCGATTTGAAGGGAAGATTCGTCTTTGCTCCGAATGCGGATACCGAACTTCTCAGGATGCAGGCAATTGGGGCCGACATATGTATCAACTGCCCTCTACCGAAGCAGGAGGCCTGCGGTACTTCGGACCAACGTTCTGCGCGGAATGGTGGAATAAACATTGCCACTCGAAGTGGAGGTCCTCCCGAATACATTGAGGACGGCAAGAGCGGCATGCTGGTTGGACCATATGAAAGTAAAGAAGATTTCTACACAAGAGCACCCAAAGACATTTTGCATAAACTCAAAGAACTGTCTGACATGTACTACAACCACAATAATAGTCACAGCTTATGGCTGGATATGAAGATGGAATCATATCTGGCAAGTCCAAAGGTGTCGGCTATTGCTATGGAACAAAGGTATGCTGACATATATGTCCATGCGCTCGGTGCAAGAAGAAGTGTCAATGAGAATATAAACGTGGGATATAAAGCGCCAAATATTGTGGAACTTCCAGACCTGGCACTCAAGCTACGAGAAGTAGCGCGAGACTTCCTATATGAGGATCCTGAACTGAAGGGTTGGACTGTCATTGCTGGTTCACCATATTTCGACCAGAGACATGGGGGCTGGCTCTACAACTGGGGACGAGACACCATGATTGCTCTTCCGGGCCTTTGTCTTGAAAGCAAGATGTTTGACATTTTCAGGGACGTTATGAAGAATTATATGGAATTTGTCAAGGATGGCCTTCTTCCTAACCTGATTGGTAATGGCTCGATGCCCAGGTATAATAGCATCGATGCTTCTTTGTGGTTACTCTGGGCAATGGGAAAGTACCTTGAGCAAACACAAGATTATGCTTTTCTGGACTCAACTGTTGACAGAAGGTTCTCTCAAAACGAGAAAGATACTGTCCAGGATATACTGGAAGAAATTATTGACACTTACCGCAAGGGGATGAAGTTTGAGGATAGGTGGCAAGAAGATGGTAATGCGAAATGCCAGACCATAAGTATCTTCATGGATAGCGATTATCTCGTTTCGGCAGGAAACGAGAACACTCAGTTGACCTGGATGGACGTAAAACCCAAGGGTGGCAAGCCGGTTACAAGCCGCCATGGTAAAGCTGTTGAGATTAACGCACTTTGGTACAATTCCTTGATGGTGATGTCAAATATCCAAAGACACAGAAATTCAGAAAACAGAGGATATGCACTGTTGGCAGAGAAGGTAAGATTTTCTTTCAAAAGGTTCTGGAATCGACAAGCTGGCTGCCTTTACGATACTATCGACGGTGACCCTGAACAGGGCAAGAAGATTAGACCCAATCAACTCTTTGCTGTGGCCTTTGGATTGATGGATTCCGACAAAGGACGTGCTATTATGAATAGAGTGAGGCAAGAATTGCTTACTCCTATTGGCTTACGTACACTCTCGCCGAATGATCCCGATTACCGCGCTGTTCACGAAAACGAATACTCGTACCATCAGGGAACTGTCTGGCCATGGCTTATTGGCGCCTTTATTGAGGGCGGTATCATTACATACGGTAAGCAGAGAACTCTGAGGATACTGGATAACGTTGGCTACTTCACCACTCTCTCAGAAACACTAAAGATGTTCGGATCGGTCCCCGAGGTATTCGATGGGGCTTGTGACTCGGCTTATAATCAAATAAACGGGAAAGGATGCATATCGCAGGCATGGAATGTGGCAGAATCGTTACGTAGCATATCACTCCTTTTATCGGAGGATGATTTGCCACAAAAGGGAGAAAAACTCGTTCGCAGTAAAATTATCTACGAAATGGTTATTAGGGATTACTATGATGCCCAAAACCACACATCTGGACTAATAGTTGCTTCGCAAGAGTTACCATTTCTGGCAGAATCTGGAGTCGAATATGTCTATCTTTTGGGTTTAATGAAACATGCGGGCAATCCATTTGACATAATGAACCCATTTGATATCGATGAGCGAGCTGGAAGTTTTGCGGATCTGGATAATTTCATATCCACTGCTCATGCATTGAGCATAAACGTTCTTACTGACTGGCTGGCAAACCAGCATGTTTCCAAAAAAAGCCCTTTATCCAAGGCTCATCCTGATTGGTTTCTCTACACGGATGCCTTAGATGGCGATTATTTTACCGACAAGGGCATGCAGTTATGCGCAGGCAGGGACATGCAGACTAATAAGAAGAACCTGGTCCTTGTTTCGGCAACTGATGAAGTTCCTCTGAGGGGTTTCCCAAGAAGATGGAGTTCCCTGGCCCAACCAGATCTTTCACATCCTGATGTCAGGACGCATGCCCTTGATATAGGCCGCTTCTGGCTGGCGAAAGGACTTGATGGTTTCCGTATCGATGCAGCACTTTCTATGTTCCCAGACAAGATAAAGGAAAACTGGGGACTGAATGTTGATGATAACTTGACTCGCTTGTTCATCCAAGATATGCGCAGGATCAAGCCGGACTGCTTTATAATGTTCGAGGGTTTTGAAAGGTTGGAAGAACTCCTGCAGCTTGCCGACTACGAAAACTGTTCGGTATATAACTGGCGGCCAAGGAACCTGACTACCGACGCTCTTAGAGACAAGGCCGCACTACCCACTCTGATTTCATACTTAAAAGAGCTTGAACAAATGCAGCAGATTCGGGATCAGTTATTAAGCTTGGGCCCGGAACACGATGCATTTGATTTTGAAGATCCATGGTCGAAACTGGATTATACGGAGTTGTTGTTAATGCATTTCCTATATGCATTCATGCCGGGGTACATGCTGGTTTTCAATGGTCAGATATTCGGCAAGCAACACCTTTACAAGATAGCTCCGGAAAAAACATCACCTGCACCAAGGATCGCAAATGCCGATAACAGCAGAAAAGAAACGGGAAGAATGCTCTTTGGTCTCCGCAAGGAGTATCCCCAACTAATTGAAGGTAACTACAAAGTATTAGAGAATAAGGGTGAGCAGGATATAATTTGCCTGGCTCGCTTTGACGAGAGCGATATTGTGATCGGCGTAATCAACCCTAATTCAGATGCGAAAAAGGTCGTCTTCTCTCTGAGTGATATTATTAATGGTTGGCTGAATCCATCGTATATCAATTGTGCACATTATACGCAGGATGTTCTTCTTCTCAAGAACGATGCAAAGGGTTGGATCAGCGAATCGATGGAACACATGCCCATAGAAAAGCTGCTTCGGGAAGGATTTTATGTTGAGATCGGCCCAAGATCTTGCAAAGCCATCAGGTTGCGACTTAAAGTATTACCAAACGAGTTAACCAAATTTACCCCACTGGCTTTGCCAGTTGCCATAGCCAATACCCAAGTATGAAACAACTCCACAACTCGTTGATCTGCCCCCTTATATTGGTCCAGCCGTCATGAGAGTAGTTCACACACCTCAGCCAGTTTGGACTTGCCGTTCTATGGCTTAACACAACCGATATCCAAACATAATTTCGCGAAACTCAGCGGACGTCATATATATAACCCAAACTGCTATATGGCCGATAGTGATTGTAACCCATTTGCCAATGGTTTACAAAATAATACACCTAATTCAAACCACCCCTGGCTGGATTTGCCTTGTTTAGGAGTAGATTGATGCGGTATGCATACAAGAAAGGCTCTACCATTTTGCAGAGCCTTTTGGTTCTCAATCCTTCTCGTGTCTAATTAGCTGGGTTTCACATTTGTTGCACCTGGTGCATCTGATGCTGTACATAACTAAAACGTCAAACAATGCTTAACTCAGCCTTGAGTTGGGTTTCGGCCTCGTGCCAGTTCAGCTCATCTTCACCGGGCTTGCAACCATGACTTTGCCAGAGCACCCTTGCCCGCTCTGCAATCTGTTCGTGCGTTAGCAACATTGCCGACTCAACTGGGTTTACTTTCAAGCCACAGGCTGGGTCTTTGGGTCCGCATACGCCCTTGATGCTTCCGGCTTTGGGCTGAACGGTTATTACACCGCTGGACTGGACACCCTTATTACTTTTTTTACTAATACTGTTCTTCGCCATAACGTTTTTCCTTTCTTGGCTATGTATACAGACAGCCTCTTATAAGTAAATATTAGGGGATTAAGGAAATGTTGATAATAACAGTAGGTCTTGATGCGAAGCTTAACGAGCGTTGATTTTATTCTATCAACACTCTGCTATATATTCATTTCAACTCAATTCAACTTACAACTAATGATAGTATTACTATTCCCGGCCATATGCAAGAGATATCTTTTATTTTTGTAAAATTTATTCCGAAGACCTAGCCCTAGCAGAATAGGATGACAAAGGTCTCGTTGTGAGAACATTAATTGTTTTGCTCTCATACTACTCCCTCATGTGGAAGAGTGACATAACAGACGCAAAGCCACGTCTTTCAATAGCTGGAAAAACACCCAAATTTACAGGTGACATTGTGGTCGAGTAGACGTAATATAGCTCTCTCATTTAGGCATGCTTTGTATTCCCGGTTT
>JACNGQ010000186.1 GCA_014384025.1 Planctomycetota bacterium | reverse complement strand
AAGCCTATTAACCATGACCTCCGTCAAAGACGGAGGGTTTACACATTAAACTAAATCCTGCCTTGGGCCCAATCGCCAGAACGGAATCGTCTCGAAGAAATCCCATACGTTTTTGATAATATCGTGACATTTCTGATCCTTTTGAACCATATCCATTGTTCCACTGAAACCTGAAGATGAGTTGCCATCCATATCCGCGAAATTAATTGCTGCGGCAGACATCATTAGAACGTAGGCATTCTTGCGCAGGTCGTCATACGTATATTTCGGGTGATATTTGTTACCCGCCCAGAGGGTCTCCTGAGCATAAAGAGGTTTACGGGGGTGATGATTTCTTAGAATATCGCGGCTGAGTTTTTTCCTGTCGAGCGTCTTCGGACCCTGCAGCGTGCCATAGTTAGTATAATCCTTGTCTTTGAATTCATCATCACCGGTTCGATTGTGAACCGAGAGCAGGTGGCCAAACACGTCCAGTTGCTGTATCTCCGCTCCCAGGCGGTCAAGGTCGTTGTTAAGAAAAGGCCTGCCTTTCAAGCGTGGTTCCGGGCCGGCGAGGTTGAAAAGAAGATTCCAATACGAGGCGATGCGAGCCAGTGTATATTTGATATACAGGCTTTGGTCGGCAGGATTAGCGGGATAGTCGGAATCCCTGCCGAAAAAGCCGGCAAAAGGAAATACCAATATTTTTCGGGCGGCGAGTGAATCAAGGATTGCCTCTGTCTTCTGATATTGGCGAGGATTGGGCGTTTGGCTTTCCTCGTCCCAGAGGTCAGGCGTCTGCCAACCTTTACCCCTGCCCTCGGAATCGCGGTTCAAATAATGGCTGGCGATAGAGAGCATGTTATAGCCCTGCTGTTGAAACCATTGAAGGAAACGCTTCCTGTCTTTTTCGGGCCAATTGGCCGCGAAGAAACGGTCTCCCACATGCAAACTCCTCATGAGCAGATGTTTTCCACCTTTATACCCAAACCATAGAGGGTTCGACTCATCCTTTGATATCATCCCGGGAATTTCTGATTCGACGCATTGGAAATTGCCTGAAATTCCGGGGGCGCCGTCGGAGAACCGGGCTTCGTATCGCCAGAGTCCCGGCCGGTCGGGCATAAAACGGATAATCCAGCGGGAACGGCCATCATAGAATCCCCAAAACTCCACTTTCTTTCCATCGGGTCTTGTGTATGTCACGGCCAGCGTGACATCACGGTACGGGTCTCTATAGCTCTTTGTGTTGGTCAGAGTGGTTTCAAATCGCTCCCATCGGCCGACGGTTTTTGGCCGAGATTGTGGTGGCTCATATGGACCATAATACTCTCGCAGATAGTCGAGCCACCATCGAATGCCGGGATCATCTTTTGTGCCGTAGCCGCCGGGATTATTGTTCGGGCCGTAGGGTGGGACACACTGGAGCCATGTGCCGGCCAGCATGTATCCCATTCCATTCGAGAGATGATCATTGGTTTTTTGAATCTGGCTGGCTTTCATGTCCTCATTGTAGAGACCGATGTTTATGTAGTTGTAGTAGCCATCTACCTTGCTGTATTTTCCCCAATAGTTTCCCGGTGCGTTGGAGGGTGTGGCCTCGCTTTCGATATATGGCTTACCTGCGGCTTTTTCGGAATGGTGGATACCCAGGTCGGCTTCAGGCGGCGGTAGCCCTCGAAAATTCGTGGCGATGACAAAAGTTGGGTCCAGGGCCTTGCCTGCTATGACCATCTTGCGATTGTCGAAACTTTTTGCACTGCGAGCCATGCCTTCGTTGTCAACGTCAATAAAAACATTTCGATAGTCGTGCTCTTTAAGCCAGCGTACCGTATTGGCAACCGCCAGATTCGCCTGGGTTTGTGTCCAGCTTTCCCATTTGGCCTTTGATGTGCTCCAATAAAGGCATCCGACCAAGACAACCATTCCCCTTTTGTCGGCTGCTTCGATAATCCTGCCCATTCGCTTCGAATAAACCGGATTCAAACTGGCATCTTCTCGATAGCCTTTGACGTCACCAAACCTGGACCCCATGAAAAAAACGCTGACAGTATTGACGCCGTATCGTGCAAATGTATCAAGATTGGCAATGAGCTCATCAGTGGTCCGGTCGGAAATGAGCGCATTGGAACAGCGCAGGCCTTTGACGAGAAATTCCTGGCCGTTGAGATAAGTTTTATCGCCCTTGACAGCGAAGATATAGTCACCGGCATAGCTTTGATGGCAGAGAAAACACAATAGTAGTAAAACACACATTCGAAGATAATACTTCATCCGGAATCCTCCATATATACGATACAGTAAACTACAAAGACTTTAGTCTCTGTTAGATTACCAAATCCTTCGCTGATTTTCGAGAGGATTTTCAGCTTCTCTCACCGAAATACCTTCGGGAAGAAATCAGAAATCTTGAACCATAAGGGAAGACTTGGTAGCATTATATAAAAGAGGTTCGGCAAAGTAGCTAAGTAAGAATATGTGTGATTGTATAGCAAATACCGGCCTTAAGGCCGATATCGTTTTGAATAAGAGAGTTCTGATGCGTAAGAAAGTCATAGGATTAGCTGTTGCTGCAGTAATGGTGGGCACTGCAGTAATTCTTTACAGAACTCTACAGCCAAATACATACCGTGTTGAAGATATTCTTGCCGTCTATCAGGGACACCAAGATTACAACGATATTACTATCGAATATCCCCTTAATGAAACGCTGTTCCCACCCGAGATGGTTCCGCCCTTATATCGCTGGAATGACGGCGTCACTGCATCAAGTTCATGGCTAATACGGTTTGAATTTACAGACGGCAAACCATGTATGAACTTTATGGCAACGCGGCAACATTGGACACCCCGGCCGGAAGATTGGGAGAACATAAAGAATAGATCTCTCGAGCAAGAGGCTAAAGTCGTCATACTGGGCGTTGCTACCGGCGAACCTATAAGGGTGCTGTCGCAAGCTAAGATATCCTTTAAAACTTCAAAGGACCCCGTCGGTGCTCCATTGTTCTATCGTGAGGTCAATTTGCCGTTTTTAGACGCGGACAAAGATCTGCCCGGCATCCGGTGGCGTTTTGGGTCCATCGATTCACCGATGCCGCCAATTGTCCTTCAGAACCTGCCGGTCTGCGGCAACTGTCACTCGTTCAGCCGGGACGGCTCAACACTCGCAATGGATGTGGACTATGCCAGCAACAAAGGCTCATATGTTATCACAACAATCAAAGAACAAACGGTACTGGCCAATAAAGATATAATTACCTGGGCTGACCAGGAGAATTCCGAACAGGCCAATGGCCTGCTGTCCCAGATATCGCCTGATGGCCGGTATGTCATCAGCACCGTTAAAGATATATCCGTTTTCGTACCCAAGCCGGAATTAGCCTTCTCACAACTGTTCTTCCCCGTCAAGGGTATCCTATGCGTGTTCGATAGAGAGACAGGCCGCTTTCGTGAGCTGCCCGGTGCAGACGACCCCAATTTTGTGCAGAGCAATCCGACCTGGAGCCCCGACGGAAAGTATATTGTCTTTGCCAGAGCCAAAGCACCCGATCTGCGAAACACCAAACACCAGGGCTCTGTATGGCTAACCCCGGCCGAAAGCAGAGACTTCATTGCGGCAGATGAGCCCTTCCTGTTTGACTTGTATAGAATTCCTTTTAATGATGGCGCAGGGGGTACTACCGAGCCCGTTAAAGGAGCATCCAATAATGGAATGAGCAACTTTTTTGCGCGCTATTCGCCAGACGGCCGGTGGATTGTGTTTTGCAGGGCGAAAAGCTATATGCTTCTTCAACCCGACAGCGAGCTGTACATCATACCGGCAGAAGGGGGTGACGCACGCAGGCTGTGCTGTAACACGAGCCGGATGAATTCCTGGCATAGCTGGTCACCAAACGGCAAATGGCTTGTGTTTTCATCCAAGGCATTTTCAGACTATACGCAATTATGCCTGACCCATATCGACGAGGATGGCTGCAGCACTTCACCTGTGCTTCTGGAACATCTTACGGCACCCAACCGAGCAGCGAACATCCCCGAGTTTGTCAATACTCATCCGGGGGCAATCACCAAAATCCATGCGCAATTTCTCAAGGCTAAAAAATGAAGGACTTGTAAGGCACTTAAGCCGGGATTAAAATTATTTGTTCGTCAGTTTTTTATTCTAATTAATAACAAGAGTAAGTAATATTCATGAAATCTTATTAGATAAAATCCATAATAGTGTCAGTGACAATTAATAACAGGGCCATTATAGCCTTACAAATAATTGTCACTGAATAGAAGTTAAATATTTATTTGGTGACAAAATATCATGTATGCACAGTTAAAAGAAATTAATCATAAACCGAGGCCCTTTGAGTTTTATACTGCTGATTCGTTGTGGACAGACCCTCACACCTCAGAACAGATGCTGTCTTATCATCTCAATGAAGATGTTGATTTGGCGTCGAGAAATAAGGCTTTTATTGAAAAATCCATTGATTGGATCGTTTCTCATTTCTCAGTCGGAGAGCATACTACAATATGTGATTTTGGGTGTGGTCCGGGGCTATACACAAATCGGCTGGCAGAACGAGGGGCATCTGTGACCGGAATTGACTTCTCAGACAATTCCCTTAAGTATGCACAGCAGGTAGCGACAGATAAAGAGTTGAGAGCAAACTATGTCCTGGCCAACTACTTGGAGTTTGAAACAGCCAAACGCTTTGACCTGATCATTATGATCATGTGTGATTTCTCTGTGTTACGTCCAGAGCAGAGAACAAAACTGCTCTCCACATTCATCTCACTTCTAAAGCCCGGCGGTTCGGTGCTGCTTGATGTGCATTCATTAAACTATTTTAACCAAAGGGAGGAATCCGCCACCTACGAACTGAATCAGTTGAACGGTTTTTGGTCACCAGAGGACTATTATTGTTTCGTTAACACATTCAAGTATGAGAAAGAGAAAGTGCTACTTGATAAATACACAATCATAGAAGAATCCCGACGACGTGTTGTATACAACTGGTTTCAGTGCTACGACAAAGATTCCCTGAGAAATGAATTTGAAGGAAACGGTTTTAAAGTTGAAGCATTATACTCAGACGTTGCAGGTAAAGCCTTTACTTCAGACTCAACAGAAATTGCTATAGCTGCTTCTTGGCGCTGTCAATAGGGACTGAAGGATTTTGTCTGATTCCAATTGCTCATGTATTGCCTTCATTTTACGGTGGTGCCGGTCTGGTCATCGGAGATTTTTCAGCTTGTGATTCGGCGCCGCCGCGTTAAGATACGCATATGAAAGATCCACCCGGTCAGCGACAATTTGCCACCACACACTGGAGCCTGGTGGGCGCGGCCAAGCCCGGCGAGGTGAGCCAGACGCGTGCCCGAGAAGCGCTCGAGGAACTTTGCCGGGCTTATTGGTATCCCCTCTACGCCTTCGTGCGCAGCGGCGGCTATTCAGCGGACGACGCCCAAGACCTTACGCAAGCCTTTTTTGCACGAATCATCGAAACGGGCGGATTTGCCACGGCGGATCGGGAGCGGGGCCGGTTTCGCTCTTACCTGCTGGGCGCGATGAAACATTTCCTGGCTAATGAATGGCATCGGGCCCGAAGGCATAAGCGCGGCGGCCATGTGCAAATCATCGAATGGGATGCTCTTAATCCGGAGGGTCGATACGCCGGAGCTTCGGAGCAGTCGGATAATCCAGAGCATTTGTTCGATCGCGAATGGGCGCTGGAGACCATTGCCGGGGCCCTGCAAGGGCTGCGCGACGAAATGGCAAATGCCGGCAAGAGCGAACAGTTTGACGCACTCAAGGGCAGCCTCACGGGGGAAGATGAGTTGCCCCGTGAGGAAATCGCGGTGCGACTGAGCATGAGCGAGGGGGCGGTCAAGGTTGCCGTGCACCGTTTGCGGCAACGTTACCGTAAGCTGCTGCGGGCCGCTATCGCCGAGACGGTCAGCAATGAAGCAGACCTTAATGATGAAATGCGCTATCTGGTCGCGGTTTTACGGAGTCGGTGATTTTTTTCTGTAACCGGCCAGTGTTTTTCTTTCAGGAAGAAGTGAATGGAACTTAGAACACCTAACAATTTGGAGATTGATTCATGAACGCTTCCGAAAAGAACAAATGCAAACGTTGTGGAGCGGTGGTTCGACGCGAATCAACGGAAAAGCTCTGCCCCGCCTGCCTCATGTCGGGCGCCCTGGAGCCGCCCGGCGGCGAGGGCGAGACCATCTCACTGGCACCGGGCGAATCACTGTCACTTTACGGTCCCTCTGAATTTCCCTGTGAATTCGGCGGCTACCGGCTGCTTGGATTGCTCGGGCGTGGCGGAATGGGCACGGTTTACGAAGCTGAACAACTCCCCACTGGTCGCCGCGTCGCCCTGAAAATGCTCGGGCAACAACTCGATTCGCCTGACATGCGGAAGCGGTTTCTCCGCGAAGGCCGCCTGGCCGCGGGCGTCAACCATCCGAACAGTCTATATATTTTCGGCAGCGAGGAAATCGAGGGCCTGCCTGTGATAACGATGGAGATTGCGGGGGCCGGCACTCTCAAGGACAAACTTAAGAAAAACGGCCCGCTTCCGGTGACAGAAGCGGTCGATGCGATCCTCGATGTCATCTCCGGCCTCGAATCCGCCTTCGCGGGCGGGGTGCTGCACCGTGACATCAAGCCTTCCAACTGCTTCGTCTCACCCGAAGGTTCGGTGAAGGTGGGCGACTTCGGCCTTTCGGTCTCTACTCTGGCCAGGACCGATACCTTTGTCACGGCCCACGGCAAGATTATGGGCACCCCAGCCTATGCGTCGCCCGAACAGTTGCGTGGTGATGCCCTGGACGTGCGCAGCGATATTTACTCGGTTGGGGCAACGCTTTTCAGCCTGCTGACCAACCGGGCGCCTTTCGAGGGAGACAACGCAGTGCAGGTGGTTGCCAACGCCGTCAACAAAAAACCGAAACCGCTGACCGAATTGCGCCAAGACGTGCCGCCCGGTCTTGAGCGGGTTGTGGCCCGCTGCCTGGCCAAAGAACCGGGCGGGCGTTATCCCGACTACACGGCGCTGCGCAATGTGCTATTGCCTTTCAGTTCCAAAGAACCGGAGCCTGCGTCGATGAAGGTCCGTTCGTCAGTCGGCTGGATCGATTACTTAATAGCCTTTTTGATTCCTTATGTGACTATTATGCTCTTTATCGGTGCGGATAAGTTACTTGTTCGGCCTCTGGTCGAACGCACCCTGTATTCGGCGCGATACTACATTGCGTTATTCAGTTTCGGTTTCCTCTACTTTAGTATCGTAGAGGGGATCTGGGGAGGCGGCCTCGGCAAACGGCTCAAAGGATTGCGCGTAGTCCGGACAAACGGCCGACCGCCCGGCATCGGACGGGCGCTGATCCGGATCCTTATTCCCATTGCCTGTGTTGAAGGCATCCGAATGCCCCTTATGATGGCATTGATCTCTGACGCCAACTGGACCGGGCTTCAGACCGCATTGTATGTGGTCGCCGCCATCGTCTGTGGTTGGATTCCGGTTTTGTTGATATTGAGAGCGCGCCGCGAAAACGGTTTTGCCACTGTTTGGGACCTCGCCTCCGGGACAAGGGTAGTGGTGAAGCCGAAGGGCACGGTGCGACCATTGATCGAACCTGCAGCTAAGCCGGAAATTCCCGCCGAGGGAGCGGATTCGCTTGGGCCTTATCGGATCATTAAAGAGATGGTTCCCGGGAAATGGATTGTCGGCACCGATCCTGTGCTGCGACGCGAGGTCTGGTTAATGCGGCGGAATTCATCGGAACTTTCTCTTGCTCGACGAAATCTTTCCCGGCACAGCCGTTTACGTTGGCTGCAGAAGGCAGAGACAACCGAAGCCACCTGGGATGCCTTTGAGGCGACTGAAGGAGTGCCGTTTACCAGTCTGGTCGAAGACGGAAAACGTGTGCCCTGGTCAAGTCTGCGACATTGGCTGCATGACCTGGCGTCGGAGCTATGGGACGCGACAGGGGACAAGACCCTGCCCGCCGAACTGAGCCTTGATCATGTCTGGATCACGACACAGGGACACGCCATTCTGCTCGACGAAGCCTGGCCCGGTGTTAAAATCCGTGCCGAACGCATTGGCGTTGGAGACCTCGCCGGCCAACAGCGTTTCCTGAACGCCGTCGCTGCTTGCGTCGAATCAACCAGTATGCCCCTTCATGCCAGGGGAGTTCTGCAGAATCTTGCCGATGGGAAGTTCGAGAAACTCAGCTTCCTCACCGGCATCCTGCGTGGACTCCTGGACAAACCCGCTGAGGTTAGCAAGGGGATTCGAGCAGGGTCAATCTTCATGCTGGGTCTTTATGTTTGGATCACTGTTTTTGTCGGATACTATCAAGCGGAAAGAGTTCAGCAGTGGAATGACTCTCTGGGCGGGCTCGTCATGATTTCTGCTATGGTAGTATTAGGCACCATAGCCCTGATCCAACTCCTGACACTTTTGTTGTTCCGTACTACCGCCAGTCATGCTACTTTTAGATTGGCGGTGGTCAACGCCAAAGGAGAACCGGCCAACAGAGTAACGCTGCTGCGGCGCTGGGCGATCGTTTGGCTTCCACTGTTTGTTCCAATGTCGTTCGCGGCTCTGTTGATTAACAGGGCCGAAGGTATCGCTTTCATTTGCGCCCTGGTATTGCCTGGCCTATGGATCGGAGCAGCGGTTTACAGCGTTATTGTTCCCAACCGCGGACTGCATGACCGGTTGGCGGGCACCTGGGTAGTGCGGCGTTGAATCGTAAGTTTATTGGTATCCCATCTATAAGTTCATGCGTAGCCGCGGATATTAAGTGATCGACGTCCAGGACCTTACCAAGCCTTTTTTCACAAATCATCGAAACATGTAAATTTTTTCTGTAACCAGCCGGCGTGTTTCTTTCAGGAATAAGTGAATGAAACCTAAATTGGAAATTGATTCATGTGATATTTGAATTGTTAATCAAAACAAGTAAGGAGAATACGATGGCTAATAAAGAAAAAGGCACAATCATGGGAAACAGAATTTACTTTTTAGACAATCTAAGAATTTTCATGTTTTTTTTAGTGGTATTAGTTCATGCCGGTGGCGTTTCTGAAAGCAGCGGCACCTGGGCTTCTTTCTGGATTGTTGACGACCCTTCAACCAACAATTTGTCTGGTCTTCTATTTTTAATAATGGATATTTTTATGATGCCAACCATATTTTTCATTTCAGGTTTTTTTACTCCTTTATCTATGAAAAATAAGAAAGGTTATGTATTTCTAAAATCTAAATTTAAGAGACTTATAATTCCCTGGGTTATCGCTGTTTTGACGTTAATTCCACTTTACAAAATTATATTTTTATATTCTCGAAACTTACCACAAGAAAGCTGGACTACTTACTTTCACTGGAGCAATGGAATTTGGAGTCAAAATTGGCTATGGTTTTTACCTGTCCTATTTTTGTTCAACATCCTTTATCTGCTGTTTTCAAAAGTAAAGGTCAGGATCCCAAAGATTACCCTGAAGAGAGCTGTTTGGGCAACCTTTCTAATTGGATTTGTTTATAGCGCCGGCATGGATATATTCGGCCTTCGGGGCTGGACAAAAATCGGATTTCTCGATTTTCAAAATGAAAGGTTATTGATATACTTCATGGTTTTCCTGCTGGGGGCTCTATGCTTTAAGCTGAAGGTATTTGACGCGAAGGTTGAAAGCAAGCTGCTTTACCACATCGCGAACTCGATTGCCTGGATCCCAATCACTGCTTACATCTTTTTCCTGCTCTATCCCTGGTTCAAGCCAGGTAACTATATTGTTTCAGAGATCACCCACAAATTGATCCTGTGGCTGAGCTTTCATCTTTCATTGCTATGCATGCTATACGTAATGATAAATACTTTCAGATACTATCTGAATAAACAAGGAAAAATCAGTAAAGAGCTGAACAGGAATTCCTATTATGTTTATATCATTCACGTAATCGTTATGGGTGGTATAGCATTAATCATGCTTAATACTGCAATTCCTTCACTATTAAAATTCCTGCTTTTAACAGTCTCGACCTTTGGTGCAAGTAATTTGATAATTTCTTTATATAGAAAAATCATTACCTCGAAAATATTAAATAATAGAATGGAGAAATCAACAATGAAAACCGTAACGACAGCAATGCTTCTGGTCATACTCCTTGCCGTGACCGGTTGCCCAAAGCAGGAGAATTCAGACAAGGAACAAAGGCCTCCGCGTGTAAGCCTCCACGCGGCAGCCCTTCAGGGGAATCTTGATGCGATTCGTCAGCATATAAATGCGGGTTCTGAGCTGAATAAGAAAGATGCGTATGGATCCAGTCCCCTGATTGTTGCGGTGACATTCGGCAAGACAGAAGTTGCAAGGGCGTTGATTGAGGCCGGGGCTGATATGCAAATCACAAACAACGAAGGCTCAACTCCGCTTCATATCGCTGCTTTCTTTTGCCGCACCGAGATTGTCAAGGCGCTGCTGGACAAAGGCGCTGACAAAAATGCACTAAACAAGGCTGGACGGACTGCGTTGGAGACCGTTGCAGGTCCTTTTGATGATATCAAAGGTATCTATGACAGCATTGGAAAGGGCCTTAAGCCACTGGGATTGAAACTGGACTATGAGCGGATTAAAAGGACCCGTCCCAGGATTGCGGAGATGCTGAGGTAATCACGTCAAATGATGTAGAGAACATGTGTACTGGTAAAAATGCTGCAAAAGTCTTATGATTGCCAACAAGTTTGTTGGAATGAAATATCCTGAAACACATTGAAAGCTTAGTGAAATAAAAGAATGGAGCCATGATGTTTAATGAACTAAAAGATATAAATTCACGACCTGCACCATTTCAGTTTTACACCGCAGATGAGCTATGGACTGATGAGCATACATCAAAGCAAATGCTTGAATACCATTTAAATGAATCAGTCGATCTTTCATCTCGGAAAAAGAGTTTTATCGAACAGTCAGTGGAGTGGATTGTTTCTCATTTTCAGGTAGGCAGTAATACTGAAATTGCTGATTTTGGCTGCGGCCCGGGGCTATACGCAAATATGTTGGCAGAACGGGGCGCTACTGTCACGGGGATTAATTTCTCAGAAAATTCCCTTAAGTATGCACAAAAGGTAGCTGCTGAAAAAGGATTAAAAGTAAACTATGTTCATGCAAACTATTTGGATTTTGAGGCAACAAGTCACTTCGACCTTATCATCATGATCATGTGTGATTTCTGTGTGTTAAGTCCAGAACAGAGAAAAAAGCTGCTCTCTAAATTCAGCTCGCTGCTAAAGCCGGGCGGCTCTGTGCTGCTCGATGTGCATTCCTTAAACATTTTTGAGCAAAGAGAAGAATCAGCAACCTACGAACTGAATCAGTTGAATGGATTTTGGTCGCCAGACGACTATTATTGTTTTGTTAACACATTCAAATACGAGAAAGAGAAAGTGGTACTTGATAAATACACAATCATTGAAGAATCCCGACAGCGCATCGTATACAACTGGTTTCAGTGTTACTGTGAAGATTCACTTAGGCGTGAATTTGAAGAAAATGGTTTCAAGGTAGAAGAGCTATACTCAGATGTTGCGGGAAAAGCCTTTACATCCGAATCAGCAGAATTGGCTATTGTGGCAAAGAAGCAATGAATAATCCAGCAGTACTGGAATTACTTATGAACAATAGAGACAGGACCAATTTCAGGCGCAAGATCGGCAGTGAACGCATATTATTGATGCTGCCGTTAAATATTGTAATGGTTGGCCGCATTCGAGGTACTGTGGATCGTTCAAGAATTGCAGCGGCACTGGAGAAGCTCAGATCGCGCCATCCATTTTTGGGCGTTCGTGTGCAAATCGATGACGACGGGACCGGTTCGTATGTCGCTGAAGATGTGCCCGCAATTGTGATTCATGTAGAGCCAAGGCAATGCGAGGAACAGTGGATTGATCGTTTAAAGGAAGAATTTCGCACACCATTTCCGATTGAGACAGGACCGCTGGTGCGATGTTCACTCATTCAATCGGAGGATGTGTCCGAGATCATACTATGCGGACATCACGCCATCTGCGATGGAATGTCACTGGGATACCTTATCCGTGACCTGCTGAAATACATTGCCGAACCGACACAGGATTTTGATGGCTCAATTTATCCTCCGCCCATCGACCGTACTACAGTGCCAAGTCCTCCATCCACTAATCCGCTTCTGCGGTTCATTATGACCAGAATCAACAAGAAATGGGCGGCAAAGAACATACGTTTTTCCGAGTCGGAAATGTGCCGAATGCATGAGGAGTTCTGGAAACACAATTCTGCGATACAGGTGATAGCGTGGGATATGGATCCTAGGACAACCGCAGGCCTGGTGGAACGATGCCGTGCTGAGAATGTGACGGTCAACACAGCTCTGTGGACGGCATTCCTTGCTGCACAATATGATGTTCAGGGCGACAGGCGGCGATATCGCAAGCGCTCGGCGCTGGCTGTGAGTACACGCAACAAACTAAATGTATCGGTAGGAGAGGCATTCGGGTTCTATGCTTCCTCTCTGACAGTGAAACTACCGTACTCTCGGCGGAAATCCTTCTGGGACAACGCAAGAACGGTGCATTCGAGGATCACGAAAGAACTCTCCAAGACCAACCTATTCCGAATGTTTTTCTCAGAAATGGTTCACCCAACGCTTCTCGATTCGATCTACTTCCGTAAGTACAGCCTGTTGGATGAGGCCATGCCGAAAAGATTATTGAGTAAGATGGGTTGGCACAAGATCACGTATGGATATGCGCTCACCAACGTTGGCCGATTCGACATTCCTACAACCTATGGGCCGTACCGGCTGGAGGCAGTTTACGGACCTTTGTTCTATTCAGATGTCGAAGAAAAGATGGTGGGTGTAATTACGGTTGGCGGGAGATTATCAATCATTCTGGCCAGTAATGAATCCGTTGTTGGTGATGTCACTCGTCTCAAGGAAGCTGCCATGGGGTATCTGGAAACTGGTTTACAACGGTATTGTTAATTGAAATTGAGAGGATTTAATGTGGAAAACAAGAATGAGTTAACTGCTCCGTGCGGTCTCGACTGTTTTAATTGTGGAATCCAGGAAGAGAACTTATCAGATGAGCTTGCCCAATTGATTCAAGAGAAACTGGGAGTTCCAAAGGATCAAATATCCTGTAAAGGCTGCCTGCAAAAGGATGGGAATCATTTTCATCTATCTTCAGATGGATGTGCAACATTGAATTGTGTGAAAGCAAAGGGTGTGGACTTGTGCTGCAATTGTGATGATTTCCCATGCGCTCTTCTTGCTCCCGTTGCTGACGGAGCCGCAAAATACCCTCATAACCTGAAAATCTATAATCTCTGCCGGATTAAGAAGGTTGGGCTTGAGAACTGGATTGAAGAAGCCGGGGACATTCGGAAAAAATATTACACAGGGCAATTTGTTGTAGGGAAAGGACAGTTAGAATGAAAAAAGCAAAGTTTAAAATTGCACGTTCCTCAAATAATCTAGGGACATTCAAAGATGTCGAAATGGATTGGTTCTTTAAACGAACTTTAGAGTATGCCAATTCTGGTGGAGCGGACATCGGAGATTGTTTGAGCGTAGTTGATAAAATTAAAGAACGTGATATTGAAACATGGATTGACGCGTGGGAAGAGTTGGGTAAGCGAGTTGAAAAAGAAGCGCAAGATTCGCTGAAAAGAGGTCACAAAATAAGTGCTCGTGATGCGTATTTGCGCGCATCGAACTATTACCGAGCGAGTGAATATGCGGCAGTTCCTTATCACCCGAAGTTTCATGATTTATGGAAACGAAGCCGTGATTGTTTTCACAAAGCTTGCCCGTTGTTTGAGCCGGCGATTCAGATTATTGAGGTGCCATTTGAGGGGAAACAATTGCCAGCATACTTCTGGGCACCAGATGATTCCGGGAAAAAACGTCCAACGATGTTTTCGGTTGGAGGAAATGATTCGAGTGGAGAGGAAGTGTGGTACTGGAGCGCGCAAGCGGCAGTTGATCGAGGATATAACTTTTTCACTTTTGAGTTTCCCGGGCATCGCGGCACGGTTCACTTGTATCCTGATTGTGTGAAGCGACACGATATGGAGAAACCGTTTTCGGCGGCATTTGATGTGCTTGAAAAACTTCCAGAAGTTGATGAGCGGATTGCGTTAGCGGGACATAGTTTTGGAGGTTATGTTGTATCGCGCGTGGCCATTTTTGAGAAGCGAGTAAAGGCCGTAATTCCAAGTAGTCCGTTGATTGATATAAACAGAGCGCAGAGGGCAATGCTTAATAAAATAAAGATTCCACTAAATCTTTTGGCGTGGCTGACAGAGATTAAAATGAAAAAATCACCTTTGATGAAGTCGATGATGTACTTAGCAATGTGGAACAGTGGATATGCGGGCCAATATTCCGCGAGAGAGTTATTTAATGCAGTACTCTCAGAAGATCCTGACAAGTGGTGTTTGCGTGATATAATGCACAAAATTACCTGTCCGACTTTAGCCCTCGTGGGAGAAAATGAAGGAAAAGAGCTAATTGATCAGGCTCGTGATTTTTATGAAACAATCTCCTCAAAAAAGAAACAACTTTATATTTTTTCTATGAAAAATGACGGTTCAGATGATCATTGTCAGCTTGATAACCGAACGAGTGCCAACCGAGTGATATTTGATTGGTTGGATGAATTGTTTAAGAAGAACGCATGGTAAGCAGGCATGACATAAATTTCAGACGCAAGATCGGAAGTGAGCGTATTCTATTAATGCTGCCGCTCAATGTGGTAATGGTTGGCCGCATTAGAGGTACCGTGGATCGTTCAGGAATTGCGGCGGCACTGGAGAAGTTCAGATCATGCCATCGATTTTTGTGAGTTCGCGTGTAAATCAATGACGACGGGGCCGGTTCGTATGTCGCTGAAGATGTGCCCGCAAAATACCCCCATAATTTGAAAGGAGAAATATTATGAAAAAGAAATACTCGCTACTAAGCGTTCTAATATGTTTACTATTTGCGAGCCTAATCGGTTGTGGAGATAGTCAACATGCCGATCAAAATAAGAAGATTACTACTATGAAAAAAAGGATCATTAATCCATGGACATGGCAAGACAAATTTGGCTTTGTTCAAGCGAATGAAATTACAGATGCCCAACGTATGCTTTTTACTGCTGGTATAGTATCAGTAGATAGAGAAGGAAATCTACTTCATAAAGGTGATATGGAGAAACAAATCAATCGGATTATTGACAATCTGGAATCAATACTTGAGCAAGCGAATTTTAAGCTTTCTGATGTCGTTAGATTTACATATTATACAACTGATGTTCAGGCTTTTGGAAGAGCAGCACACGTACTCATTGAGCGATTAGAAAAGGCAGGCTGCAAACCAGCGACTTCATTAATTGGTGTTAATTCATTATTCCACCCTGATTGTGTTGTAGAGATTGAAGCTACTATTGTTAATTAAATTGAGAGGATTTAATGTGGAAGACAAGAATGAATTAACAGCTTATGTACCTTTAAGAAAATCATCACCTTTACGGCCATAAGAAGCGGGAAGAATACTGCCTAAATCAATGATTCAGGCAGAGTTATAGAAAAGATTCACAGATCAAATGATAACGCGAAAATGTGTGCGCCTATGCTTCTGGAGCATCTTACGGCGTCCGACCGAGCGGCGAACATCCCTGTGTTTGTCAATACACATCCAGGGGCAATCACCAAAATCCATGCGCAATTCCTCAAGACTAAAAAATAAAGGATTTTTTCAAGCTCATTAAGCCGACATCAATAGTATTTGTTTGTTATTTTCTCTTGACAGACTAAAGAGTGTTTGTATTTTATGAGGGTACAACAGCGGCTGGGATTACTTTGAATGGCGAGAAGTTCGGGATGTTGTACGGAAACCGTATATACATAGTTAGATGCCTCAAAAAAGGAGAAAATTATGAAACTGCCTGAATACGTTACTACTGAAGAGGTAAAAACCGTCTGCAGAACAATCGGATTGAGTGATTGGTCTGAAAAAGCTGACCCAACTGTTTCGGAGGAAGAAGCATCCACGATCCTTAAAATTGTAAACACGAAATCAATGGAGATTCCTCTTGAGGATTTCAGAAAAGGTTTGGAGGTCGAGCTTGAGCACGGCACCCGATTTGATGATGCAAATGTGACGAACAATCATCCAATCTTAACGGGTAAGATTGTCATAGCCCATCTTAAAGAAACTATAGATTACTATCGCAGAATTGATGTTGCTGAAATGGAAGGCGACTTATTGAAGGCTATATTGTCTCGAAAAATCGAGAAAATAGAGTCGAAGTATAAAAAACTTATCGAAGCTCAGAACGCCCTGAATCAAGCCGTTGCAAGTCAATTGAAGGAGCGCATCTAACAAAGTTTTCGAACACGACTTCGAATACCGCGCCGAACGCGGCATCCGAAGCTGGTCAAGACTGACGTTGGCAGGGAATCAAAATGGAATTATCGACCATGGAACCAAAAGAAATACCTGAAGAAGAAGGCGATGGAACACCCGTTTGTATAAAGTGCTTCAAGCCAGTTGATCCTCTTGCTCACTATTGCCCCAATTGCGGCAGTGCAACTGGTCAATTTACGCATTATCTTCCACTTGAAAGCGTTCGCTGGCAAGCGAGCGTTTGGGGGCAGGCCTGGCGTCAAATATGGTCTCGCGATGTTTCTATTCCAGGCCGATTATTCAGAGTCATAATGATAGTATGGAATGTTCCTATTATGTTGATTGGGTTACTGTTTAGATCCAATCGTGGGATAGAAAAGGAACAGTGCCAACATGGCACTTCTGCTGATGTCCCTAACGGGCCGCCGCAGAGTTGATCATTACGCGCAGTTCAATAGAATACAGGAAGTTCCACGCTGTTCACCGACGTTTCATTGATAGATTAGCCGAACCGCAAGCATCTGGTCTTACGGTAAGAAAGTCTTGCGTGCGGCGAGTTTCTCAGGGAGGTAGTGTTCGATAACGTAGTTGAGGTTGTGAACGGCAAAGGCCTGCTGCTCGGCCCTGACTCCCATATCGAGTAACTGCTTAATCGCATCCTGCCAGGGCTTATAGTGCTGCACAAACGGATCGTTCTTTAGAGCGTCTTTGGCGCGTTTGATGTCCACATCCTTGAGCGGATGAGTGGGCAGCTTGTAGTTTACGATGTCCTGGGGTGTAACACCGAGGAACCTGGCATTGGGTACGCAAAAGTAGCGATTGATGTGCGCGGCGTTGCCGGAGCCGACCTTCAGCGTGCGGTAGATGTTGAACATGCCGTATGGGTCACAATCCACAAATGCATATACAGGGAGCTTCAACTCGTCAGCAATCCGTCGAATGAAGCGGCGACAGGCACGCGTGGGTACACCGCCCATAGATATGAGGATGCAGTTGGCTTTGCGCCAGTAGTTGTGTTTGACCAGGCGCTGAAACATACCAGCGGTCTCAATGGCGAGCACGAATTTTGCTTTTGTTTCGAATTTCAGATGCTCGACGGAGCTTGGTATCGAGTAGGCACCGGAGCCGAATTTTGTGCAGTCGATGCGCAAGGGCTTACCCCCGTCCGAATCACGGTCGATGACAATAAGCTTGCCGGCAATTTCGCCGCCTTTTTCCTCCGGGATGAATCCGAGCTGTTCGCGGTTGACCTCGAACAGGCCTTCTATGTCGTCGATTACGGTGTCCGATTCGGGCTGTTCGTCAAAGCGGGCATCGTCCCAGTTTTTGGATACATAGTACGCCTCTCGCTTAGTCATGATTTCGTCATCTTCAACGAGAGTCTTGGCCTGGGACATCATTCGCAGGGTTTGGGCAAAGGTCTTGACCGTGGCGACCGTGAGCGTTCGTATCTTTTTTTTGCCTTTAAGCTCAAGGAAGCCTTTCTTCGGGTGGTACGTCACATTGCTCAGCGAGCGCAGGGGAAACGAGAGAGTGGGCTTGCTCTTTCGCTGGATTTTGTTTCTAACTGAGTTTGCAGTTTCTTTGATTTGATTTGCAACCTTAACCTTGCTCATGATCGGCTCCTTTGAAGGACGTCAGTCAACTGTCTTACCATTGTGTGCTCCTGGCGCTCGTTAAGCTCCAGCATCTCCCGCAATGCAATGGCGATATGTGGAATGTATTGCTCGATGTAGGCCTTTTTCCTTTCTGATTCGGCGGCCTTACGCCTGCGACGAATAAATAAGGACAACCGCCGCCCACATTCCTGCAGTGCGAGACGGACCTCTTTGATAATTTCGGGATAGTGGGCAACCGCCTCTTTGCTCTCAGATGTAAAAGGAACCCATACAGAGGCCATGTGGACCATTATGATGAGCGGACCCGACGGCAGGGCGCCGGCAGACTGCTGGAGCGCATAGTTGCGCCAGGCGGTATTGAGGACTGAACGCGTCATCGCACAGGCCGACTGCTGATAAAGCAGGGGCACTCTATTGGCATATCGCAACACGCGTGCAAGACCTTCAACAGGTAAAGAACCACCGTACGCCAGCCCCGCTTCTATCTGGAAGGGATTACCGCGATAAACGGAAGGCGGCCGGGTTACAGCAGTATATAAGTCGGCTTCGATCTGCTTCTTCAAGCCAGCCAGAATCAACTCTTCGCCAATCGGGCTGAGGCAGTCCGTTTGTGGATTCATAATCTTTGTCTGATTGATGGCCTTATATAAATTGTCGGCCTCCTGCCTTGCAATACGAGATGGTCGAGACCGCTCGGAGACCTTCGCTTGTTCACAGATCATCCTCGCAACCCGGCTGCTGATACGGGAGAAGTCGGAATGCAAGAACGATTGAAGGGTGCGTGCCTGGGTATCGTGGAGCATCTTAATAAGCACTCCCAACTCCACACCATAGGGATGGGGCTTGATTTCTCTTGTGTGAACGGGCAACTGCTTCGAGGCCCGCTTAAACACCTGTTTCTCTCCATCCGGCGTAGCGAACTCAAGCGAGACGTGAGGATTGGCGATTGCTGTCTGTTCGAGATATTCCTGTACCGACTGGCGGCCTTTTTGAAATTTGGCCTCCAGCTCTATCTCAACTTTGGTACCCCTCGAGACCGGCCAGTCTATAGTCTCATCCAGAATGATGCGAGGCTCGTTCTTCTTGGTATCAATCTCAAGCTCGTAGTGATGTGCAGGTTTGTTTTGCGAGGTCTTCGATGTGATAGATATGGGTTTGCCGGTCGTGAGCTGCCCGTACATACCTGCCGCAGATATACCTATGCCCTGCTGGCCTCGAGACATCTTGAGCCGATGAAACTTCGAGCCGTAAAGAAGCTTGGCGAAAATCATAGGAATCTGCGTCTTAAGAATGCCCGGACCATTGTCTTCAATGGTCACTCGAAAGCGATCTTCCTCCGTACCGGGAGCGATGAAGACCTTCACATCCGGCAGTATTCCCGCTTCTTCGCATGCATCCAGTGAATTATCGACTCCTTCTTTGATGGTCGTCAGCAGCGCCTTTCGAGGATTATCGAATCCAAGAAGGTGGCGGTTCTTTGTGAAAAATTCTGCGACGGAAATCTCTCTTTGCTGCAGCGCCATATCTTCGGCAGTGGAGTGACGTGGAGATTCCTTTCCGGGAGCTTCTTCATGGGCGTTCGTAGCTGCTTTTATTACTTTAGATTTGGTCTTTATCGAGACACAGCGTTTTTTCTTCACAGTTTTTTTTGCAGCCTTTTTAGGGGCTTTTTTTTTCGACTTTGCCCGCGTCTTCGTGACTTTTGCCATAGGCTCGACTCCTTCCTCATATGTTTGGGCTGGGCCGGACAACACAGCAACATATCGGACTACGAACATGTGCAGATCGGCCATTCTTAGCAGCTTATGATGATAACGGTCAGGAGCAACTACGTCAAGTTCGCATTACCGGATAGATTGTATATAATAGACAGGCCTTCTCAAATGACAGTCTTTCTACAGAAATGACGGCACAGAAGACAACTAATATCAGAGAAAATGGCAAAATATTTGATTAGAAGGAAATTGTTTGTTAGACTACTATGAGTACTTGTTGGAACTTTTCTTTTATGAGAAATAATCCCTGAAGGAGCCTAATTAACCACATGACTGAAATACAGCCAATTCTATTATCTGCAATTACCTGCGGCAGAGTCCTTTTTGACAAAGTTTCCGGGATGCCGAGTATTATAGATATTGTTCAAACTATCAATGCTCAACAATTTCCGGCAAGACATCCGCAAATCTTCTTTTTTTGTGAGCTTACAAACGGGCATGGCACAACGAAAATGAAAATAAGACTCGTTGATACTCAGGAAGAAGATAAATATATATTTGAAAAAGAAGGAGCCGTGCAGTTTAAGGATGTTAAGCAAATCGTTACCTTAGCGATGGATTTACACGGCGTTGTCTTTCCCAGTCCGGGAGAGTATCGTTTTCAGCTATTTGCCGGTGGAAATCTACTCGGAGAAAGACGAATTGTTTGTCGAAAGATTAACCTGCCGCCAAAGACCGAACCTGACGACCGCCGGGAAAACTGAAATTATCATCATCAAGTTTTTTAACCAGGGAAACCTTTGGACACTCTTATTTATATAATTGCCTGCCCGCTTTTTCTCATATCCATAGCTGCACATTTCTATATTAAAATCCGCCTGCGTCCAAAAGAGAACTCAGATTTAGAGGACTATTATTATGAGTTCGAAGACCAGCATCCGGACTATGCAAATTATTTAAGATGGTCAAGAATCACTTTCATCGCCGCAGTTGTGTGTGCTTTACTGCTGTTTATTGCTGCGGTAATTTAACACTCTCGTCCTCAAGTCCAGATATTTCCCGAGCTCTTGATGTCCGGTAAATAGCTTAATTCGCCATATTTCCATCTTTATTGAGCTTTTTATGCACATTCTCTTGGAGTTCTATTGTTAATGTCTCTATGGATTATGACGATATATGGGAATCAGCATATTGATTACTGTAAAAAATCTTATTGTGCGACTGAAGTTCCTGAGAATTGTTTGACGATATTCCTCAAAAGGAGATATTATAATGGAAAGTATGTTAATGGAAGTAGATGAGCAGACAGAAGTGACTAAAAAATGTCCTTTTTGCGCCGAGCAAATCCAGAATGAAGCTGTAAAATGCCGTTATTGCGGTGAGTTTCTCGATAAGCCCGTTGGCACTGGCTCGGGGCCATCTTACGGTGCAAAAACAAAATGGTACTATACCAGATCAACGATTGTAATTGCACTTTTATGTCTGGGTCCGCTTGCTTTGCCGCTTGTATGGATAAATCCACGTTACAAAACAGCTTCCAAGCTCGTAGTGTCGCTCATCGTCATCGGCGTTAGCATTTTATTTGGTTATCTCATAGTGAATACATACTTTCAATTGATCGAACAAATGAAGTCGCTGGGGATTGGTTAAGGCCGGGCGTTGTTCAAAGCTGTTTCAAAGCTCAATTTTCGCTACGAACGGAGCCTATACTGAATGATTCAGTATAAGCTCCGAATTAATACATATCTGCAATGTCAACCACTCAATCAATTGCCATTGAAATACCGGTTTAAGGTGCAGCCGAATACAGACGGATATCGTCGAAGTACATCATGCCTGAACCGCCGACAACCGGATTGCTTCTGTTGCCAAGGCCAAGAGTAATCGAACTGACATTGGCGAGATTCACGCCCTGGTCGGCAAAGGCCTGTAGGTCAATATTCCATCGGGTCCAGGAAGTTCTCAGTGCCGCATCAGGATTGTCATTAGCGACAACAGCACTATTATTGAGAGCAACATACATCTGCTCGGCAGCATTAGACAAATTGCCTCTGAACCAAATCGTCAATGAGTTGACACCATTCACCGTCCAGTCGCGATTTGAAGCCAATGTCAAAGTAGCTTCGGATTTTCCGACAGCATTATCATAGGCCATCGGCATCGACTGATTACCACTGTGAACGATAGTCTGCTCGGCAAAAGGAGGATCAAAGTTACCAACGACAGAGCCGTTTGTAGCCGGATTGTCGAATCCGTCTATCCAGGCAAGATATATCCTGTTGCTTCCAGCTTGGCCTTCATCAAGGTCATTGTAAGACTCAAAATCTTCAATGGTAAGGAAGTTGGCCGTAGTGAAGTTCCAGAGCGGACCAGTCCATGGGCTGTCAGCGTTATCGCTGTTAGCCTCGTCAATCCTCCAATAGTAGGTGGTGTTCCACTCAAGCTGTCCGGGCTCATAGCTTTCTGAACCAAGGCTTCCACTGCCTTTTTTCTCAAGTGTGCCTGCATCGGTTCCTAAATAAATTTCATATGCAGCACCTAAGCCCGAAGCCCATGTAAGAACAGGCGTTTGTATTATGTCCACAGCACCATTGGCCGGATCAAGTGCTGCAACAGCACCTTCAGTCGTGAAGCTCCAGACATCGCCTTTGTAAGTTTCGACAATGTCAAATTCATCGACTCGCCAGTAGTAAGTCCTGGCCATTTTCAGTGTGCCGGGAGTATATGTAGCACTACCCTGCGGGAGTCCACCTTCGACATTGCTGACATCGTCAAAATTGTCGCCGAAGTACACGTGATGCAATTTAGAGCCTAATCCCGGTGTCCAGCTAAGCTGTGCATTCACACTTATAGACTCAGCACCATCGGCAGGATTGGGGAAGTATGCAGTTTTTGGCGCAATACTAAAGCTCCAGACCTTGCCCTTCCAGGGACTATTCGGCTCAGTTTCATTAACCTCATCAATCCGCCAGTAGTAAGTAGTACCCGGAACAAGGCCATCCGGATATGCGAATCCGGGAAAGCCTAGAGTTAAAGTAGTTGTGGCCTGATTACCAAGAAAGGTGCCTTCAGCTCCATTGTTCACATCTTCAAAATTGTTACCGATATACACATCATGCGATACCGCAAAATCTCCGGGCCTCCAGGAAAGGTTCACCCACGTGTCGGTAAGCATGTTCCCGTCTGCAGGCTTGGGGCGTGAGGCAAGTGGATACTCAGAAGAACCAGCAGTATAGAACATCGTGGCGACCTGGTCATCGGTCAGCACCTCGTCATAGAAAGCAACACCATCCATCTTACCATCAAATTTTCTGCCCCCTCCAATCAGCCGACCAAACTTCAACTCACCTACGGCATAAACAATAGGGCCCACAGTCGGCCAGCTTTCGCTGTTGGCTGCCACAAAGGCCGCGTCCACGCTGTCACCATCCTGGAGAACGTTCATGGTGACATCACCGTCGAGATCGTGACGCAAAACAAGAAGGATCCAGGTTCCCACGGCCATATCTCTGGTGTGGAGATTTTGGGTATTTGAGCCATCCTGTCTGGACATAAACCGGAAGTTGTCTGCACTGTCACCACTGCCCGTAAACAGACGATAACTGTCCTGTAGACCTCCATCTGCAGCCGAAATGTCAACAAATCGAGTGTAATCACCGAATGCCACATCTGAGTTGATCCAGAGCAAAATCGTAAAATCTTCGGCGAATCGAAAGGCTTCACTGCTGGTAGCGTCGACAGTCGTACCGCCATCCCCGGCAAAATCAATACCGGATCCGAATTTTCCGTCAACGTCAAGAGTATCGCTGCCTCCCAACGTGGCAACATACAGACCACTTTGGTCCATTGCCGTGGTCCCGCTGGTTTCTTCAAAATCCCATCTCGCAACCTCGATGGCGTTGCAGGCCTGTGAGACCACCAAAACAAAAGAAACTAAACAAATCAATCTCTTATACATAATAATCCTCCTTCAAAAAGAATTAAAAATAACCGCATTGCGGCTACGAACCAGAATACATACTATATATCATTTTCAATATAAGAATTGCTCATTGAAATGTAAAAAACATATTCGTCGCGAAGCACAAAGTGCCCACTCGCAACTCCGTATCTTGCAAAATAATCCCTCCTCTGTCGAAAAACAAAAAAAATGCACCCGCTGTACGAACTCAAATACCACATATACCCGACTACGCAGGCACAAGCTTGAACTAATACTATCTATACCAAATTATATACCTTCAGGTCAAGGAAATTTTTTACCGCATGCATACCCAGATAAAGATAAAAAGTACAGAGGAGTATAGCTCATTATGCATTGGTACGATAAGAGTGATGAAAAAACGCAGGTAAACATTCTATCCATTGCGATTGCGTTTGTTCGGCATATTGTGTATCTTAGTGCCATACAGAGGTTCAGCAGTCTTACATAGTATTCAAGATAAGAAATGTAAAATGAATTGTGATGAAAGGCAAAATTATGCAACCAGGAAAAAAGACGATTAAGCTGTTAATACTTTTCATTATGTCAACGTTGATTTTGAGCGAAAGGTGCGGTGTTAGCTCTGGTGAGAATAAGCCGAAGATTCGACGTGAGGCAATGTCCACAGGCAGTGATTCCGGAAGTGAGGATTCAAAGACAACCAAGGCCGAGAATGAACGCTGGGAACAAACAATCCAGAGTTTTGAGGATTGGGACAGCAAGAATTCATTTCCGCTCGATGGGGTATTGTTTGTCGGCAGCTCCAGCATTCGACTTTGGCCTACACGCGAACGCTTTCCGGAATTTCCAGTGATAAATCGGGGCTTTGGAGGCAGCCATATTTCAAATGTTAATTACTTTGCTCATCGAATTGTATTGCCTTATAAGCCAAGGGTGATAGTGTTTTACGCAGGTGACAATGACATCTCAGGGAAGAAAACTCCACAGCGAGTATTCGATGACTACCGGAAATTTGTCAATCTTGTCCACAAAGAGCTTCCGGCAACACGGATTATATTTGTGGGCATTAAGCCGAGCCTGAGCCGGTGGTCACTTTGGCCGCTGATGAATGAAGCTAATTCGATGATAAAGAAATTCTCCGACAAAGATGAACGCCTGTTTGTTTTTGATTCTGCAACTCCGTTACTTGGAAGTGACGGCAAGCCAGACGAACAATATTTCCTAAAAGACAATCTGCACCTGAACAGTAAAGGTTACGATGTGTGGACCAGAACACTCAAGCCCATAGTTAAAAAAGCATTTAATCCAGAGCTGACCAAATCGTTGGCCGAACACGGCATAGAATCCGAGGGAAAGCGGACATATCTCAACGTGGAGTATGTGCCGGGCGGACACGAACGGCAAAAGCTGGATATTTACCTGCCCGAACAGGGAACAGATACGGGGCCTTTGCCTGTAGTTGTCTGGATACACGGCGGGGCATGGCGCGCCGGCAGTAAAGAGAATTGCCGTTCGAAAGTGTTCCTCAAAGACGGCTATGCGGCTGCGAGCATCAACTATCGTCTCAGTCAGCACGCTACATTCCCGGCGCAGATTGAAGATTGCAAAGCCGCAATTCGCTATCTTCGTGCCAATGCAAAAAAGTATAACCTCGATCCGGACCGTATCGGTGTCTGGGGCTCGTCTGCCGGAGGGCATCTTGTGGCGCTTTTAGGGACAACCAGTGATATTAAAGGTTTCGATAAGGGTCCCAATCTTCATGTTTCAAGCAAGGTCCAGGCTGTGTGCGATTTCTTCGGGCCTACGGATTTTACCCGGATGAGCGACTTTGAGAGCACGATGGATCATGACGCCGCTGACTCGCCTGAGTCGATACTCGTTGGAGGTCCTATTCAGAAAAACAAAGAGGCTTGCAAGCGAGCGAATCCTATTACATACGTCAGCAGGAATGACCCGCCGATTTTGATTGTGCACGGAGACAAAGACCCGCTTGTTCCGCACAATCAGAGCGAGCTTCTGTATGAGGCACTAAAGAAGGCGGATGTTGATGTTAAATTCCACACAGTCAAAGGCGGCGGTCACGGCTTTAGAGATGCGCAAGTTGACCGTATGGTTAAGGAGTTTTTCAACAGGCACTTGAAGAAATAACTCGCTCCTTTTATCTTAGAAGCTGTTTAAAAAGAATCCCGCAGCCCTTTATAAAGCTGTTGCAGCTTTTGCACTCTCTCAGAGCTGATTTTTCTGCAGTAGCGGAGGTTAGCGTATTCGAAATACCAGTCTGATATCCTTGTCCAGAATCCACTGCCGGAGTCTCGCCGCCGAAGCTGCTGAGAGAAAGCGTGTAATGGTTCATTAAAGTGACGCTGTGAACCTGCTGCTTTAACTTTGCGATCCATCCCGGTCAGCATCTTGTGCAAAGTCAAAATCTCCAGGTTTTGCGGCTGCTTCAAGTTTGTTTTATATTTCGACCTCTTCCTGCTATACCGTAACAGGGCCAGGGACAATCCACCGCCAAGAAGGCTCAACAGCAGAACCAAGCTTTTAAGTACGCCAAAGGAATCAACCAACCAGCCAAGCACACCAACAAGTCCATATTGATACAAGGCCTGCAGGAGCTGACCAAGAGAACCAATACCGCCACCCATGCGATCCAGCTCTTCCAAGGCCGGCGCAGCATCCAAATCCTCCCCCTGTGTAGCTTCGACAATAGTCCACTTGTTCTGCTGCTCATCCCACGCTTCGACCCAGGCATGGGCATCCATATTCCGCGCAATCCACGATTCACTCTGCTCATCTTTGGCAGTTACTAAGAAACCCGTAACGTATCGCGTCGGTACGTCGGCAAGACGCAGCAGAATAGCAGCACCGGAGGCAAAATACTCGCAATAGCCGGTGGATTCCTCTAACAGAAAGTGGGTCAGCTTGTCCCTGCCTGGCGGGATGTTCAGCCCGAGTACATAGGTGTAGTTAGTGCGAAAATAGCTAATGACAGCTTTGATTTTCTCGTCCGTGGTGGTGCATCCTGTGAAAATTCTGCCTGCCAGCTCATGTACACGCGGATCAAGCTCATTCGGGATATTCATCATCCCGGTCGGGGATTTTTGAGAAGCTGATTTCGTGTAGGCAATCCTGTAACTCAGACCGCTATGAGATATCGGATTATAAACAATATCATCGCCATCCCGCATCAGCACCTTGACCGGTGCCTCGATAAAAGAAGTTCCCAGCGGGGTGAACATAGTGTCATCGAACCGGGATTCATGCCGGATGGTCATAAACTGACACCGGGAAGCTTCTACCTTGTCCAGGCTGAAGACGTTTGTTCTGCCTACGAAATACATTCCGATTGTCATATGTTTTTCGGGAAGGATCGCCTCCTGGGTCGACAGATCGTGCCATTCGGATTGAAGATAGACATCAAACGATCTGGCCCTCAAGTAACCCGGACTTATGTCGCTCGAGATGCTCAACGCGGGCGTCGGATCCAGCTCTCCCTTGATTAAAAGCACACTCGACAGCTTGCCGCTGGTGGAAAAGCCCACACGTGCCATACTCCCCGATGTACTCTCCAGCGCGGTGGCTTTGCCCCAGAACAAAACCGGAAGATTGAGAACCTCTACATGGCGATAGAGTATCGAACTCACAATCCAGCCGCCATTAACTGTAACAACCACTATCAGGGTAAAAGCAAGCCAGCGGGACATGCGCCATAGGCGTCCGGGAATGCGCCTGTCCATCGAACCGTGGGCGGACGCTGCATAAAGCACAACAAGAATAACCGACAGCAGCTCTGAGAGCCGAAATGTGATGTGCATATCATTAAGCAAAAGAACTTGTCCGGCGGATATCGTGACGGCTACATGAAACAATCCCAGCGAAGAAGGGAACTGGTCGGGTCTCCCAAGAAACAGTATGAGAATCATTGAAGCCAGGAAATAGCGGGCTATTGTCTGCCAGGCGACAACCTCAGCTTGTACGGAAGTTACACGGTGAAATGAGTTGGCATATCGGTAGTGAATCGAAAACATAACCGCCAAAAACAGCAGAAGTAATGACGTAATAACGCGTCTTTCCGGCCTTATATCCCATGTAAATCGCCGTTGTAAACCCAGCAGTCCCAGCATACAAAGTATAGTCGGATACGCAATATCACCAGATACCAGCCCGGTGAGCAGCGAGCTTGTCAGCACTATAATTATAGCGATGGCTTTTTGCGTCTTCATAAACTTTTTATTTGTCCCGTTAATATCTCATCAGGAGACAGGTATCGGACATTTCCATTCCATCTCATATCGTCATCATCCACATGCATTTGTTCTGGCTCGCCTATCAGCAGAACATTACAATGGCAGCCGGCCTGATTGGCCAACTCAAGCAAATGCCGGTATGCCTTGTTCAGCCTCAATAAAATGAAAAATACTTCAGAGATTTGAGGGAACTGACTTATTAATACCGGTGATATCTTTTCGAGTGAATATCCCTTAGATGGTTGGACTCCCGCTAAAATATCCTGTATCTTATCAAGGCACACCATTTTGGGCAAGGCGGTGAGCTGATAAATTTCATTCCCGGCAAGAAGGACATCAATAAGACAATCATTGTTGATTGTGAAAGCCACCGAAGCACAAAGAGATACTGCTGCTTCGAGCTGTCTGCTTTCGTTTGAACCTGACAATAACGGGAATTCGGAAACGCAGGTATCCAATATCAGTAAAGTACGCTTGTCAAAATTATCGTGGTACTCTTTTGTGGCCGGCACAGAAAGGCGTGCCCATGCACGGGCGTCGATTCTTCGAGGGGAATCACCCGGTAAAAAAGGACGGTTCCCGGCATATTCAGGGAAAGCACTCCTTTGGCCGGCGAGTCTTGCGGCGCCAGCACAAACATTTTGACTCATGCCTATGGTGGAGAATTGGAGCCGGTAAAAAACGGGAAGAACGATAAGGGTCTCTTCTCCATCACAGGACGTGCCAAAATTAAACAAGTTAAAAGGAAATCCGGACTGGCAAATCGGTCTTTTGATTTTGTAATGGCCACGCCGGGCCGGTCGTATCTCAACAGTCACTTCGATAGTCTCGCCGGGACCAAGCCGGGGAATCATCTGTGCACCTGAGAGCTGTTTAATCGCATCAGGCAAAGCACTCAAAACCACACAGAGATTATAGGCAGGCAGGTGCGAGGTATTCTTGAGAATATAACTGAACCTTGTTATCTGTCCTACGATGACACGTTCAGGCAGATTACCGGTTATGCGGATTTTGGGCCGTAGAACAAAACCGACTACTAAAGCCATTAGCATAATCGCTACCAGGGCCGAAAGTATCCCAAAGGCAGGTACAATCAGAGCCGCTAAAGCCACAAAGCAAGTACCTCTCAGAATTACCTTGCCGGTATCCGTAAAACCAAGATGTAATCTACCGTCGTTTTCTTTCATCGTGGCAGTCACCTCTTCAAACAGGTACTTTGATACGGCCGACAATATCCGTTACAATCTGCCTGGCAGTAATACCGCCGTGGAGTGTTTTAGAGGTCAAAATAATGCGATGCGGCAATACGTGCGGAACAAGCCACAATACATCGTCGGGAATGACAAAATCCCGTTTTTGGAAATATGCTCGGGCACGGGCCGCCCGTGACATCATCAAGGTCCCGCGGGTGCTGATACCTAATCGAAGGCGATTATCATTGCGGGTAGCGTGCACGATTTCAACGATATACTCCAGAATACTATCATCGATGTGAACATCGGCCACCTCTTTCTGTATCTGCCGGACCTGCTCAAGCTGAAGTACAGGCTTTATTCTTTCGAGTGGTTCGTCATGGGCATGCGACTTGAGAATATCAATCTCGACTTCAACAGACGGATAACCTATCGCAAGACGAACCAAGAAGCGGTCAAGCTGGGCCTCAGGCAATGGATAAGTACCGTGGAACTCAATGGGATTCTCCGTGGCAATGACCATAAACGGCTTAGTTAGTGGGTAACACTGGCCTTCAATCGTAGCCTGGTTCTCATTCATTGCCTCCAGAAGGGCCGACTGGGTTCTGGGTGAAGCGCGGTTGATCTCATCTGCAAGAAGTATATTGCAGAAAATTGGGCCGGGACTGAACTTGAAGTCCCCGTTAATCGGATTGTAGATAGAAGAGCCGAGAATATCCGCAGGCAATAGATCGGGGGTGAATTGTATCCGGCTAAATTTAGCATCAATGCTTTTGGCCAATGCTTTGGCCAGCGTCGTCTTCCCGACACCCGGTACATCTTCGATTAAGACAGAGCCTCCTGCCAACAGGGACACAATCATTACATCTATACAATCGCTTTTACCGTAGATAACACTTTGAAGATTCTCATTTAACGGCGCCAATAGTGGATTCTCAATTTGTGTAGCAGTCAATTCCTTTTCTCCCAAAATACAGTCCAATTACTCTATAAGCTTAAGAGTTATATTATAAATATATACGCATCGATTGTAAATTAAGTTCTCTTCAGTCCGTATAAAAAAGAAACATAGTAGTAAAATCAATTTAAAATTGGTATCTTGATAGATAACTGATTCATCGTTGTCTAATTCAGATGTAATCAGGTTTTTAGTATCAAGAAACGAGAAGCTTCGAATTAATTTTACAGGAGGCCAGCCCATGACCCGCCAACGCAAACAGACGATTATTAGTATAATTCTGATTCTTACCGGATGTAATCTCGCCGCTGATTCAGGGAAAACGCAAATAATAAAAGTTCAATCACCCGACAAAAAAATAACTGCAACCGTGCGTTTATCCGGCTCCGGACCGGCAAGAAATCCCAACAATAAAGCACAACTGGAATACAAAGTAGATTACGCCGGCAAAGAGGTAATTTCTTACTCACCCCTTGGTATCAATCGTGCCGACGAAAAGTTCGCCAATAATCTGAAATTAATAGATACGGTGAGTAGTCCTGTGATCGACGAAACCTACACTATGCCGCATGGTAAACGTCGTATTTGTCGCAACTATTATTCTGAATCAACAATTAAACTCCTAAACAATAACGGCGCCCGGCTTGAAGTTATAATCCGAGCATATAATGATGGAGCAGCCTTGCGATATCGCTTCCCTGAAAGCGGCGACAAGACCTATACCGTCACAAAAGAGCTCACAGGCTTCCAGCTACCGGCCGGTGGTAAAGTCTGGATTCATCCTTACGATAAAGCCACCAAGTACAGCCCCGCTTACGAAACTTACTACCACGACGGCATATCCGTCGGTACACCTTCACCAAATAAGGAAGGCTGGGCATTTCCGGTTCTTTTCCGAAATGCGGACACTTCCCGCTGGGGCCTAATTACCGAAGCCGCCCTCGATCCAACCTACTGCGGCTGCCGGTTAGAGCAAAATGCTCCTAAGGGTCTCTACCGCATCCGCTTCCCCAATGAAGGTGAAGGAAACGACACCGGCCAAATCAACCCATCCTCGAAATTGCCATGGGCTACGCCCTGGCGCGTTATCATTCTCGGTGACAGCCTTGCCCCTATCGTTGAAACCACCCTCGTTACCAACCTTAATCCGCCCTCTATCATAAAAGATACTTCCTGGGTCAAGCCCGGCCGTGCTTCCTGGAGCTGGCTCTTCGACCACGACAGCCCACAGGACCACGACAAGCTCCGCCTGTGGATCGACCTTGCCGCCGAAATGGGATGGGAATACTCGCTCATCGATGCCAACTGGACGATTATGAAAAACGGTACTATCCACGATCTCATATCCTATGCCAACGCCAAAGGTGTCGGTTTGCTCCTCTGGTATAATTCCGGCGGTCCACATAATATCGTCACTGAAAAGCCCCGCGGCACTATGTTCCTAAAAGACGTCCGCCGCTTCGAATTTGCCATGCTGAAAAAATGGGGCATTAAGGGTGTGAAGGTCGATTTTTTCCAGTCCGACAAGCAAAACGTCATCCAGCTTTACCACGATATTCTCAAAGATGCAGCCGACTACCAGATTATGGTAAATTTCCACGGCTGTACCCTGCCCCGCGGCTGGTCACGCACCTATCCCCACCTGATGAGTATGGAAGCAATGAGAGGCGAGGAATGCTACAGCTTCGACAAACTATATCCCAAAATGGCGCTTTCTCATAATACAATTATCCCTTTCACCCGCAATGTTGTCGGCCCTATGGACTACACCCCCGTAATGTTCTGGGACAACGTCTATCCCCACTTGACGACCTACGCCCATGAACTCGCCCAAGCTGTTGTTTATGAATCAGGCTGGACCCACTTCGCCGACGGTACAAAAGCATACCTTGAACTGCCTGATGTACCCAAACAGTTCCTGAAAGATGTACCGGCGGCATGGGACGAGACTAAATTCATCGATGGTTTCCCGGGCAAACACATTTTCATCGCCCGTCGTAAGGGTAATCAATGGTTTCTTGGCGGTCTGACAGGAGAGGAAACCCCTCAAGAATTCAACCTTGACCTTAGTTTCCTTGATGATGGCGTATATAAAGCAACCATCATCTGCGACGGCGCAAAGCCCCGCTCTTTCAAAACATACAACCAATCCTTAACCGCCACTGATAAGCTCAAAATCACCCTGCCAAAACACGGAGGCTTCACAGCCCATCTCAAACCGTAACGAATATAACAACACCTAATGAAAGATTCTGATCATCATCAAAGGCATCAATCACAGGCTATTTGGGGATTACCTTGCTCATCCCAGCCGCGTTTTTCGTAGTACAGCGCCAGCATTTTTTCGTATTCGTCTTTGTCACAGACCTTACCGGCCAACGGGCCGCTATGGATGGGAATAAACGTTCGTGCCGGCGGATAGTCGTCGGATTTGGAAGCACCAAGCTTAACATTGATAGCACGGGTCATATTATATAGATTCTGTGATTTGACCAGCAAATCATCAAGGCTGTATTGCCGGCCTACGACTTCGCTGTAGAGTTCGGCGTAGAAATCTTCGTGGAAACCCAGCTCAATCCAGGGCAGCCGGCATACACCGAACATATCGAACAGTGAACGGATGTGTTGATGATATATTACCAGATCGACCTTTTCTTCAATACCCCAGTCGGCACCCATCTCAAGCTCCTTGCCTACAGTCCATGCCCGAGTGTGATGAGCACCGATATCGCTTGTGCCGTAAGCAAGTGCCATAGAGCTTGCGCCCCTGCAATCGTAAGCCGACTGCTCAAGACCCTTGACGTGCAGCACAATATCCTTCAGTTGAGGCCAGCGTTCAAGCACGCCTTTGGCTCCAAGGGCAAGGGTCGCGCCTATAGACTCGCATTTGGCAATCTGCTCGATAAGCTCCATTATTCGGTCATCATCGCCCCACGTGACCGGCTTGCCGTCCAGATCGTCAAGTGTTAAAAGGTCCTTTTCATAACCTTCTATCACAACAGCTATCAAATTTCCTGTGGATATCGTATCGATACCCAGTTCATCACAAAGATGATTTCCCCTTAAAATACTTGCAAAGTTATCTACACCGAGATTAGAGCCCAGCATAGCCGCTGTTTCATACTCGGGCCCTTCGGTGACAGTGCCCGCCCATTTACCTTCTTTGACAAGATTGATATTGCCGCAGCACATCGGACACCCGAAGCAGGCGGTATTACCAATCTTATGGCTCGCGAGCATCGTTTTGCCGTTGATATTTTTTGACTTTTCCCAATGCGTATCGCGGAAATTATACGTCGGAAGAATACCCATCATATTGGCATAATCGACCACACCCATCAGCCCCTGCTTTTGCCAGTGGCCCATCATATTATGAGCGCCAAGCTCCTTGTACGCCTGCTCGGAAATTTCTATTACTTTATCAACATTAGCCACGGGCAAATCCTGTTGTCCCCTCACTGCGATTGCCTTGATATTCTTACTGCCCATGACCGCCCCAATTCCGGTTCGGCCGGCGTTCCTGCTCCAGTCACTGGTCACACAAGCAAACCGCACAAGGTTCTCACCTGCTATGCCGATAGACGCCACCTTGACATCGTGATCGCCAAGATTGTCTCGAATCCTGCCCTCGGTTTCCAGGTTTCCTTTGCCCTTGAGTTCCGGACACGGCACTATCGAAACGAGATTATCATCAATAAACACATAGCTCAGCTCCGGGGCCTTTCCAACAATCGTGACGGCATCGTAGCCGGCCTGCCTCAATTCGACACCAAAACCACCACCCATGCTCGAGTCTCCGAACAATCCGGTAGCCGGCGAAATCGACGCAAAGGAATTCTTTCCCGAACTCGGCAGGTAAACACCGGTCAGCGGCCCTGCGGCGACTACGAGCATGTTCTCCGGCCCGAGCGGATCCACCCGGCCATTATTTTTTGCAAGGTTGTCCCACAAGAGCTTTATCGCAAAACCTCTTCCACCTATGAAGCTCTCAATAAACTCATCATCTACAGCTTCGGTCCTGCTTGAGCCGGTTGTCATGTCAATATGCAGTATCTTTCTGAAATATCCGCCGTTATGCTGTTTCATTCTTCGCCCCCTGTTCTGTCGCGACCTTCGGCGGCGTTGTTGTCGGCATAGTGCAGACGTTTCGGTTCGCCATGCTCAATGTACTCTATCTCCTTCATGTGGGTATAAGAAAGGACATTATTGAGCCGATGAGCCTGTCCGAATACGTGCTCCGGCATAAACAATATCGCACCAGTCGGACACATCTTAACGCATTGCGGCTGGCCGCTGTCGGCGCACAAGTCGCATTTCAAAGGTACGTCAATATCAGTATGAACATACATAGCTCCAAAAGGACAGGCGTCCACACACGCGTGACATCCGATGCAGCCATCCTCATGTATCTTAACAACACCGTTCTGTCGGTATATCACATCGGTCGGACACGCAGAAAGACACTTGGCATCCTTACACTGATTGCACACCACCGGCATACGAACAACCGGATGCGGGTATATAGTCGTCACTCGTATCCTGGCTTTTTTGGGATTATTTATCTTTTGCCTGTGAATGGCACAGGCAATCTCACAAATCCGACAGCCGGAACATTTTTCCGGCACTACTGCTATTTTGCGTCGCATAAATTACTCCTTCAAGACCAATAAACGCAGAGCACACAAGCACATAAATGCCCTGGATTACACTAACACCTTATCATATAGCTGATAACAAATCAAGAATTTACGATAATTCCAGGCAGCCAGTACTGAAATTGTTTCAAAAATGCTATCTTTGCTCCCAAAAGATCTATATGATAAAATCCCACTTGTTAGAAATTATTACCTATATATAAGATTAGGATAAGTAAATGGATGGCACAGAATTCTTAAACCGTCTCAAAAAAGGTAAACGCCTTTATGGAACCGCGATTCTTTCGGCTTCTCCTCTATGGCCTTTGGCTGTAAAGAGAACAGGTGTGGATTTTGTATTTATAGATACCGAACACATTCCTATTGACCGAAGCACTCTTGCCCAGATGTGTCAGGTTTACAAGGGGTACGGATTACCTCCGCTTGTCCGTATTCCTACTCCTGATCCGCAAGAAGTATATAAAGTCCTTGATGGAGGAGCATCGGGAATCCTTGCACCTTATATTGAATCTCCAGAGCAGGTGAGAGAACTGGTTGGTGCTGTAAAATTGCGTCCGTTAAAAGGCGAGCAATTGAAAGAGGCTTTGCACAATCAAGATTCTCTTGAACCGGAACTTAAAGATTATCTGAGAGACTGGAATAAAGACAACTTTTTAATAATAAATATAGAAAGCGTTCCGGCCGTAGAAAGACTGGAGCAAATTTTAGCAGAACCAGGCCTTGATGGAGTTATCATAGGTCCACACGATCTATCTGTAAGCCTTGGGCTGCCTGAAAAATATCATTACCCCCGATTCGAGGATGTCGTTACAAAAATAATTTCTAAAGTCAGAGAAAAAGGATTAAGTGTAGGTATCCATTTCTCTGAAGGGGCCCAATTACAAATTAAATGGGCCAAAGCGGGTGCAAATATTATCATACACAGTTCAGATATCGCCCTGTTTCAACAAAGATTAAAAGAAGATATCACAGAGATCCGTCGAGCTTTGGGGGAGGAAGATAGTGAAATACAAGAGGAAAAGGACATAATAATGTAACAAAATATCTATAAAAAAATTGAGGAGGTTTGTATGCAATTCAGAAGTCATTACATCCTTGTACTATTATTTTCAATTCTCATATCCCCTTTAAATCTACCGGCATCAGATGCAAATCTTGACTTCACCAATAGCGTTATCGTTACATCACGAAAACTGGAAAAATTAGAGCAGAAAGCTTTAACGGTACTGCGGGAAGAGATACAGAAAAGAACAGGTATTCAACTGAACACTGTAACAAGATGGCCAGGGAATAAACAGCCGGTCATCGCTATCGGACAAAAAGAACAAATAAAGTTTTTCGCAGGTCCATATTCAGACATTTTCGAAAATGGTCAAACTCCTAATAAAGAAGGATTTCAACTTTTAATTAAGGGAAATGCAATATTAGTGGTAGGAAATGATCCGAGGGGAGTCTTTTATGGTGTTGGAAGATTGCTCCGCGACTTATATATGAAAACCGGTTCGATTATAGCTCCCAAAAAAATAGACATCACCACCTCCCCTCGATACGCTATTCGCGGGCACCAACTGGGATACCGGCCAAAGACAAACGCCTATGATGCATGGGACCCTGCACAGTTTGATCAGTATATCCGGGAACTGGGGATTTTCGGTGCCAACTGCATCGAAATTATTCCGCCAAGAAGTGACGATACTCTGACGAGTCCGCACATGAAACTTGCACCCATAGAAATGATGATTAAACAGGCCGAAATCATCGATTCTTATGGAATGGATGTCTGGATATGGTATCCCAATATCGGAGAAGATTATACGCACACGGACGCCATTCGAGAAGAATTAGAGGAGAGAGAGGAGATTTTTAAGAAATTGAAACGCATTGACGTTGTCTTTGTTCCCGGTGGTGACCCCGGTGACTTACATCCCGACATTCTTTTCGTATGGCTGGAAAAAGTGGCTAAAGTCCTTAATAAATATCATCCAAAGGCGAAAATCTGGGTGTCTCCTCAGGCGTTTCGTCCAACTAAAAAGTGGTTGGATGCTTTTTACAATAACGTTAATCTGAGATTCCCCTGGTTTGGCGGGGTTGTGTTTGGGCCCTGGATTAAAACGCCTCTGCCTGAAATTCGTAAAATCGTAGATCCAAAGATTCCCATCCGCCGTTACCCGGATATCACTCACAGTATCAGTTGCCAGTATCCGGTAAAAGACTGGGATTTGTCTTTCGCGATGACACTGGGACGGGAATGTTACAATCCGCGTCCAGCCGCTGAAAAAGTGATTCATAATGCCCTGGATGAGTTTGCCAGTGGAAGTATAAGTTATTCCGAAGGGATTAATGATGACGTTAATAAATTCATCTGGAGCGGCCAGGACTGGAACCCGGAGACACCGGTCATCGAAACCTTGAGAGAATACAGCCGGTTATTTATTCACCCTGATTTTTCGGAAGATATTGCCCAGGGAATATTAGCACAGGAAGAAAATTGGCAAGGGCCTCTGATAGCCAACAATTCTGTTGAGGTAACACTAAACCAATGGAAAAATATGGAAAAACAGTTTCCGCGTGAGGTTGTTAAAAATTACCGCTTCCAAATGGGGCTGCTGCGAGCTTACTATGATGCATATACCAGAGAGCGGCTGATTCATGAAACAGCATTGGAATCAGAAGCCAGAGGGATTTTACGAAACGTCACTATCATTAATAGTCAGGAAAAAATGGAACAGGCCGAATCCATCTTAAATCAAAAGTGGGAGAAACCGGTTGCTCAGGATTACAAAGAACGTTGCTGGGAGATTGCCGATTATTTATTCGAAATAATCGGTTCACAAACCTCGGTGAAAAAACATAAAGCCAAGCCCGGACGGGGTGATTTTATGGATTATATTGATACCCCATTAAATAATGCCATTTGGCTGTTATCACAATTCGAAAGAATCCGGAAGATTACAGATGAACAAGCAAGGTTAGCTTCTTTGGACGCACTGCTTAATCGGAGCAATCCCGGGCTGGGCGGTTTTTACGATAATTTGGGAAAATCTATAAACACCCCGCGACTCGGCGATTATCCGGTGTGGGAAGAAGACCCGGGCAGCTTGCGATCGCCCCGAGTAAGTTTTGGCGCAGGATTGAAAGGCCGGGAATGGATCCATACGGTACAAGCGAGAGGATTCGATGGAAGTGCCATACCTTTGGAATGGATGAATCAAATAACCACCCTGTATGAAACACCCTTAAATGTCGTCTATGAAAATTTGGACCCCCACTCAAGTTATATTTTGAAAGTGGCATACACCGGACGCTTCCAGTCAAAAATTCAGTTAACGGCTGACGATAAATTTCAAATCCACGAAATGATAAAGACCGGAAAGACACCTGTTAATAAATTCCCTGTTCCGAAAGAGGCAACCATGGACAGCAAATTAAAACTGACATGGACGTGCTCAGAAGGCGAAAGGGGTGCTCAAGTGGCAGAGATATGGCTGATCCCCGTAAAAAAGTGAATCCAATCCATAATTATTTGAAAATTTAATCCTTTATATCTTTTATTACAAGGACCTAATCAGATATATTCTCAAAGCTCCCAACCCTTCCTGTATTCACGGGTCAGATATTTATTTGCTCTCTCGAAGTTGGTTATTTTCATGCTTGCAGTATCATAATCCACTTTTCTTCCCGCCCTTAATGCCACAGCACCGAGGTTGATGGTTTCAGTAACACAATCTGCAAACAGAAAGCTGCCGGGTGATTCTTCATTGTTTTTAATGGAATTTACCCAGGTGTTCGATCTTCTTGACCGGTCTTCTTCCTGAACCTCTTTTTCGCCGGCATAAGACCGCATTTTCTTTTCCGGGATAATCTGCGGATTGTCACCGTGGAAACTCGCCAGGATTTTACCTTTATCACCGACAAACATCATGCCCTCACCCGGTATTGATTTATTATCCACCTCAAGCTCTTCCGGAGGAAAAGGCTTCATGCCCCCATCGTACCAAAAGAGATCAAAAGCAGGCAAATCCTTCTGCTTCGGGAACTTGAACCGGATCATACAGGAGTAAGGGAAGGCTACATCATTGTTCACCGCCTGGCTGACTTGGTTTACGATAATCCGGGTAGTTGCTCCGTAGGCTTCAGCACTGGTCGGCGGAGTTTCTATGCCAAGGGTCCGGAATAAGGGAAACAGGCTGTAATGTCCCATGTCTGCGATACTGCCGCCACCGAAATCATACCAGCCGCGAAAAACGTTATGTGTATAATTTGGATGATAGGGACGGTCCGGTACAGGTCCGAGCCACAGATTCCAGTTAAATCCTTTCGGTATTGGAGGCGTGTCCGTAGGATTTGACGTCCATTGAGGCCACACGGGCCTGTGCGACCAGTTGTGTATTTCCCTGAGTTTACCAATTACACCTTCCCTGATCCACTTCCTCGTCAATTCATTTCCACGTCTGTCGCTCCATGCCAGAAGATGTGTTTTGACTCTTTTCCGCCGGGCCGTTTCAATGGTCAACCTTCCTTCCGATATCCTGTTGGCAATCGGCTTATGGGTCACGACATGCGTTCCTTTTTTCATCGCAGCAATAGCTACTGTCGCATGAAGATGGTCAGGCGTCATAATTTTTATTGCGTCCAGGTCTTTTTCCTTTTCGAGCAATTCACGGAAATCCTCATAAGAATTACATCCCTTGTATTTCCCTGAGGGCATGTTTTTAGCGTAATACTTTTCAACATACTCCCGGCCTATGTCACGCCCTCCGGGAATACCCTTCAGGTCTGCGCCCCAGGTCTGGTCATCCAACGTGTTCCGGATGCCGTTTCGTATGCCGTTCGATGACCAATCAACGTAATTGGTGGTAAATTTATTCGGATCACATACGGCCACTATCTGCACGTCCGGATTTTCAAGCATACCCGGCATTTCACGAAGGCCCTGCGTGCCACATCCGATATTTGCAACGGTCACCTTATCACTCGGAGCAACATAACTGCGGCCTCCTAATACGTGCCTGGGGACTACTGCAAAAGCTATTGAAGAAACTGCGGCAGAGCCCAGCAATTCACGACGATTCATGTTTTTTTTAGATTTCATTTCAAATCTGTGCCTCCTGAAAAAATTCCCCCTCGTTTATTTCCAAGGATTTATATAAATTCCACAATTCAACTTAGAGCAAAATGTTCTGCAATTGTCAAGGATAATCAATATCAGGATTAACAGCAAAGGGCGACTCTTATTATCCGCCACAAATATAAGGTCTTGTTAGTCCCATAGGGCATCTATGCGTCTGACGGTTTCATCCACCAGCACCTGGCCGCCCTGGGGCCCGACTACGAATTTGTCGGCGCTATATCCGCCTCCTCGAATTGCCTTTTCTGTCGGCACATAGCCGCTGTGCTGACATGACAACTGGACCAGAAAAGTCAGAGCGGCACGACTTCGTGCTTCGATGCGAATACCATAATCGAGATACAGCTCGAATGGATTCGTAGCCAGTGCAATATCTCCCAACCGTATAATATGGAATTCAATCGGCTGTACAGAATCTGTTTCATAGAAAGGTATAGACGGAGGTTCGTGGGCAGGAAGGTCAATTCGCACCACCACATGCTTGAGAATTGTTGTTGTTTGAATCTCACTTTTTGCACAGGCAAGTCCTTCCTCAACTGCGTTGGCTATCCGGCGTGCGATTTCCTGCCGCCAAGACAGTCCCCTGCTTTGCCGCATCTTGTCTTCCGCCTGCTTGCGGAACATTCTATGAGGAGAGATATCACCTGCGGCGGAACATTGAGCAAGGATGTTTAGATTATCGCAGAGGCGACTGCGAATCTCCTTTCTTGTGTCGTGCCAAAAGTCTGCGGAGATAACGCTCAGTCCTTCCGTCTCCTGAGAAGGACAAGCCAGATTTATCACAACACCAGTAAGTTTTCGATCCTGCCCCCAAAAGAAAAGCATCTCCACTGCATGATCTTCGTAACCTTCGATATGAGAAAAATTATCCTGCTGCGTTGAGCCATACATGACGGTTGACCCATCAAAATAGTGGGCCCGCCGATTCAAACCAACCACGGCATGACCCATAGCCCAGCTCATTCCACCCGGCTGCCGGCTCTGCCAGGCCTCTACCACTGCCTTTGCAATACGCTCCAGGAAAAATGAAGCATACTCCGAGGCCTTCATTACTCCTTCGTCCTGACTGACATCATACAAACCTTTGAATGCCTCATCAATAAAACCTGGCGCGGTATGCGTATGAGTTGCATTCATGAAAAGCTTGTCCACGTCGAAATCAGGCAACTTCGGTTCTACCAGCTTTCTTAGTCTTGCCTGGATTGACTTTCTGATAAAGAGTATATCACAGGAAATCATGATGGCCTGCTCTTTCTCGCCGTTATGTCTCCGCGTTTCCAGGGCTAAAACGGTTGCAGTAAGAGGATCGCGCACCGACTTCGATATCCGCTTGCTCAACTGCCCCACTAATGCGACAGGCTGCTGCGGTGTAATGTCTATACTTGCCCATCCAACATAGAGGGGCATCTCGGCTGCTTGTTCATTCAAGGCAGCAGCTCCTTGCTGAGCTGCCTCTGCCGTTGACTCGCCCATCATATTCACGCAGACAAACACAGAGAGAGTACAAAAGGACAGAAGAATTCTAACGGCCGTTTTGCCAATCATGGCTTTTCCTTTCCAGTTTATTCGGGGAAGTTTCCCAGCGTCCCGATTATTAACTTTTGGTCTCTAAGCTTTGGGCCGGACGTACTGCGGTATCTTAAGTGTTTCTCCGTCCCTTAGCGCAGACTGATGAGCAACAATACCCGGCACAGTCATCGCAAGTGCCTCATAGACGTTCACCAACGGTTCTCTATTTTCGAGAATCGAGTTTATAAACTCATTTGCCAAAAGTCCGTGTGAGCCGCCATGCCCGCCGGCAGGCATCCCGGGCGGAAGCGGCGGACGAGTGATATCCGGAAGCTTCTTCGCAATGCCGTGATATTCTGTGCCATCCATCCATCCCCGCTCGCCAAAGACACGCCCCCTTTCTACAATGAGGCTTTGGATACCTTTACACATCAGCATTCGAGACGAGCCGCCTTCGCTGGTCTTAAACAGGGCGACCTCGTCTGTGAACCGATTGTCGTACTTGTTGGCCCCGGGCCGATAGGCCTGGAATCCCGCATTGAAGCCTATACAGGATACAGAGGTGAATCTCTTTGACGTTACACCCACATAGTAAGCCGTCGAGTGTGTGGGGTACCAAAGAGGCGGCATGCCAATCCTCCAGCCTTTGAACGAATCGATCGGCGTTGAATGGTAGTGATAATACTCTCCTTCCGAATAAACAAGCCGGCCAAATCCTCCCGCCTCGTAGATTTTGCGCATGCCATAACAGTCGGCCCGAAAGCAGCTCGTTTCAGCCATCATGTATTTCAAGCCAGTCCTCTGCACCGTCTCCAGAAGCTGTTCGGCTTGTTCGATAGATCCGAATACCGCCGGGACAGCAGTCATAACATGCTTACCGTGATTAAGAACTTCAATGCAGTGCCTTACATGATTCGGTGCATCGGTTGCAACGAACACAGCTTCGATCCCGGGGTCCTTCACCAACACTTCTAAAGATTCATACGACTTATCACATCGGCAGGCCTTCATCAGCCCTTGCCGCCGCTCGGGAATTAAATCGCTGACCGCAACAATATCGACATTCGGGTGGTCCTGAAAGCCAAAGGCCGCACCAAAACGACATACGCCATAACCGACTATTCCGACACGTACCTTTCGTTCGGAGACAGGTTCCCACTTTCTTCCCTCTTGCTGCTCTCGGGCACTCACTCCCTGGATAGGAAGGCCACCGGCCATAACTGCCCCCAATGAGACTTTACCCAGCTTTTCGAGAAACTCACGCCGATAAATAGGGTTACTTGACATAGAATGACCTCCTTCATTTTAGTTTAAGTAAACTTGAACGCTTATACAGCTTGCGGATGGTCGTCTCTAATATCCGGCAGATCGGTGGCCATCGCATTTAACTCAACCTGTTCAACAGTCTTACAGCCCGGAATCACACATGTTACAGCCGGGTGTCGCAAACACCATGCGAGAGCCCATTGAGCCATGGGCGTACCTTGTGGAACTTCGCTCTGCACTTTTGCGACCTCTTCAACATGTTCATTCATTTCATTATCCGGCCAGACGCTCCGAACATCGCTGCCGGTAAACTTTGCATCTTTGCTGTATTTACCGCTTAGAAATCCACTCGCCAGAGGAACCCTTGCCAGCACGCCCAGGTTCTGCCGGATACAGGAGTCAAAAATCTGTCCCTCCGGCTTTCGCTCAATCCGGTTATATACGACCTGGATTGCTTCTGCTCCCACCGTAGATGACTTATCGACCTGATACATACTACCTTGCTTCCTGCTAATAGATACACCCAGATGCCGAACCTTACCGGCCTTGACCTGCTTTCGCAGCATTTCCCATAATCCGGGCACATCGAACATCTCATCGTTTCCACTATGGAACTGGTAAAGATCGAGATAGTCGGTTTTAAGTGATCTCAATGATTCTTCAAGTTGCTCTTGAACCTGCGCCGGCTCAAATAAGCAATCACGCTCGAAATTCGGCTTGAATTTATGGCCGAACTTGGTAGCGATAATCCACTTTTCCCGCCGACCTTTGAGGGCCTGACCAATCAGTTTTTCCGACAGGTGATCGCCATAGCACTCCGCTGTATCGATAAGGTTAACGCCCAGCTCAGCAGCTTTCTCAAGCATCGCATCAACCGCGGCCTGTTCGAATATCTTGCCCCATTCTCCCCCGAGCTGCCATGTTCCGATTCCAATGACCGACACACGAATATCTGTTTTTCCCAGCCGTCGATATTTCATGTTCACTCCATCCTGTTTTTAGTTAGTCATTCCATAAGTTTCTATAGTACTACAAGGAAAGATTATGAGCAAGAAACTCAACTACCTGATGACGAGTCTGTTCGATGGTACACGTCTTGGGTGCCATTTTCTTTAAGAACTCCCGGCAAGCGCTAACATAATCCGGCTCCGCCACATAGTTATTTACTTTCGGCTCAATCTTGTTGTTATTGCCTGCGTCAAATACCAATACATGGTCGGACAAGCCGTCACTCGAGTAAACTTTTTCAATCCGGCGTTGGGTTTTAAGGTAAGAACCCTCGATGCGCAGAAATATGAGCAACTCAAATCGATTAAAAAGTTCTTGTCGAACACCATTATCACCGCATACCTGAGCTCTTGCCTCTTCCATGTCATCCGCGTGCAGATTCGTCGCCAGCACGTGTCCGTTTTCAGACAACCTGCAATAAGTCCTCAACGTATCCGACCACAAATACGCAAAATACGACCCGGAGCCTATTTCATGACATATATAACAAGCCGGCGGAGATGTTGCTGCCTGTGATGCCTGATAAACCGCTTCCGGTGTTGCTGCAATCATCGGAACATCCACCGGCACGAAATTAAGCAAAGCGCACATAACCGTCGTCTTGCCTGCTCCCCCCGGAACAGAGCCAACCATGAAAGACGCCCCCCTGCTAATGCGGGCCATTAGATAAGCCGCCAAATCGAGGTCTAAAGTTTTTGCCGCAAGTAAATCAAAGACAGACAACATCCGCCCCCCTCGCTGATTACAGCGGTTCAATTCTTCACAGTGTCTTGCAATTGCATCATTCATTTTCAGTAACAGTTAATTCGTACCTTTTCGTATTTGAGATTTTCTCGCGGAACAGGTTCTTTCTTCTCCGCCGGATACCCGAGAGCGATTATTGATTCGACCTTCAAACCGTCCGGAATATTCAATAACTTCCTGATGTAGTCTTCCGAATTCATTTGTTCATTAAAGTTCCTGTTCCTGATTTGTATCCAACAACTGCCCAGGCCAATCGATTGAGCAACCATCTGGACGAGAATAGATGCAATAGAGCAATCCTCAACCCATACGTCGCTTTTCTTCACTTCAGCACAAATACCAATGCCAAGTGCGGCACCCTCAAGGAAACTGGCGCCATGTGGTTTGCATAAAGCAAGTTGCTTAAGAAGTTCCCGATTGTCCACAAAAATAAATTCCCACGGGTCAATACCCCTCGAAGATGGTGACCTCAAAACAGCCTCCTTCAGTATTTCAATCTTCTCCGGCTCGATAACCTTGTCTGTGTACTTTCTGATACTTCTTCTGTTTCTAAGTAATTCAATCATATCTTTCCTTTGCGAAAACCACTGTCACCATATTAAAAGCGACTCTATATAATTAGAAAGCTGCTTATTAAAGGCAGGAACTAATATTGGTTTTTATACTACTGAAAAAACAAAACCGGAGCTACTTTTCACTCATGCAGAGCAGGTTGCCATTTTCCATTGAAACATAGAGTCGTCCATAAGCCGCTGCCATTCCATCAAAGACAGGCGTTGAATCGAGCTTGTACCGTGCCAACTCGCTCCCGTCAGAGGTCGATATGGCCATGAGCACCGCCCCCCCGCTCTCGTTAAGGTCCTTCTGCCCATCACCTGTTTCCATGCGGGGCCCGGCAACAAACAGCACCTTGTCCGCCAGAACCATTGCACGGACATGAATCGTCAAAGATTTTGTCCACTGAGCTTTCCCATCGTCCCGCTTGACGGCGAAGAGCCGGTAAGTTCCGTCCTGCAGTTGGTTCGACCAGTGGACCTGCTTCCGTCCATATCCGTAAATCATCGACTCGTCAAAAACAAGCAGCCTGCCGAAGATGAGATTTCTGTCACGCCCGCTGCAACCGGTCGAGATGGAACAGCTTTTACCGAATATCCAATAAGAGCGGTGAGGCCACGAGTCATCCAAAAAATCGGTCAGCGTGAACAAGTGCGCCTTTCCCTCCGGCAATACGGCGCCGCTCTTATCGAAAACCATGTCCCGTAAGTAGATGCAGCTTTCATCACCCGTTAAAATATCCGCACGAGCACCAGGCATGGATGATGGTGCGAATTGCGGAGGCTGTTTTCCTGTTTCAGGGTCGGGGCTGTAAATCGGTGTTTTTGATAATGCCCTGCCCGTCTCGGGTTCGAGTCGATAGAGGTCGATCCCGCCATCCAGATAAGATGACCTGCCGGCCGTAGAATATATCACCCCATCTCGAACCAACACGCTTCCGAGTACGGGCGACGCAGATTCGAGCTGACCGCAAACCGATATGCGCCGTCCATCGCGAGCTATTCGCAGACGCCAATCCAGTTCGCCATCCGACGCCCGCAGGCTGTACACGCACCCGTCGCGAGAGCCGAAGATCACACGGCCATGGTATAGAGTAGGCGGTGAATCGACGCGTGCGCCAGCAGTGAAGTGCCACATAAGCCGACCCGAATCAGCGTCAATCGCACAGATCTCGTGCTCATCTATAGAGGCTGCGAACACCTTACCCTCGGCAATGGTAGGAGCCGTAATCTTGCGACCGGCTTTCATCTGCCATTTGCGGCGCAGCGCAGCAGGAACAGTGACCGGTGTAGAGCCGCTTCGCTGGACATCGAAGCGATATGTAGGCCAGTCCGAATTATTGTTGATTGACGATTGACTATTGTTGATTTTGTCATAAGCGGGGCCGCGCTCAACACAGCCCTCTTCGGATTTTCTAACCGCAAATCCGGTTTTTCTTTCCGGGGCGAGGGCATGAAATCCCGACAGCTTAACTCCCACATAGCATGCACAGGGATGAGGCGGAGTGTAGAGGAGTCCGTTGCACGGCATGACGCCATACTTGCAGACACCTCGGGCCCAGCTATGCCACAGAACATCGCCAGACTTTAGATCGATGAACTCAGTACCTCTCCTGCCTCCGAGGATGTAGCGGTCGGTGGCCTTGTTAGAGTAGCATCGATGATGGTGACTCGGGTTCTCGGGTTCGACGTGCATAAGTATTTCGCCGGTAGTCAGATCCCGCTGCGTCGCAAAGTATGGGCCCCATGAAGGCCCCCTCTTTGTCGGAAATGGCTTGAAGCCGCCCACCCAGAGCGAGCCGCCGGCAACAAACAAGTCTCGAATTTCAGTGAGTGAGGCTGCCTTGGCCCATTGTGTCTCTCCAGTCTGTGCCGACAGAGCCGTTACGGTCTTGCCATCAGCACAGAAGACGCTGTCATTACTCACCATGCGCATAGGAGCAGAGGATTCGGACCATAGCTCTCGTCCCGTTCCAAGGTCGAGGCTGACAACGTCTCTCCCGTTTTGATAGAACACCCGGTCGCCATCAGCGCACAGACTGAGCGTTCGAAGCCCGGAGACATTCGCACCATCCTTCTTCCAGAGCAAGCGCCCGGTATCGGCATCGAGAGCAAGAACAGTTTTATCGCCCTTAGCTTCGGTCGCACGAAGGCGTTTGACCAGCGGTTCGGCTGTCTCTCGCGCATCTAAAGGGGACTTCTTCCTGACAAGCTGTACCCATTGCGACAACTCGTTGACTCGCTCATCAGTAACACTTCGAACGACAAGAAGCAATGTCCCCTTGTGAAGAACGATTTCCTCGGTACCACGGGTGTTCTCATAAACTTTCAGAATCTCTCCGGTGGCCGCATCCACAGCAGTCAGCGGCGAATGAAGGCCGAGAGTAACATAGACTCGGTTCCCAACGGCAACCAGTTTTCTCTGAAGCTGACGGGGCGTTTGGCCCCAGTTAACGATATGAGGAAACCACGTACCGATCGGTTTCTTCCAGAGCTGGATTCCGTTGAAAGCATCGCGAGCTTCGAGATACCATTGCGGAGTCTGTCGGATAGATGCAACGGAAGCCTCGTCCGCGATATAAAATATCCGTCCATTTGTCGAGACCAACGCATAGATACTCGGAATATGTTCATGACTCCGCGTATGTCGAGGTTCAGCGATCCACTGGACGTGACGAGGCGGCCCGACCACCTCATCATGGGCCACCGGATTCCCGCTTGCATCGTGGAGAAAGTGTGTCCATTCGTCAATGTTTTCAGGCCGCTGTTTAACGGTACTGCTCCAGCGGCCGTCTTCCTTCTCATACAATATGCCGCCTGGCGCCAGCACGCGTATAAGCTCAATCTCTGCGACGTCACCTGCATCTTCAGCCACAACAAGGTTCACGAGGTTGTCCGCATACGGCAGCCGCTTCCCATCGAAGATGTCAACCGATACCGCGCCGTAAATTCCCAGCTCCCTGATGTGCTCTCTCGCTCTTCGCACTGCCTGAACGTCGGTGTCCAGCCCTTGAACAAGATAACTGTCACCTGCACACAACGCCGCAGTGAGCTTTCCGTCTCCACAACCAACGTGAACGATTAAACCACCTTTGATGTTAGTAGCCTCCAGAATCCGCCTGGCCTGCTGCTCAGAAACCGTTGACTGAGCTGCGATAACTGAGACCATACACAATACACACAAAACAAATACAGGTTTCGTAAACAAAAAGCGATTGGTCTTCATATCCACTTCTCCTTTAACAACAATATCATCAACAATTTATAGAGCATTGTAACAAATACACCGAATCAATTGCAACAATTCATCTTTGACGTTATAATCTATCGAGCATTCTCTAAAGCAAAGAAAGGATTTCGACGTGACCATATATAGTGCACAGAATACACGGATATTAATGTCGTGGCTTGTTGCGATTTGTTTTGCACCGGCAATAATCTCTTTCGGTGGACAAACGCCGGTTGAAAGAGGATTGGCGGCTAAGTATGCCGGTGACAAAGGAATTGAAAAAGATTCAAACGTTATCCTCTTTACTGATTTCGAGTCCGATCAATGGCACAAGTACTTCTCAGGCGGAAAACGAAAGACCGTCCGTGTGATAAACGAGGACAAAGAACGGAGCTTTGAGCCTCTGCAGAACAAGGCATTGCAAATCAAAGTGCGTAAGGGCGACCACTACGGTGCAAGTATCGAATATAATTTCAAGGACAAAACGGGGAGCGAGCCGGAAGAGATATACTTTCGGTATTATCTTCGCTTCGGTAGCGACTGGAACCCTCGAAGGGGCGGCAAGCTGCCCGGTATCGGCGGTACGTACAATCGGGGCGGCTGGGGCGGCAGACCAAGCAATGGTCGAAATGGATGGTCGGCACGGGGCCAGTTCCAGGGGCAAAAAGAAGGAAAGACGCCAACAGGATTCTATTGCTATCACGCTGATATGCGGGGCAGATACGGTAGTGCCTGGATTTGGCAGAAGGATCAACTGGGCTATCTTGAGAATAATCATTGGTACTGTATCGAACAGTACGTGAGGATGAACACACCGGGAAAGAACGATGGCATCCTTCGCGGCTGGGTCGATGGAAGGCTCGCATTCGAGAAGACAGATGTACGCATGCGCGATGTGCCCGACCTGAAGATAGAGCGTATCTGGATAAACATCTACCACGGCGGAACGTGGGCAGCAGATAGTGACGACCATCTATTTATCGACAATGTTGTTATAGCAAAGCAGTACATCGGCCCGATGCTGCCTTTGACAAACCACAAGTAGCCGGTGTTCTTATAAAACAATTCCATATTCAGGAGATGAGTTACAAATGTATACTCACAGACGAATTATAATGGCGATAGTTTTTGCTTTTTTCGGCAATTCTGTTTTGCTCGCGGCACCTAAACAGGACCAAGCCATCCCACAACAGCGTTCTATGAGATATATATCAAGGTCAGCAGACGATGCCAAAGCGTGGCAAGAAGATGTTAGAGCCAGGCTATTTCTACTGCTCAAAATGGACAATTCACTCCAGAGAAGAAACTCAATTCCTTTCAGTGCAAATGAACTCTCCCGTGCAGACAGAGGAACATACCACATCATGGAAGTCGAAATAAATTCCACATCGAGCAGGCGCATACGAGTTGTTGTTACCATACCAAGCTCAAAGGCCAAACCTGTTCCGGCAGTCGTTTGCATAGGAGGTCATGGGAGCGACCTCTATAGCCCATATGATCCCAAAACTTTTTCTGGAGAAGGCCCGAGAAAAAAATCAGACAGTATATATAAGGGATTCGGCACTGTTTTAGCTGAAACGGGATACGTAACAATTTCCACTACTGTGAGCCAGCACAAAGTTTACGAAAAAGGCCGGTTACTTATGACCGAACGGCTTTGGGACCTGATTCGATGTGTAGATTACCTGCAATCCATGTCAGAAGTGGATAAGCGCAGGATTGGCTGCGGCGGTCTGTCACTGGGTGGGGAAATGGCAATGTGGCTGGGAGCCATGGATGAAAGAATTGCAGCTACAGTAAGTGCCGGTTTCCTAACCACGATGGATCAAATGGAGCAGAATCACTGCATGTGCTGGAAATTCGAGGGGCTTAGAGAACACGTTGACTTTGCCGATGTCTATTCTCTTATCGCCCCCAGACCTCTGCAATGTCAGAACGGTATGCTTGAACCGGCCAGTCAGTTCTATGTTCCTTTAGCTCGCCGTGCGATGGATGAAATCAAAACGATATATAAAGATTTGGACAGGCCTGAAAATGTAATCCTGGATGTCCATGGAGAGGGACACGTCATAGACTTGCCGGGATTGGTATATTTCTTTGACAAGCATCTATATGAAAACCGTTGGAAACAGGAAATTTATGATATGAGAACCAAAAGGTGATACTATGTTCAACTCGAAAGATTCTATTTGTCCGAAAAATCAATCAAAGGATAACAATACAAAGGACTCGAAAGCCGGTATTTTGCCGCCGGGACATAATTGTCTGACCCGCCGCAGTGTAATCAAAGCCGTGTTGGCTTCTGCAGGTGCAGCAGCATTTTCGAGTGAAGCCCACGCAAAGAAGACGAAACGAAAGCCCGATCCGCGAAAAGGTTCACCAAAACGTTACGCTATGAAGAAATCCATCAACCAGTGGGCCTTTCCTTATCCACAGCAAATGAATTTGAAGGAGTGCCTGCAGTTAGCCAAAGATGCAGGATTTGATGGCATCGAATTAAACTACGACCTGGAGAACGACCTTTCGCCAAAATCAGGTACGAAAGATTACCAGGCCATTCGACGATTGGCCGAAAAAATCGGCATCCGGATTAGCGGGCTTTGCTCCTTTCTCTTTTGGCCTTATCCATTGAGCAGCAACGACCCGGACAAGAGGAAGAAAGGTCTCGAATTAGCCGGAAAAATCGCACAAGCCGCTCACGACCTTGGCGTGCAAGACGTACTGCTTGTACCGGGCGCTGTTGATATTCCATGGCGAGACGATTATGAGCCGGTACCCAACGACGTCTGTGATCGCCGTGCAAGAGAAGCCGTCAAAAAACTTATACCCCAGGCCGAGAAGCTGAATGTTTTCCTAAACGTTGAGAACATTTTCTTCAGCGGCTACCTGATGACTCCAATGGAAATGAACGATTTTGTTGACTCGTTTCAAAGTGAGCATGTGAAGATTCATTTCGACACCGGAAACATTTCCATTTTTCAGCATCCCGAGCATTGGATACCGATGATGGGTAAACGCATTCAAAATACCCATTTCAAGGAATTTTCAAAGAAGAGCACCGATCATTCACTGGAAACGTTCCGTCCGTTGCTGGATGGTACTACTAATTGGCCCGCTGTAATGGAAGAGTTAGACAAAGTCGGATACAGAGGATATGCCACCTTTGAATATTTTCATCCCTATCCGCACTACCCGGAGGCCCTTATCTACCAGACATCAGACTCTCTGGATCGCATCCTGGGGCGCATCTCTTAGCAGATACTTGCGGAGTTAAGCTAATCAGTAGTCCTGAAAGTTTCTCATCCATTCCGGCCAGTCGCTCGACTGAACATCGCCAGCAATGGTCCAGGGACCACGGATATCGAAATTGTTATGCCAATTCAGCGTCCATAATTCTTTGAGCCCTATTTTCCTTATGGACCAATCCAAAAATGCACCGTTGACAGCCGCACTGTGCCGGTTCAGACAGACCCGCCGCATTTCATTGCTGCCGGCAAGGTTTTCCGTCGCGGCGTCATATAGCGGAGGTTGATCGGTGTGAAACGGCCAAACATCGTACCAAAAACAATCCAGGAAAACCGGTATCTTGTCCGCAGGCTTGATATTTACATGCCTGTAGTAATTGCTCGCATTGCTGCCCGTGGTTCGATTGCACAGCCACTCATTGAAACCATAGCTTCCGAAAGAGCCGTCCGCAAATATACCCCATGCCGCAAATGGATTTTGACCCCCTTCTGATAAAGGTTTCGTCGCCGAAGGGCAGGTACGCATATCCAGATCCTTGTACTCCGTCCGCATCACGACAGGCCATCGGCCCTCGCTCGTTTGGCTCTCACCACCAAGACCCTGATGAAAATAACCGTCCCTGTCTGTTGTAAACATAGACCAGATAAGTGTCCATTGGTGCAGACTCCCCTGGCAGGTTATCGTCCGAGCCTGACTCTTAACACGTTGCAGTGCCGGCATCAATATGGCAAGCAACAGCGCAATAATAGCAATCACAACCAGAAGCTCTATTAAAGTAAAACCGTTTCGTTCGCGCATAGCGTTTATTCCTCCTTTCAGAGAGATAATCTTTTTTAGTAATATGCTCTCTGGTCATAATTATATCATACCCGGATACTATTCCGCAACAGTGGAATCCCTTAAAGCGCTATCTCTGAAAATAAGACAGTTGATACAGACCAGAGGAAATCACCCATTCTATCGCGAATATGATGCGATTAGTTCAACACCCAATTATCATGCAAAGCCGCCTTCGTAGATAATTTGCGTCAGAATAGAACAGGTTGATAATATGGGCTTTTGCTGCCCAACATGGATCCCTAATGATTAGGGTGAACTCTCAACTAAGATATCATCGAAGTAAGCGCCCGCATTGCCCCAGCTATACAGCGCTATTGTCCCGGATGAAAACGTGCTGTCATTTACCGAGAACACCGGGCTGCCGTCTATAGAGACATTCAATAAGCTGCCCTGGGCGGATATCTTAACCTGATAGTTCTTGCCTGTAACATACGGAACGGAATCTTGTGCCAGGATGGTAAATTGACCGTTAACACATT
>JACNGQ010000365.1 GCA_014384025.1 Planctomycetota bacterium | reverse complement strand
GGAAAAATGTTTCCGAAAAGTCGGAGGCGTTAAAAATATCGCCTGTAACGCCACGATAATAGCTTCAAGCAATCGTAATCTTAAAAATGAAGTACAAGCCAATCGTTTCCGTCGTGACCTTTATTACCGTCTGAATATCTGTCCTATCACACTCGCGCCTCTTCGCTCGCAAATGAGAAGGCAGGATATCCGGATTTTGGCTGAGTACTTTCTCAGGACATCCACTATCTGTCCCGACAAGTGCGGCAAGATAACGTCACTTACTGAATTAGCTATTGAGGCTTTGGAGAAACACGATTGGCCCGGCAACGTCCGTGAGTTGTGTAACGTTATCGAGAGAGCGATTTTGTTGGAAACAACAGAAAAAATCGGATTAAATGGAATTATAATTGATCCGACTGAATGGTCAGATGGATCTAAAAATACAACGCCAGGCATCATTAAGGATTTTTCTTTGGCAAAGGCTGAGTGCGAACTGATTTCTCGGGCTTTGCAGAAAACAGGCTGGCAAAAGACCAGGGCTGCCGCTCTTCTTGGCATAACCAGAGCAACTCTTTATGCCAAGGTCAAGCAGTACAATATCGGAAAGAATTCACATATCCTCTGTACTACCAAGGGACAAGAGCAAGATGAAGTTACTCCATCGTGCTTGTCCCAACCTGTTGCTGTTCACTCATAAAGACATTGCAGATCGTTGTCAGAAAATCTATCGAGTCGTATAGAATCCTGACATCTTTTTCCTGCATACAACTCCAAAAATAATGTTTAAACCTGTTTTTTAGGCAAAATACCTCTAAATACGTCAATCCTTTTTGCAGTAGCTGTCTCTGGCACAGTTATTGCTGTTTCTTTAAAAAAATAGTTTGTGGGATGCGCCCTCACCTGTGCTCCCACTGTTTCGTTTTCCAATACGAGCAGAAAGAGCAGTGGGGGGGCGAAGTAAGAAGCTATGACCGAAGTAGAAAATAAAATTAAGAATTCACCGGAAGTGCCGTCGGACAGCGATTTATTTGTGGGTGAAGTCCACAGGAATCTCTCGGAGCGTGAAGTGTTCGTTGGAGACGAAGATTTTTACAGGCTTCTGGCGAATTCCACGCCCACTGTTCCAATTCGAAGTTCTGCTAATGCAAAACGCTCTTTGCGAGGGTCGATTCATCGTAATCGCTTTTCAGGTGTTCAGAAAGCATTCGTTGCCGGAATTATCACTATTGGGGCAATGTTGCTGTATGTGGTGTTAAAACCTTTATTATGGTCGCCAAACAAGATTTCAACGCCCACAACTCAGGAAATTAGTCCTTCTACTCTGCCGGCTGCTGATTCAATACAGGTCGTACAGGAGCCAGTACAACAGTCGGCTCCGTTGTTTCCTTCAAAACAACCTCTGTCATTGGATGTTGCTCGGGAATTGTATCTGCAAAATGATTACGGTCAAGCTTATGCTGCTTATAACCAGCTTCTTCAGAGTCTTCCATCTGGTGAAAGGCAAGAGTTGCTGAGAGATTTCTTGCAGTTTAAAATGGCTTTATGTCTGAATAAGGCAGGCAATAGCGAACAGGCTAACAGCTTATTCAGAACACTTTCACAAAGTCGTTCTCCTGTTATAAGAGTAGTTGCAAATTACGAACTAAGTTTACTGCAAATACAAAAAAAACAATATATCCAGGCGAGAACCATGGCTTATCAGGCGATTGCTATGGTCAGTGTGGTTGATTTCGACAAGGATTGGATTTTATCATTGCAGCGTGATTGTCAGTTTCTGATTGCTGAGAGTATGACCAGAAATGTACTTTTGCTATGCGATGCCGATGAAGATGTTCAATCCATGTTGTGGAGCAGTCCTGTGGCCATTGATCCTTTCATAAATCTTGACGAAACTCAACTTCGCAGCCTTCTAAATTCTGGCTTAGAGCAATTAAAACAGGGATTGCTAAGCCCACAGATTCGAAAGCTCGAACATCAGGGTGTTTTGCCTCGTTGGTCTGTCATTGCTTATGGGGCATCTGTTGAAGAGTTGCTGTCAAGATTTGTGGCAAATGCAGGCTTTGATATTTCCTGGATTCAAAACAAGATGCCAGATACCGAATTGGTAGGGAATGCTGTCCGCAAAAGGCCGGTGAGTTTGTATCTATCATCTGCAACAGCACGGCAGGCCATCGAAGTGGCGGCAGGGCACGTGGGCTTGTTATCGTGTATTGATGAAAAAGGAATCTTAGCAATTCACAATCCGGCTGACTATTCATCGTTATCTGAATACGTAAATTTGCTTACCCAGGATGCTGTTTCACTTTGGAGAAATATTTTACTTACATTCCATGACGACAAACGTGTTCCAAATGCTCATTTTGCTTTGGGACTTTTGCACACTCAGGAGGGCCGGCCAGCCAGTGCTATTGCGGAGTATAAATTGGTGGCAAATCAATTTTCACAAACATCTTTGGCGCCATATGCACTGTTAAGTTCGAGCAAACTCAAAGCCCAGCTGCATGACTATCCGGGTGCCAGAGAAGATTTGACCCAGCTTGTTGAGCAGTATCCTGAAACCGAAATTTATGGCCAGGCTTGTTTGAATCTTGCAGACGCAACGAAGAATGCCGGTTTTTTTAACGAAGCCTTACGGTTATATCGCAAAGTAAACAATCTCGGTTTGTCTTCGGAATTACAGACTGTTTCCGCCCTTGGAGCCGGTAGATGTTCATATGAGATTCGGGATTACGAGAATGCTGCCAAATGGCTCGTTAAATACATCAAACTTGCTAATGACCCTACAGATGAAGGTTATTACTCGGCTTACTTTCTTCTGGGCAAGGTTAATCTGGCGTTAGGGAGCTATCAACAGGCATCCCTTGCTTTTCAATATGCACTAAGCGGACCGGTTGGGAGTCTTGCCAGAGAAAGATATGTGGAGACTGTTTCGCTTTTGGTGGAAACACACATACAACTGGAGAAATTCGTCGAGGCTCTTACATTGCTGGAGACTATAGACTCCTGGCAGTTCTCGACAAAAGAGTCTATCGAGATATTACTTCTCAAGAGTAAAGTTCTTCGTCTTATGGGCTTACCGGATAAAGCCATTGCAGTACTGGGAAACAATGCTGAATATCTGCCTGACTCTCAATTGAAAACAAGAATGTTTTTTGAGTTAGCCAACAGCTACATAGCTAAAGGAGATTTGAATTTTGCCCACAAAAAATTAACAGATATTCTTATTAGTGCTGCCCCGGGACATTTGTCAAACGAAATAGCCCTCAGATTAGCAGAGGTATGTTTGGATCTTGGTCAAAGCTCTCAAACAATTACTGTTTGTAAACAGCTGTTGGATTCAGAAGTGTCAATCCAGATACGGCAAAAAGCATTAAAAGTGCAGGCAGCCGCTTATAATCAACAGAAAAATTTTGATAATGCGGCATTAGCTCTTCTTGGTCAAAGGTAATGGTAATGAAAAATAGGAATTCTATTAGATATTGGTTGTTGGCTTTTAGTTGTTGGTTCTTGGTTAACAATTTTCCATTTCCCATTTTCCATTTACCATGCTCTGCCGCTGCAATTGACAAAAAAGCTTCACAGAGAAGTTTAGATAATACGACAGACCCAAATAGTCATTTCAAACGCCAGTTGTGGCTGGCTAAGCTCAATATGGCTGAAGGCGAAAAGGATAAGAGCACAAAGAGCGAACTCAAGAGGATAATAGAGCAAATTCGCTCAGTTAATTTTGAGTTCCAGAAGGAAGTTTTTGAACCCGCCATTGTCCCTGATGTGGTGCCGATGGATGAGCCGATAGTGGTACCGATAGATGAGCCTAATGAAGCTGTCTCCGAAGATGCCAAAGAGCAGCATAAAAAGGAAGAAGGACCCAGGCTGACATACGGGCTGGTAACCAACCGGACTTTGCAAACAATCAGGAAATTCTCGCAGGATCCCAACAATCTACACAATCCTTTTGAACTGGGAGAGACCTTGTTTCTCAGTGGATATCTAAAGGAAGCTGAAACATTTTATCGCGAAGCTCTCAAGCGTAAGACTCCCGATGACGCCGGCTCAGCTCGGGATAGAGATTGGATATTATTTCAGATTGGCAACTGTTTGCGGAATGACAATCGGCCCGAAGCAATAAAGATGTATGGACGACTAATTACTGAGTACCCCAATTCGCCATGGAAAGAATTGGCAGACGCTCGGAGAACATTGCTCGATTGGTATCTTAAAGCTGAACCGCGTAAGTTGATTACCGAACGTAAACGATAGATTATCTTCGACGACATTATGCAGTCAAAATGAGGTACCATTAAAACGTAAAAGGAGTATGTTGGAAGTGAGTATTAACGAGATAGACAATCTAGGCAATGAGAAACAGAAAGATATCGCGAATATATTGATTGCGGATGACGACTCTGAGTTGGCTCGGTTTATGCTTGAGCTATTGGCACGCAAGGGTTTACGCGGTCATCTTGCCAATGATAAAGACTGTGCGATTAACTTTATTACCAAAGGCAGTTGTGATCTTGTATTTACAAGTGACATAATATGCCGGCGGACAAGCTTGTCCGCTCAATTGCCCGATGGCTTTGAACTGCTTGAGAAAATCAGGGCAAACTGGCCGGAACTGCCCGTGATTATGATGACAAAGGACAAAGTCCTAAACAAAAAAAAGCAGCAGCAAAATATTGAGATGGCAGTCAAAGCCATTCGAAGGGGCTGTAGCGATTTCTTAGTTAAACCGCTTGATTATGAAAAAATAGATAATCTCCTGGATACTTATCTGCCTAATCACAGCGTCTCTACGATAGCTTCTTCTCACGAGGACACACGATGTCTTTATCGGATTGTTGGTGGAAGTGCAAAACTCATTCAGACCGTAGATTTGGCTAAAAGGATCGCTCCAACCTCAGCTCCGGTTTTGATAAGTGGCGAAAGTGGGACGGGCAAAGAACTTCTATCTTATCTTATATATAAAAAAAGTAAAAGAGCACAGGGGTCATATATAAAAATTAATTGTGCAGCATTAAGTGATTCGCTTCTCGAAAGCGAGTTGTTTGGGCATGAAAAAGGCGCTTTCACCGGTGCCCACGCTCAGCGAAAAGGCCGATTTGAAATGGCTCACGGTGGAACTTTGCTCCTGGATGAGATTACCGAAACACCTATTAAGTTTCAGGCCAAGCTTTTGAGGGTGCTCGAACAGCAGGATTTTGAGAGAGTTGGAGGAAATGAAAGTGTCAGAGTTGATGTTCGGATAGTAAGTACTACGAATAAGGATTTATTACAGGAAGTTCGCCAGGGACGGTTTCGACAGGATCTTTATTACCGGCTTAGCGGTGTAAGATTGGTGGCCTGCCCACTCAGAGAACGTAAAGATGATTTATATGATCTTGTCTGGTATTTTGTCAATCTTTACACTCGCGAAGTACAGCGTCGTATCACCAAGCTTGATCCTGCCATGATGGATATTTTTGCTAAATATCACTGGCCCGGAAATGTCCGCCAATTGCGAAATGTTGTACGAACTTCTTTGATTTTAGGGATTGGCCAGACATTGTCATTGGCTGATGTTTCATGGCTTTTTGATGAATTGCAACCGTTACCACAGGAAGGAAACAGCGATTTGATGGTATCGAGACAGACCGGTCCTGGACGCAGTTCATTTGGTGCAGAAAAAAATAGGGTGCTTGAGACACGATCAAATACTGCTCAGGTTTCAGACCTGGGAGGAGTACGGCTTGAGCATGTAGAAAGGCGGGCGATTTTAGATACGTTAAGGCGAACAGGAGGCAATCAGACCAAGGCGGCAAAGGTTTTGGGTATTAGTGACAGAACGCTGAGAGATAGAATACATAGGTATCGTAAACAAGGTTGCATGCAGTTGGCATGAAAAGAATATATTTATCGTTAATGGTTGAGAAAAATAAATGGCAGATAAAGAAGAAAAAAAACGGCAGGAAACGCAGGAAGTAAAGGAGGAAAAGGAGGACAAAGGAAAAGAAGCGGGTGAAAAGAAGTCCTTGGTGGCTCGTTTTCTTCCAAAAGTAATAATAGTTGTTATAGTAGTGATTTTTGCCGGTGCCGGCTTCACTCTCGCCCGATTATTTGCCGGTTCTTCCACATCCGGACTTTCCGAGCAAGGCCAGTCGTCTCAGTTAGAAAACATGGATACAAAGGACGATAGAGCTGACTCAAAAAAGAGCTGGTATTATCATTTGGAACCTGTCATAGCAAATCTCAATGTGGACGATGTTACACGCTATGTTAAGGCCTCTTTAACGCTTGAAATAAGTTTTGAAATGGATGAAAAAAAGGGCACAGCTTTTATTGATGAGAAAAAGCCCATCTTGACGAATTGGCTGACTGTTTATCTTGCGAGTTTAAGCCTTGATGATATCAGGGGCGACACTAATCTCAAACGAATCCAATCACAGGTACTCGATGCTTTTAATGAAAAGCTTTTTCCTGATTCCAAACCCAAAGTCAAAAACATTCTATTTAAGGAATTCGCTGTACAATGAGTGGCGCTAATAATTTAAGTAAAGAAAAAATACACCAGCTTCTCATTGCCGTTGGGTCCGGTCCATTGGAAGATACTACGGGTATAAAGGCTTCGGAGTTCAATTGGAACGAGCCCCACTATTTTGATCGCAAGCAGCTCAATAGGCTCGATGATTTCACAAAAAGAGTAGCAAGATCGATGTCTGTAAAATTCGTTGATTTTTGCCACAGCGAGTTTAATGTCACTGTTGTTTCGACAGAACAGCATTTTGCCGCTAAGCTTGTTGACCAGGCCATGGAGAGCGGGCAGAATGATTATTATCTTGCTTTTGGCAACGACCAAAAACATCCCTGTGGACTAATTAGCATACCTACTCAGACTGCGTTTATCTGGGCTACACAATTGCTTGGTGACACTGAATCCGAAGTAGAGGATTCAGGCAGAGATTTATCTCAATTGGAAGAGTCGCTTTTGTTAGATCTGCTCTCAGCGCTCATTCAAGCTTTTTCTCAGAAAAATTGGGATTTTCAACCGGGCAGGAATATGGCCCGAAGACTCTTTCCTATTGAATTCAAAGGCACGGAAGAGCTATGCAAAATTACGTTTGACGTCAAAAAAACCGGCCAGGAAAAAGGCTCAGAAGCTTACATCCTGATCCTATGCAGCAAACTGGAGTCTGTTGTGGGCAAAGCAGAACAGGCTGTAGGTAGTTTTTCAGCAGACGATATCTCGAAAGCAATACTTGGTCATATGCAGAAAATGCCCGTTTATATAACGGCACAACTGGCTTCTACGGTGCTTACTCTCAAGGAGATAATGAGTCTTGAAGTGGGCGATATATTGTTACTTGATAAAAAGGTTAATGAGCCTATCGAATTAATAACAAGTGGCCGAACCGCTCTTCTCGGCCGACCTGCAAGATTAGCCGGCAAGAATGCAGTTGTAATTACAGAAATATTTAATGATAGAGGATAAAAATATGCCTTTGCTTTCAAAGAAATGACAAAAACTGCAAAGGAACTCATTCCGGGGAGACTTGTGAGCAGAGAAAATTACGGAATATTAAAAAAAACAAAAGGAAATTAAAATATGGCAGAGACAGCTGAAGCGGTACAGGAAGAATCTAAAACCCAGGCACAAGCGGTCGAATTTTCTGAAGCTACTGCGACGGGCGACACAGGTGCCGGTGGCAGTATCAACCTCTTACTTGATGTAAATATTGCTGTTACAGTTGCTATTGGGCAAATAGAAATTCCTGTCCGGCGACTTTTGCAGCTTGGACCGGGCTCTGTATTAGAGCTTGATAAATCTATTGATGAACCAGCAGACTTGTACCTTCGAGATATGAGGTTTGCCACCGGAAGTATTGTGGTTGTAGATGGCCGGTTCGCTGTAAAGATAAAACGCATTCTCGGGCTTGGTGATGTTGCTGCCGGGACATAAAGTTAAGAAGGAATTTTAATGGCTGGTTCTTTACAATCAAATACGTCAAAATTTCTGGAGCCAAACTCAAGAATTACACCGTTTACGTCTCACAGTAATATCATTTTGGCTTTTGGTCTGGTGACCATTCTTGCTACACTTCTAATCCGTCTTCCAACACCAGTGTTGGATATACTTCTGGCTGGCAGTATATCATTGTCTGTGTCTGTTTTGATAATAACGCTACTCTCAAAAGAGGCGCTCGAATTATCGACTTTCCCTTCGCTCCTTCTTTTCGTGACACTGTATCGCCTTTCTCTTAATGTGGCCTCGACCAGGTTGATACTCTTACAGGGTAGTGCCGGAAAAATTATTCAGACCTTCGGCGATTTTGTTGCCGGTGGCAGTTTCGTCGTCGGTGTGGTAATCTTTCTCATTCTTGTTGTTATACAATTCGTTGTAATTACGAAAGGAGCAGGGCGAATAAGTGAAGTGGCCGCTCGGTTTACACTGGATGCGATGCCGGGTAAGCAGATGGCAATTGACGCGGACCTTAACGCAGGAGCAATTACCGAAGAACAGGCAAACGATCGCCGAGAGAAAATTGTCAAAGAAAGTGAATTTTACGGTGCGATGGATGGTGCCAGTAAATTCATTCAGGGCGATGCCAAGGCCGGGCTCATAATCACCGCTATTAACATCATCGGCGGTGTAGCTATGGGGTACTCACGCGGTATGACAATTGGCGGCGCTATAAAAACTTATTCGATTCTTTCCATTGGAGACGGTCTGGTCAGCCAGTTACCTTCGATGATAATCTCCATAAGTTCAGGTTTTCTCGTAACCAAAATATCTTCGAAGTTTAGTGTCGGACAGGACCTTAGCAGACAGTTTCTTAAAACAAGTGAGCCGCTGATAATAGCATCTGTCATCATTGCTGCAATGGCCCTTGTGCCGGGACTGCCTGCAGTGCCTTTCCTGTTGTTGGCTGGTGGTACTGCTTTAGCAGGACGAACAGTGCTCAAATCTGGAGAAACCCGCCCGAAAAAGCTCGAAGACTCGGCACAGAAGTCAAAAGCCGAAAAACAACCGGTTGAGGACCTGCTGGATGTTGACAGAGTTTCAGTGCAGGTCGGCGTACGATTGATTAGTATGGTGGACCCTCGCAAAGACAGTGCTATATTTGACCGTATTGGTGCCTTGCGGAGAAAATTTGCACAGGAATATGGCATCGTTATTCCTCTTGTCAGGCTGCGGGATAATATAAACCTTGAACCAACTGCTTATGAGATTAAGATTTTTGATCATGTAGTAGCAAAGGGCCAGTTAGAGCCAAATATGTTCCTTGCTATGGATGCCGGTAATGCTCATGTAAAAATGGAGGGTATAGAAACCACAGAACCTGTTTATGGATTACCCGCTTTGTGGATTGCATCGGATAACAAAGAAAAAGCTGAGCTGAATGGATATACTGTAATTGACCCCGAATCAGTTTTCATTACTCATTTATCTGAAACGCTGAAAAAGCACGCAGACGAATTACTAACTCGCGAAGACGTTCAGCTTCTTATTGACCGGCTTCGAAAGACACAGCCGTCTTTGGTCGGAGATGTTGTTGGTACCAATGGTGAAGTATCTATTGGATTGCTTCAGCGTGTGCTTAAGAACCTCTTGACAGATGCGATACCTATACGTGAGCTGACTGTTATACTTGAGTCCTTGGGGGAGAATGCTTCAAAAACTAAAAACGCCGATGTGTTGACCGAAATGGTTCGGAAATGCCTTAATAGAACTATTACCGATCTGTATAAAAACGATGCCGGTAAAATATTAGCCATAACACTCGAACCATCGCTCGAACATCGAATAGTTACGAATTTGCGGCAGGAAGCGAATGGAATAAATCTCGCTATGCCCGCCGAAATAGCTATGGATTTAAGTAGAAAAAGCGCACAAGCCTGGAAGGAAGCAATGGACAAAGGTTTGGACAGGGTCGTTTTGCTGTGTGATTCAAGATTGCGTTCGCCCCTGGCGGCAATGTTATCGAGAACAGTCTCACTCTTACCGGTCATAGCTTATGACGAAATAGTATTTGGGACCGAAGTAGAACCGATAGAAACCATATCTTTCCAGCAAGCTGAGATGACAGCAACCGGTGAACAAGGACGGATTGTCCCTGCTGTAGCAGGGGGGGCAACATTATAATTAATTCGTGATTTGTGATACGTGCAGATCACGAGTTGTGATATACAGGATTTGAGCTATGCCGTTACATATTAAATCTGTTGCAGTAAGTATTGCTGTGACGTGTTTTTTTGGTGTGAGCCTGATAGGTTGCATTAGCGGCCTTTCACCTTTCACCTGTTGCAAAAGAGCACTGGTGGGCGCGGTGCTTGCCTATATAGCAGGAGCTTGGGCTGTAAGGGGGGTAAATGCTATTTTGTTAAGTGCGATGGTTACAAACCAAATGAATGAACAAAAGGAAAAAGATAGTGTCGATAGAGACGGAAAACATCTCTGAAGATCAAGTAATTAGAAACAATAAAGATGGCTTATTGATATTGGAAAAGCCAAAAGATAGCCGAAAGCATCTAAAGTACGCTGCCCTGCGCGCATATTCAGGCCAGAAAAAATCCAATAAAGGAAAAATAGATGACGACCAGATAACCGAACTTTTGCCTATGGTTCACAGGATAGTGAAGCAGGTGGTAACATATCTGAAACCTCCGTTGTCATTTGAAGATATGGTTTCTGCTGGAGCTGTTGGATTGGTCAAGGCTTCTCGTGATTATGATCCGTCCCATCATACAGAATTTAAAACCTATGCTTATATTAGGATTAAAGGAGCGGTTATTGATGAGCTACGGGCCTCATCGTTGCTGCCTGCAAATCTAAATAAGAAAATACGCCGTGCCCGGCAGCTCAGCCGGAAGATACTTGAACAGACAGGTACAAATCCTACTGATGCTGAATTAGCCGAAAAACTTGGAATCACTACTGATGAGCTTTTTGAAACATTCGAAAGTGCTCGTGCACAATATTTTGTCTCACTTGATGGCTTTAATGAGGAGTCACCTGTATTGAGTAATCTATTGGCTGAAACTCATACCTGCGCTCCTGATGAGCAAATCGAACGAGGTGAGCTTATAAATAATTTGACCGAAGCGATTCAGAAATTGTCCGCCAGGCAGCGGCAGCTCATCCTGCTTTATTACCAACAGCATCTCACAATGAAGCAAATTGCCGAAATTTTTGAAATTACCGAATCGCGTGTCAGTCAAATGCATGCAAGCGCTATATTTAACTTATCTGTTAAATTGAGGCAGTGGAAAGATGGCAGATTATAATTCCAATATGATAAAACCGGTCGAAGGCTTACAAAGTATCACTGGTTTGACTCCCGCAAAAAGCCGCGAGGAAAGGAAACGCCGACAGCAGTTACTTCAGGAAAATGAAGAAGATGATGGACAACAGATGAATGAAGCGTTTGAGGAGCAGGATATGGAAAATCCGGAAGAATTGATTGAAAACCGAGGTGAGTTGAATTCCGATAGTACCGGAATTGATTTCTGTGCTTGAATAATGGGTCGCCGATTGAAGATTCAAGCTTGGAAGACAATAAACCTTTAGCTAATGAATATCATATGTCCGCCTATGGCGGAATCAATTAAAAGGAATAGAATAACAAATGAGATATACAGCAGGTCGAATTCTTAAGGGAAGTGACGTTAAACTTGATGGCCGATTCACCCTGGATCTTATGCAAACAGAGACAAGCTCGTCGAAAGAACCGGTAGCAGATTCGGTTGAGCCACAGGTGCGTATCGTGGAAAGCCAGTCTGAATACTCTGTCATAGAAATAACATGTTCCTGTGGAACATCAATGTTTTTGAGATGTGAATATGCTGGGGTCAAAGCGGCGGAAATTTCAAAACAAAATGTTGAACCGAAAATGTCGACCGTATGAAATAAATGGAGAAAAGTACAATGCAAACTATCAAAAAAACAATCTTATTGCTTTCATTAATGCCGTTGATTTTAATATCGAACTGCGTGTCTGTCCAGGAACCGCCAAGGACTGCTGTAAGACCCGGCTTTACTGAAAAACAGCAGAATCCGTCTGTGGCAAACAGGTTTCAGGAATCCGGTTCACAGAAGCCGACCGTTATAGAATCTGCGATGGAGCTTTCGCAGCGATATGCCAAGCTTTCTGAAGAAGCGGCTGTGTTACGGCAACAATACCGAGACCTTACTGACACGAATCAGCTGCTTGAAGAACAGGTTGTTGCTCTTGATGCTCAATTGCAGCAGGCGCAAAAAGAATTAAGCCAGGCAAATGACGTTGTTATTGCAATGCAGATTGAGTTGAATAGTTGGAAAACTGATATCCTTGGTTTTCGCGATGAAATACGTGATGCAGAAACAGCACAACTGGAAGCATTGCTCAAGATACTCAAAGTTCTCGGCGGAGAAGTCAACGTTGCATCATTAAGTAAACTAACTCAATCTAAACAATAGGAAGCAATGACATTAGGTGAATCGAATGAATAGCTTAAGAACTGTTTTATCACGTCTGAAAACTCGGCATTTATTGCTCTTTGCTTGTAGTTGGAGTCATATCTCACGAGTAACGATATTGTTCTCCTCGGCGGTTCTTTTGTCAGGCTGCATTACTTATTATTCAGGTTCTGCGCCGGCTGCCGACTACTATTATATTAATCCGAATAAGAGCTTATCTACAATTGGGAGGGTCGCAATTATTGAGTTGGACAACAATTCGAGTTATCCGGCAATCTCCAATGATGTAATCGAGAAACTATACCAGGCGCTGCAAAAGAAACAGATTTTCGGTTTAACCGTTGTCCGTCAGAGTGACTCTCTGTGGAGAAGCTTGCAGTTGGATTTGAATTCACAATACACTCTTGACCAGATATCGGCAATCCGTGAAACGTTAAAATGCGATGCGGTATTGCTGGGAACTATTACCGAATTCAGACCTTACCCTCATATGATTATTGGACTCCGCTTAAAGCTGCTTGACCTGCGTGATGGACAGTTGTTATGGGCTCTTGAGCAGGTTTGGGACAGCGCCGATAAAACAACAGAATATCGAATTAAAGATTATTTTCGTTCTCATAAACGCTCGGGCTACGCACCTTTGAAGGAACAGTTAGCATCTGTCAGTTCCCTTGAATTTATTAAGTTTGTAAGTTATGAGATAGCTGAAACATTATAGCTGGATCGCAGGATATAAAAAGGTTTATGAATAGTCATAATTTGTCTGAAAAGAATACAAATATTTGGAAAATATGCTAAAGTATTGTCAAAGAGATACGAAAAGATATATAGAAAGGCTATTTTGATAGAAAATATTGTGCAATGATAGAAAAAGTGGA
>JACNGQ010000010.1 GCA_014384025.1 Planctomycetota bacterium | reverse complement strand
CTATTCTTGCGTGGGCCCTTAGCACCGACTCTCGCAGACTCGAGTCAGTTCTAACGATACCCTCAGCGGCATGCGTCCCCGCGCGTACGTTGCAGGGCGATGTTGGCCATTCTATGCTTTTGTGTAAGCAGGTTTCAGACCCTTAATCATAGGGTAGTGTTTGATATTTAGAGTTTTCAAGTCTGCGTTCTCGGCTTCGGATGTAGCGGCGACTATGGCATCAGCTAGGCCGACGCCGTGAGCCTTGGCATAATCTCTCTTGTGAAGTCCGCCAGTTCTGGCAAGTGCAGGGGACACGGGGATCACTCGAAACAGAGAAAGAAGATTATCTAAGATATCCAATTCCTCATCACCTCTCACACCGGCGTAAAGCTCTGACGCAACGATGCTGGACAGGATGATACGAAAGGAATGCCTTTTCACCAAAGCTACAGCCTTCGGATGGCCCCGGAGAAAATCAACCATTACATCGGTATCGATCAAAACGGGTCTGGGCATAACATCAACTCCTATCCCACGACTGTCGTGTTGCGCTGAAGTTAGGTAGATCACTGCGATTCTGCCACATGCCAGCCGCGTTTCTCAAAACAGAATCGCAACGACTTTCGCTGGCCATATCGATTAGCCGGTCGACGGCCTCGCGGATAAGCTGTGCCTGCTTCTTTCCTGTGGACTCAACAAGGGCGCTCAGTCCCGTTCGCTCTTCTTCTGTCAGGTATACCTGGGTTCGTACCATATTAGACCTCCAATGTATACAGCATGATTATACATTATCATCAGGATGTCAAGGCCAACGTTCCCGGATGAGCTTCTCAGGGAGCCGCGCTCGGCGCGGATTCCTGAGTAACTGCTCCATCCGTTTGTTGGAATCTTGTTCTTGGTATTGCTTCTAGAATGGCTTTCTTGAGTTTCGGATCCAGACGTCCTCCGTACGAAAAGTGGACTTGATAATGTTTCTTTCCGCCATCGGTTGACGGTGCGTCGAGAAACGTCGGGAAGTAAGGTCCTTGGATGGTCTGCGGAACGCAGGCCGCTCCTCCATACTTCCCGTCGTTCAACGATATTCTCAACATGAAGCCCCTGAACCCCGGACCTTCCTTCTGATAGGTCCGGGGTGAGACTTCACCGGTCTTGGATCGGCTGTGAATCGTGTAGACCATCGTATCATGTTTGGCCGAGAAGGCATGCTTATCAACCTTGATCTCTGCCTTGGGGCATAGGTTTGTGATGACCGAGGTCAGCTTCTGGATGAGATTGGTTTCAGGTGGATCAGCCTGAGCCGCCGATGCCATCATGAACACACAGATTACTATGATTGATTTTTTCATTTCTTGATTCAACGAGTTATTAGTAAGTTTCTTTCTATCTGCGGTCAAACTATTCTAAATTATTGTTTTAGTCAAATTTTTCCTTTAAATAATTTGATTTCTTTCTGGTGTTCTACCTAATATTCATCAGCTTTCTGATGATATATGAGAAAACTACCTGAAAAACTAGATAAGCCTTTTTTGAGGATGGTTAATAATCAATCTCTGTCTAATCATGACAGGGAAGATTATCTTAAGTGGCTTCGATATTATTTGGATTTTTGTGCTAAATAGACCCGATCCGAAAAGCCTTTCGGATGGGTGTTCCTGGTTCCTAGTTCTTGGTTGTTTCGGGTTTCGAGGAACGGGGTAGGCGACGATATGTTGCCATATTTCTCGGAAGATGTGTATGGGTAGCAGGACGGCATCCGTCGAGACTCAATGTCGATCCAGTGCAAGTGTATGGGAACGAAGAACTAAGAACCAAGAACGGCTATCCGAAAATACCTTTTCGGATAGCCTCTATATATACATATACCTCCGCGGCTTCATGTCGAAGATCCGCCTCTGGAGGAAACCAGGGTTATCGCAGACTCGAGTCAGTTCTAACCAAACATATTTGAAATTTCTCTAATTTATCAATAATGCGAATTATAATCTTAATGTTTCTCTATTTTTCCAGCGTTCAGTGTTCAGAGTTCGGTAAAGAATCTCCGGAATTTCCGCTCTGCTCCGCCCTGAACCCTGAACTCTGAACACTTTGCAATGCAACAACTTACAAAAAACCAAAACAAATTGTTTGACTCATTTAGTCGAACATTTGAAAACTTAGGAGCTAACATATTATTTGGGTCTTCCGCAGAATCTGGTGCGCCAAGCGAAGCTTGGCTGTTTCTAACTGAATGAAAGGGGTCAGAGTACCAAGGTAATGTAAAGCGTTTATTTTAATTTTATTTTTGACACACTCCACCTGTCCCCATTTGGTGGGATTTTTCTAAATGAATATGTGTGCCGATTAATTCAGTTGATAATGGAGTTATACGGAATGGCCGTAGCTCGAAGAGCAATTGGCTGTAGTTTACAACAGCAGAGAGCGCAGCGAACGGCAAACACAGGTGACAAGCTTGGTTATGTGACCCACCTTCCACAGTCTGGCATGACGAGACATCGCTCTTTTATAAGTGAACGTGTCAGAGTACCTGTTGGCGACCGAATTGACATCGTGAGCCTTGTTCAAATTGCGGTCGTATGAAAATTTGCAGATGGCCGCACTGTCGTCGTAAATCCCGCCCGTTTTCATCGTAAGATTTGCAGTAGATACGACAAAAAAGAAGGTCTTCCGCAGAATCTGTGGGTAGATCTGAACTCTTGCGTATACTTGAACCGAC
>JACNGQ010000028.1 GCA_014384025.1 Planctomycetota bacterium | reverse complement strand
ATCCATTTTGAATATGCAACATGGATGCAGAAGAATGACAGACAAAGAAAGATGGCTCGCAGCCCTGAAATGTGAACCAGTAGATAGGCTCCCATTCTGGGCAAAGATTGGCAGTTCTTACCCACCGTATCAGGTAGAGCCTTTTCGAAGCATGAACGTTGGCGATATACATAAGTGGGTTGGCAGCAATCCACCTGTAGGCAGTGCGGCGTGTGTAAAGGTGGTACGTAAGGAGACATCCACCAAATCATATCAAGAAAACGGGACAAGAGTCACTGAATATATAACACCAGCCGGCACTCTCACTGCTGTTAACAAATATGATTCAGGCTCGCACTCATGGCATCCGATAGAATTTCCCGTCAAGCAACGAGAGGACATAGAGGCAATGACGCTTTTCCTTTCGGACGCGACCTGCGAGTTCGACAGTGACCAGCTTGACAAAGCCTTAGCGACGGTGGAAAACGTTGGAGAGAACGGCGTTGTGACTACTGGAATAGGTGTATCACCGCTGATGGATTGGATTCAGCACCTGGCGGGGATAGAAAATGCCCATTTCATGCTGTGGGATTACCGAGAGGATGTGGAAGCCCTGTTTGAAGCGATGCACGCGTTACTGTGCCGTCGAGCCGAGATAATTGCAGAGAAAAGCCCGGCTGATGTGGTCTTTTCAACGGAGAATACCTCCACAACTCTAATATCACCAGCTATGTTCCGCCAATACAGCTATAAACATCTGGTGGATTATGGAAGCATTGTATCATCAGCGGGTAAAATGCACCTCCTACATATGTGTGGGCTTTTGAAAGACATTCTTCCTGACATTGCCGAACTACCTGCTGTTGGAATCGAGGCTTTTACCTCACCGACGCTTGGTGACACAACCTTAAAGGATGGACGAACGGTCTGTTCGGACAAGTGCTTGGTTGGCGGTACAAATGCAACGCTTTGGACAAGGCCAACTGAGGAGATTTTTGCTCAGATTAAGCATGATTTAGATGAACTGCCGCACCATCGTGGTATTGTGCTCACATCAGCCGGTGTCATGACACCGCTTTGTAAACCGGAAACTATTAAAGAAGTCGCCAATCTCGTAAAAAGCTACCCTGTTTCTAATAATTACAATCTAAAGGGGTAAATCCTGAAGTCCTTCATGGAACAAACCCCCATAAAGTGATTGCGCTATTTCGGTTTGAAAATCAAGCGGGGAAATCCAGGTACGTTGATTTGCCTACGGCTGCCATCCTCCTCTTTGACGTGGACCCAAGCACCTTCCTCACCACGCTTCTGTATGAGAGCTTTGGGACCAAGCGCAAGCAGGGCAGACACAGCCACATCGATGTCACCGCTCACTTTGGTATCCGAGACCTGGGAATGGGTCAAGCTCATCTGATTGACGTCGGAAAGCATCGTTACGTTGATTTCATCCTCGGTGCCAATGACGATGTCCACCAGCCGCAAGGCGGACCGAATAGCCACACCAAAGGCGCGAAGGTCATACCACTGGTCGGGACGGAAGTCGATGTCCAACACTACCTCTGTTCCAACTCGTTGAGCTAGTTCCGCCGCGAATAGAGTAGCGCTGCGGCTGGGGTCCTTGCTCAGATTGGTGCCAGCAAATTGAAAGATGTGGCTATCGGCAACGGGGGCAGCCAAAACGTCGTCAATGGTCAACTCAATATCTGCACAGTTGTCACGATAGTAGACTAGCGGGAATCTATCAGGCGGCTCAATACCGAGAATGACAGCACTGGTGCGGTGTCCAGGTTTGCGCGGACTGAATCGTGTCTCGACTCCCTCATCCTCCAAGAACTTTAGAACAAAATCGCCCACCGGGTCCTCCCCAAAGCCAGTCAACAACACGCTCCTTAACCCCAGTCGACGTCCCCCTACGCTGATGTTGGTCGGTGAACCACCTACATAGGCAGCAAAGCTTTTGATGTTAGCAAAGGACGCTCCGACCTCGTTGGCATACAGGTCAATGCAGGAACGGCCCATGTGAAGAGTATCATAAAGGCGTGCAGTACGAATGTGGTCAATAGTCATAGACTTTCCTCCTTTCAACATTAAATCGAATTACGAATTACGAATTACGAATTACAAATTGAATTGGAAGGGGATTTGTATAAGTAACCGAAAGAACGTTGGAACCATCAATGTTCCAACATAATTTTCTGAAATGCGGTAATTTCCTTATTCGAGACGCCTATGCGCTTCAAGTATCCAGTTATTCCGCCCGACTTGTTAATTTCTCTGAACACGGTTTTGAGCATGAGTCGCAAACCGGTAGCATCCAGAATAGTTTCCTCGGAAACGCCCAGAGCCAGGTAAAGGATAGCACTGATTATCGTAGCGCGATGAATCCCGTAGCTACAGAAATACAGAACCGGGTAATTATCCTCATCAGACAAAAGCGAAAATGTTTGCCGAATCTCCTGGGGACATTTCCGGATAATTTCGGCAAATATCTCCGGTCTCTCTGTATGCCAATGCTCAGCAGCTTCTCGTCTTGTCGGATAGGCCCAGAAAGGGAGGCGTATCATTTTCGTCCCGTTCAATTTGCGGAAAGCATTTCGCTGCAGAAGGGATTCGTCATCCAAACGATAATCAATGACCAGTTTAAACTGACGAATTGTCTCCTGGTCGGGAAGTGTATACGGTTGAAACGATGCTCGGTAAATAAATCCTCTTTTGATACGTT
>JACNGQ010000337.1 GCA_014384025.1 Planctomycetota bacterium | reverse complement strand
AAATCGACAGATGGCCAACGACAACTTTAATTTTTTATGGGACCGGCCAATAATGTCACTGATTTGTTATACTTAAAGATGTCCCCGACACATCGCACTGTTTTTATAGGACGTTTCTTTACAGAATAAAACCAAAAGAACAGCAAGACGGCATTGCTTTTTATGGGACGTTATAATGTCACCAGGCAGATTAACATACAGCAGCAATGATTGTCTTCAAAACCATAAAGTCAAAGCGGCAAATATTTCTGAGATAAAGGAAGATTTATCCTCTGCGATAATCTTTTAATGAGCCGCATCCCTATCTTTATTTAACTTTTTATTTTCCGTAATGTCTTTTGCGACATGAGTTTGTGCATCACTAAAATCAGCGGCGGCATTAATGTGGCACAACAATTGCTGTGTTTAATCTGTCGTGCTAATAGCTTTGGCATTGAATTACGCTCGACATTTTCGAGATTCAAAAAGAAATTTTTATTTGTCATTTAAGAAAGGTTAAAAAAAATCATGGCATCAGTATCAGAAATAACCTCAGCAAGCAACATTCAGATGGATTACATGAATCTTTTGATAACGCAACTTCAAAATCAGAATCCACTGGAACCGTTAGACAATAATGAGATGGCCGCACAACTGGCACAATTCTCACAATTGCAGCAGCTTGAATCAATGAACACAAGTTTTGCAGATGTCCTTGCCACTACAGAGCTTTCTTATGCCAATTCATTGTTAGGTAAGGAAATCTCATTCATGGCTCCAAACGAGACAGGTGCCTCAGATCTCACAAGCGGCGTAGTAGAGCACGTTTACAATAACATAGACGGGGAAATATTACTGGGCGTCGGGACTCATACGCTTGCTTTGAAAGATGTAATATCAGTCAACAACGGAATTTAAGATTTAACGTTTCGATATAAGGAGAAAGAAAGATGAGTTTAGCATTGTCAGCAGGAGTGACCGGGCTTCAAGCCCATCAGAAAATGCTTGACGTAGCCGGTAACAACCTGGCCAATGTCAATACCACGGCCTTTAAGGCCAGTAATATAACCTTCTCGGAACTACTAAGTGAGACGATAAAAAAAGCATCGCAGCCAACAAGCACCGTCGGCGGTACCAATCCTCAGCAGATGGGCACAGGTGTTGGAGTAGCCGGCATAAGCCCAAATATGACACAGGGCAGTATCGTAAACACCGGCAATCCTCTGGACCTGGCATTAGAAGGTGAAGGCTATTTTGTGGTAAGTGACGGTCAACAGAGCATTTTCACTCGCGCAGGTGCATTTGCCGTTGATGCAAACTCAATTATGGTTGACCCTGCCACGGGCTATCGTGTCCAGCGTATCGGCGCAATAGGTGAAAGCGATGGCTTCCAGATTGCCGGTGTCAGTGACCTTTATGTACCTTACGGAGTACCGATGCCGGCACAGCTAACATCAACAATGACATTATCAGGTAATTTAAGTTCCGATGCGACTCTACAGACAGCACAGACACAAGTATTAGGCTCAAATGTCAGTTACACAGCCGGCGGTACGGCGGCCGTAGGAAACACTTTAATTGCAGATCTCACCGAATATACCGGAACATTGAATTCGGGAACGATTACCTTCTCCGGTTATAAACCGGATGGTACGGCTTTAGGCAGCAGCCCAACCACCGACCTGACGATGGATATTACTGCGACCACTACATTAAATGATGTACTAACCTGGCTGAATACTAATGAAGGTACTGCCGCAATTGACGAACAACAGACGATTTCCAGTACCGCCACAGGCGGCACATTCACGATGAGTTTTGGGGGGCAAACGACCGGTGCACTTACCTGGGATGATTCCGCCGCTGATATACAGGCAGCTCTGGAAGCTCTTTCGACTATTGGTGCCGGCAATGTAACCTGTGCGGGCGGGCCTCTTCCGGCTGGTGTTACTGCTACGTTTGCAGGCACTTTAGCGGGTCAGGATGCCGCTATGATAACAGTTGATAACACCAATATGACGGGTGGAACAGCTTCAATTGCAGAAACAACAAAAGGACGGGCTGTGCAGGGCGTTCTTGGCAGCACTGCCACGGCATCTTTGCTCAACGGACAACTGCGTATTACTGACACAGCCAGCGGCTATAGTAAATCTGATTTAGTTATGACTTATAGCGGCGACGGCACTCTTACAATGCCGGGATATTTTGAAATGTTGGCGGTTGGCGGCGAAGAGGTCAAGAGTGTTAATATTATGGTTTATGATTCTCAGGGCGGAAAACACGTTTTCTCGGGTGCATTTGTACGGACAAATACCGCCAATACATGGGATATGGTGCTGACCTCAATGAGCGGCAATATCGATCAGATAACTATACTAAACCGACGTGTTGAAAACATAACCTTTGACGCCACGAACGGTTATTACACAGGTGTGACCGGTGGTACCAGCAATCCGGCGGAATTTGTAATAAGCTTTGCACATGATCCTTTAAATCCACAAACCATAGCTTTAGATTTTGGCTCCGTTGGCCAATTAAACGGATTGACACAGTTTGCCGGGAACTCTACGGCGATAGCAAAAGATCAGGACGGTTACGAAGCCGGTCAACTTTCCACTGTATCTGTTAATAATGGAGGTATAGTAATCGGTGCTTTCTCCAACGGTATCAAAAAGGACATCGGTGCCATCCAGATATCGTTGTTCCAGAATACATCAGGCCTGGAAAGTATTGGCAATGGATACTATACTTCAACGGCCAACTCAGGAGTGCCGGTTGCTACCCAGGCGATGTCGGGAGGCGCCGGCTCAGTCCATGGTGGAGCATTGGAAAAATCAAACTCAGACGTAGCAACTCAGTTTGTTTCTATGATTCAGGCACAAAACGGTTTTCAGGCCAATGCAAGGACCATCCGAGTTGCCAATGACATACTGCGAGAATTGAGCAGCCTTATCAGGTAGGTAGTAAGTTTGGGAAATTAAGATGCCAATAGCAGATGTTATAACATCAAGCATTAATATGATTATCTTGGCACTCACGCCGATAGAACGGTGGAAGGCCGCGGGACAGCAAGAAACCGGCCTGGCCGAACATTGGTTTATTTTAATAGGAGTGGCGTTAATAATCATACTGACTGTACTGCTCTTGATAGTCAGCTATAATCGAATTACACGGGAACAAAAGATTAATGGGCAACTATTTTTTGATTTTTCCGAGCAAAGAGGTTTAAGCGGACGGGAGTGTCAGATTTTGCTCAAGATAGCACAAATGGCGGGACTTAAGAGAAATCAGGCCATTTTTAGCATGGTCAGTGCCTTTGACGCCGGAGCAAAAAAAATGATAGAAGAATGCCTTGCAAAACAGGGAGCAGAAGAAAGCAAATGGTTAAGAACCGAACTTTCCTTTCTGCGCGAAAAGCTTTGCTTCCATAAAAATTCCTCAGTCTCAATAGGTTCGCCATCGAAATTGAAGAAACCGAGCAGCAGGCACATTCTCACAGGCAAGAAACTTTATATAACCCGTCGTACAAGTCACAACTTAGGTGATTTGAGTGATTTGAGTGATTTGAGTGATATTGAGTCAATTGTAATTAAAAACGACAATATGGAACTTACCATAAAATTAACAACACCTGTTGAAAGTAAGCTTGGGGAACTCTGGCGTGTTCGTTATTCTTTCGGTTCCTCCGTATGGGAGTTTGACTCTTCGGTAGTTCGCTGCAACGATGACATTCTGGTTTTAAATCATAGTGATAATATTCGGTTCATTAGTCGCCGGCGTTTCCTGCGTGTTCAAGTAAACAAGCCGGCTTTTATCGCACACTTTCCATTCTCAAAAACGCTTTCGTCAAATAACAATACCAACAGCAAAAAAGGTCCTGCAATAAAGCAAAGTTCAGTTCTTGAACCAGACAACTGGGGGCCGCCGGAATTTATGCCTGCGACAGTTACTGAACTGGGCGGTCCCGGTCTCAGGATAGAAAGCAATCTGGAAGTAAAAGTAGGCGACAGAGTATTAGTAATAGTGAATCTGAGTGAAGAAAAGGTCCAAGACTTAAATCCGTCCTCAAAAAGCACTTCACTACACTCAGTCTTATCGAGGGACAGAAAGAGTACGCCATCAAAAATAGTAGAAGATATAGGTGAGGTCAAACACGTAAGAGCCTTACAAAATTGTTCATCAATAGCAGTTGAGCTGACAGGACTAAACGACTCAGATATTAATGATCTGATTCGCGCCACCAATGCAGCTTATAAAAAAATCAGCGGCAAGAGCAAAGATGCTCCGAATTCAATAGAGTCAGAAGAAATAGTTTCGGAACCGGTGGTTGCGCAAGGAGAGTGAAATGTCAGATATTATAGAACAAGTTAAGACAAGCCTTGATGCCTTAACACAGGAATACGAGACAATTACACACAATTTAGCCAACATAAGCACTGCCGGGTACAAGCGAAGGTGCAACACATTTTCAAAATCCCTTGATGAACAAATGACAGGGCTTCTGGGACAAATGACAGGAACAGGAGCAGAAACATATTCACCCGGCAGTATTGAGCTGACCTCGTCACTTGATTTTTCCCAGGGTAATTTTTTCGAAACCGGTCGATCGTTGGATTTCGCCATATCCGGTAAAGGTTTTTTCGTAATAGAAACACCCAACGGGCCGCTTTACACACGCAATGGTTCATTTAATACAAACCAAAATGGTCAAATAATTAATCCACAGGGACAAATTGTAGCAGGTGAAGGGGGCCCAATCACGATACCGAGTAACGTGGAAATCTCTCAAGTAAGCGTCTCAAGCGATGGAAGCGTAAGCGCCAACGGCATACCTATCGGCAAATTTCAATTGGTTGATTTCGAAAACAACGAAGCCAAACTTGTCCCAGCCGGAGATAGCTGTTACCAGATGCCAGATCAAAATATTCAGCCGGTTGCAGCTGAGAATATCATCGTCAAGCAAGGAAGGCAGGAGCTATCTAATGTTAAGATGATAGAGGAATTAGTGGATATGATAATGGTGTCCAGGTTATACGAAGCAAATATGAAGTTCATTGCTGCCAGAAAAGAAGTAGCCAGCAGTATTACAAGCGCAGCTATGGCCTAAACACGTTCGTTATGCATAAGGTAAAAGCCAAACTCAACAGATGCAGGATTTGCAAAGTTTAAGATAAGGAGAAATATATTATGTTAAGAGCATTTTCCACTTCAGCTACGGGCATGGCGGCCCAGCAGACAATGGTGGACGTGATTGCAAATAACCTTGCTAATATCAACACCACAGGCTTTAAGAAGAGCCAAGTTTCTTTTCAGGATTTGCTTTATATAAAGCTTAAGAATGCGGGTGCAGAAGTGGTTTCAGGATTAAATTCGCCCTCCGGTCTGGAAGTAGGCAGTGGAGTCCGAACGGCTGCAACTGTAAGAGTTTATACTGGAGGTGAACTGCAGAGCACCGAACGGCCTCTCGATATTGCAATTACAGGCGACGGATTTCTTCAAGTGAGCATGCCAAATGGTGATATAAAATACACACGCGACGGTTCACTACAAACGAATGCAGACGGTGAATTAGTTACCTCTACGGGATATCGTATAGAACCTGCTATCAGCATCCCTACGGATATAACATCTCTTGATATAGGCAAGGATGGAAGCGTCAACGTTACAGACTCTGCCGGAACACAATCAGTTGTAGGAACAATAGAGTTGGCACGTTTTCCAAATCCTTCCGGTCTGTCTGCTGAAGGCGAAAATCTGCTGGCCGCGACTGAAGCAAGCGGTACGGCTACGACCGGCACTGCAGGAGATAGTGGTTTCGGTATTATCCAGTCGGGATTTCTTGAAAAATCCAATGTCCAGATGATAACCGAACTTGTCAACCTAATCACCGCCCAGCGAGCATACGAAACAAATTCCCGAGCTATAAGAGCGGGAGACGAAATGCTAAGAAAGGCAAATGAAATAGCACGGTTCTAATGGAAAAGACCATAATGAGTCATAAAATAGCCAACACTATCTTAATTATGTGCCTGCTGCTTCCAGTGAACAGTAACGCAGACAATACGAAAAAGGATTCCGCCCTTCAGATTTACCTGCCGAGAGAAATTACAATCAAAGACAAGCACTTAAGTCTGGGCCAAGTCGGTATAATCCGGGGCCAAGAATCACTTGTAGCCAAGGCAAGCAAAGTCACATTAGGGCAGATTTCAATACCCGGGCAGAAGATTGTTATTGACAGAAAAATAGTTCTAAGCAGATTGGCCTGCAACGGAATCCCTGCGTCGAAAGTAACACTAACCGGAGCAGAAACAGTTACTATAAAACAACAAGAACGGACTATCCGCAGCGATGAATTTATTAAGTTAGCAAGTTCCTTTCTGGAAAAAAATCCCCCCGACATTTCAGCTTGTGGATTCACTCCAATACAGATACCTCAAGATTTCATCATCACCGAAACCGGTAAAGATATTAGCTTTTCTCCCCGATTAGTATCAAGCGGAGCAAGCAATCAGGCAAAGGTTGAGATTGCCATACATTCAGGCGGCAAAAAAATCGGGGCGCCTGAGATAGTTTTCAGATTGAAATATAATTGTCGGCAAGTAGTAACAAAGCTCGATATTCCAACAGGTGCGGTTATCAGTCCCGATAATGTCAAGATAGAGAAGACAATATTGGACTACCCGGAATCAGCCGACTGGAAGCCCCCCTACGGCCTCATTGCCAAACGTCAGATACCGGCCAAGACCCTTCTTCATCCAAATATGTTGGGCCCAGTTAAATCCCCAATCATTACCAAGCGAAATCAAAAGGTTGTTATTCGGATTGATATGCCTGGATTTCTGATTACAGCTTTCGGAAAAGCCATGCAGGACGGTCGAGCGGGTGATTATATAAAAGTTCGGAATGTGGACTCACAACGAATAATCTTAGCCATGATTAACGAAGATGGAAGCGTGAAACCTGCTTTCTAAAAAAGGAGAAATAATGAATAACAGAAAAGTCTTAACGCTCGCTTTGGCAATTTTTGTTCTCTTTTCGGCTACCTGCTCACAGGCAGGTTCAATCTGGGCCAAGAGAGATAAGAATATGAAGGAGTTATATGCCGACGATGTGGCCCGCCAGATAGGCGACATCCTGACCATCAAGATCGCCGAAGACAGTAAGATCGATAACAAAGCAAAAAGGGACATGAAAAAAGAAACCGATCGTTCAACAACTTTTGCCGGTGGCCCGGATTTCACACCCAAAGGTACGTTAGATAGAATATTGCCAGAACAATTGCTACCCGGTCTCAACACAACTGCTTCATCAGCTAATGAGTTAAAAAGCAAGGCTGATTACAAAGACGAACGCAAGTTTGAGGACCAGGTAAGTGTGGTAGTTATGGATATCCTTCCAAATCACAATCTTATTGTTATGGGGACTCGCAGCCGTAATATCGCAGGTGATATACAAACGATAGAGGTAAGCGGTATAGTAAGGCCAAGCGACGTCGCATTTGATAACACAGTCAAGAGCGAAAAAGTGGCAGACTTTCGTATTGTTACGAGAAATTCAGGTGTTTCGGCACCTTACACAAAACCTGGCTGGCTTGGCAAGATATTTGATACTATTTGGCCATTTTAATTATAGCATTTGGATAGATTTATTTTTGAGAGTAACAGCTTATGAAATCAATTATACGAACAAAAGAAAACAAGAACATAGTGGCTCTTATGACGTGTGTATTCCTGGTTTGTGTATTTATGGCTGGTACCGGGCAATGCGAACGAATAAAGGATATCGTTGATATTCAAGGGCTTCGCAGCAATCCTCTTACAGGTGTCGGGCTGATTATTGGCCTGGCAAGCACTGGTGACAGCACCCTGCTTTCGCGACAAATGCTGACAAATATGTTAAGGGATTCAGGTCTGGTCCTTTCTCCTTCTGATTTAACCGGCGGTAACATTGCAGTGGTTTGGGTTACTGCGGAATTAGGCCCTTTTACCCGGGAAGGTTCCCAAATCGACGTTGACGTTTCTGCTATAGGAGACGCCAAAAGCCTTCAGGGTGGAAAGCTGTTGCCGACACCACTGAAAGGTCTTGATGGCCAGGTTTACGCTATAGCTGACGGAGGAGTTTCAATCGGCGGCTGGACAGCATCAGGGGATAAGGCTTCGATTACAAAAAACCATCAAACAGTCGGGCGAATTCCCAGCGGTGCAGTGGTTGAAAAGGAAGAAATAGCTACATTTATCGAAAACATTGGCGGCCATAGACTTATCACGTTTAATCTTAGAAACAGTGATTTTTCAACTGCAGAGCAAATCAGCCAAGCAATCAACCAGGATTACGCAAGCAGCGCAATAGTAGTTGACGCCGGTACCGTTAAGGTGAAAGTTCCAGGCAAAATTAGTCAGGCAGAAATAGCCGGTTTTATTGCCGATATTACAAAACACGAAGTTAAGGTTGATGTTCCTGCAGTGGTGGTTATCAACGAGCGCACCGGCACAATTGTGATCGGTGAAAACGTCGGCATATCCGCTGTGGCAATTTCACAGGGCAGCCTGGTTGTAAAAATCAAAGAAATGCCAATCATTTCACAGCCAACTGCATCTTTCTCAGATGCCGGACAAACTAAAGTTGTTCAAGATACGTTGATAGGAATCGAAGAGAAAGGATATCTGATTCCCATGTCCAGATCTGTTACCGTCTCAGAGCTGGCTAAAAGCCTTAACGGTATAGGAGCAACACCAACAGATTTGATAGCAATATTTAACGCTTTGAAAAAAGCCGGTGCCCTTCAAGCAAAACTGGTGATAATGTAGGAGCAATTTAATGGACAGCACCAAATTGATACTAACTGAACCAGTCTCATCACCAAGTATGCTGGAACACCTCGACCAATCGAAGCTTAAGAGCCTTTCAGACGAGAAAAAAAAACAAGTAGCCAAGGATTTTGAATCCGTCCTATTGGATAAGCTGCTGGAAGAAATGAAAAATAGTTTCACGGATTGGGGGCTCGAAAAAGATGCAGCTTCCAAACAAACCGAGGGAATATTTTGGCTATACCTTGGTCGTGATATTGCAAACAACGGAGGCCTTGGATTGTGGAAGGATATATATCAATATTTATCCAATGCTGAACAGACAAACACAGTTAAACAATCAGTGGATGACCAGATATGAAATCGACGACAACTGAAATAGAAAATAAAGTTGATAAACTGTTGATTTGCCTCGAGAAAGACAGCCAACATATACAGGAGAATTTGTCGCAACTGAATAAATTACGCAGCTATGTTATCAAGCGTGACGATTCCGGTCTTAACAAGCTTCTTAAGGTCATTCAGGCCGAGATGAACAGCTACAGAAACCATGAATCCAAACGGCAAACAATACGAAAAGAATTGGCGAATGCTCTTGGGTGCAACGCAGAGCAAATAACTTTGTCGGCATTGGAAGCACGTCTGCCAAAAGGGAAAAAAGATCAGATAATCAAGATGAAAACAAAATTAATGTCATTGATTAAAGAACTTAAGAAAGAACATTTAAGCACTATTTTGCTTTTGTCTGAATGCGCAAGATTCAATAATCTGCTTTTGAAGAGTATCTTCGACCTCGGCAAGACAGGGGCGGTTTACTACAACTCCAACGGTGCTACCAAACAGCAAACTGATATGGCCTTTGTAAACCTGCATCTCTGAGTAATGTCATCGGGTATTTATTGAGCTTCGACTAAAGCCCAACAGAGACCGGTGGAAATTGTGAGCACTAACGTTAAATTAAGAGTTAATAAATGGATAGTTTCTTTATAGGAATCAGTGGCCTTCAAGCAGCCCAGAAGGCTTTTGATATAATCGGTAATAATGTTGCCAATGCGGCTACTGACGGCTACCACCGCCAGAGAATAGAACTGCGTCCTTCTTATACATCGCAAGTCGGCGATGTCCTTTTGGGAGGAGGTGTGGATGTTGTCGGGGTCACCAGATTAATTGATGAACTTCTGGAAAAGGAGATTTTTCGTCAAGGGTCATTGTTAGGGCAGATATCTCAGGAATTTGCCACATTGCGAACAGTAGAAAACGCATTTGGAGAGCTTGTGGAGGGGAGCGGTTTAAGCGGAGCTATAGACAAGTTTTTTAATGCATTGCAGGACCTTTCCGCTCATCCAACAGAAGTTATCCAGCAAAACCAGCTTATAACCGAGGCTATGGCTATGACCGGTCAATTCAGAACATTAGGAGAATTTCTGACAGCAGTGGAAGACCAAATTGAGCTGGAAGCCCAGAATACAATCACACAAATTAATATTCTTACAAACAGAATAGCCGAACTCAACTATAACATTAAAAAGCAGGAAATAGGTGGCGGCCAGGCCAATAATTTACGGGATCAAAGAGACCAGGGCATAACAGAACTTTCAACATTAATTGGAATAGAAACCAAGGCCAAATCCTATGGTGTAGTCGATGTCTATGTAGCCGGAACCCCTGTGGTAATAGGTGCTACCTCTATCGAACTGGAAGTGGGTTTGAAACAAGCGGGGGAACTGGGAGTATCTGTCGCCGGTGAAAACAACTATAACATAAATACCGAAGGGGGGCGATTAAGTGGTTTATTATCATTAAAAAATGAGCTGGTCTCTGATATTCACAATGACCTGGACAATTTGGCAAATGTAATGATACAACAGATAAATCAATACCATGTCCAAGGTGTGGGTTCAACAGGTTCATTTACCAGCCTGACCGGCTGGCCTGTAACGAGCCAAAATCTGGCTGATTTTGGCTCAGAAGTAACAGACGGCAGCATATATATCAGAGTTACAAATACGAGCACCGGAGAGATAACCCGTAACGAAATAACAGTTAACAAATCCGCCGATACCTTAACCGACATAGCTTTTCTTATTTCAGGTATCACAGGTCTTAGCGCTTCGGTGGTTTCGTCCAAGCTGAACATTCAGGCGGACGCAAACTATAAATTTGATTTTCTTCCCGCCGTGCTACCACTACCCACGGCCAGCACTTTATCAGGCTCACCACCAACCATATCCGTCTCAGGTATTTATACAGGCACTACGAATGACACATTCCAGTTTACAGTCGTAGAAGGAGTAGCAGGTGCCGCCTCGGTAGGTAACGGTACTTTACAGCTTGAAGTAAGAAATGGAGCAGCCCAGCTTGTTAGCACTCTCAATGTAGGTGCCGGCTATGCAGCAGGTGATAAACTTGATTTAGGCAATGGAATTAAAATATCTCTTAGTACAGGGGACCTAAACAATGGCGAAACCTTCGATGTTGATGCTTTTTCCAGCACGGATACTTCAGGTTTATTAGCTGCGGTTGGAATTAATACACTCTTATCGGGTAGTAGTGCTTCTGAAATAGCGGTTTGTTCAGAGATAGCTGCTACACCGGGCCGGGTGGCATCAGCCCTTGGTGCGGATATGACCGACAACACCAACGCTTTACGGATGAGCGGCCTGAGAGACCAGGCTGTAACCAACTTAAACTCTATGACCCCAGGAGAATTTTACCGCCAGATGGTTACAGACATAGGTCAACAGATATTTGTTAAAGAGGCGCGCAAAGACAATATTGAATCTATGGTCCAAAACCTAAGCAACCAACAAGGCGAATTAAGCGGTGTCAACATCAACGACGAAGCCGCCCAGATGTTAGCCTTCGAGCAGATGTTCCAAGCAATGAGTAAATACCTGAGTACCATTCAGTCATCATTGTTAACACTTATGGAGATAATATAAAAAAATAAAGCGCATGCTTTGATTATCTAAACAAAATATGGGAAATTAACAATGAGCGGATCACTGAACAATATTTATAATAACGTCAGCTTTGCATTGAATCTTCATACCAAAGCGATGGCCATCCTTCAGGAACAGGCTTCTACAGGCTCACGGATAAATAAAATCTCAGACGATCCAACGGCCGCTTATCGCATTTTAGGACTCAATACTAATTACAAATCCCTGGACAATTACATATACAATCTTTCGGAAGCCACAAGCATTTTGGAGCTTTCATCGACAGTTGTCGAAGATATAACTTCAAGTTTTACCGAGACCCAAATGCTTCTAACTCAAATTACCAGCGGCATCTACGACGATGCAGCAAGACAAAGAACTGCCGAAGGAATCAATGATATATTAGAGCAGACGGTCTTACTAGCCAATACAAAACATATGGGCCAATACCTCTATGGAGGAACCAATACGGGAACTGCTCCATATACAGTAGAACGTACCAACGGAAAAATAACCAAAGTTACTTATAGCGGCAGCTCCGAGAATAGAGATATAGAGGTCGCTCCAGGTGTAGAATCATCTGCTTTCTACATTGGTGATGATATATTTAGCTCCGATGACCGGAGCACCCCGATTTTTAGCGGATACACCGGAGCCCAATCCGGCACCGGGACGTCAAGCTGCCAGGGAGGGGTCTGGCTGACAGTAACCGGTTCAGCAGGCAATTATGACCTCTCTATTGACGGCGGCACTGCGGTGAATTCTGACGGTACGCAAACCAATTTGGCAGTAACGAATCCGAGCGGACAAGTCTTATATGTTGACACCACGGGAATAACCGGCACTGGAACTGATTTAGTAAGAATACCCGGAACTTATGATATCTTTAATACCCTTATTACTATTCGTGAAGTATTGGAAAACGAAAATGGACTTGCCGACGCACAAGTGCTTGAGCAGGCAAAAAACTTACCCTATTCAATAGATGAGGTAACTAAGGTTTTGGTGAAAGCCCAGGTATCTATTGGGTCTAAAATCGGCTTTCTGGACGATCTCCAACATAGTATAAAGAACATTCAATACAATACTGAAGATGAAACGACCCGCTTGCAGGAAGCAGATATTGCCCAAATAGTTATAGACCTGTCCCGCCGGGAAGTCCTATATCAAATGTCATTATCAGTGGCTGCAAAACTAATGTCCATGTCGCTGTTGAATTACATCTGATAGCTTTTTCGAGAGCAAAAGATGAATAATGAAATGTAAATTGAAAACATAAGTGTTTGATATTTATACAAATGTCATGCCTGGGGGCTGGAAAACGCATATATACGCAGATATTAGTTAACGGCACGGAATTTGCATCATTGTTAGCGAGGTAATGACCATAGGATGGTCAATTTCTAAAATTTAGGAGTAAATCAGATGGCATTAACGGGGACAAACTCGAATCAAAGTGGTGAACAAGGACACAATAATGTGCCTGGGAACCATAATCATTACGAAAAAGGTTTGGAATTAGCTGAAGCCGGGAAACATCAGGAAGCTCTGGCCTGTATGCAGGAACATCTTTGTATAACCGGCGGTAACGCACAAGTACTGAATGATACAGGGGCAATCCTGCATTGCCTTGGCCGTTCGGATGAAGCTATCGAGCATTTTATCAAAGCTCGGAGGTACCAAACGGACTCCATCGAAATATTGTGGAACCTCGCAGAAGCATATCTTGCTGTCGGCAAAGCAAAGGAAACTATGCAGCTTTTCGATAGTATGGAGCGGCTTGGTATATTTAACGTGGATGTAGTTAACAGAACAGCCAACATATTCCTGCAACAGAATAATAAAGCCGATGCCATCGAAATATTAATCCGCTCACTACGAATTTGGCCCAACCAGGAGATTCTCAAGCCGATGATTGAGGTGATACGTTACAAAAGGCCGAAGATAGCTTTCTTTTGTGGATTGAAAGGCGATACACAATTCCTCACCGATATTTGCACATTTACCGAGCGGCGTTTCCCTGTGAGATTTTTTGACGGCGATAACATTAACCAGATGCAAGAATTAATGGAATGGAGCGATATTTCCTGGTTTGAGTGGTGCACTAATCTTGCAGTAGAAGCTTCAAAATTGCCTAAGGTCTGCAAGAATGTAGTACGTCTTCACCGTTTCGAGGCTTATGGCGACTGGCCGGGCCAGGTCCAATGGGAAAATATCGATACACTCATCACTGTTGGTAACTCATTTGTCAAAGAAAGCCTGGTTCAGCAAGTTCCGAATATTAACAACCGGACTCGGCTCGTTACTATTCCCAATGGTGTCAACCTCGATAAATACAAGCTTATCGACAAACCGCGGGGCAAAAATATCGCTTGTGTGGGTTATCTGAATATGAGAAAAAATCCCATGTTCCTTCTGCAATGTATGCAGAAGCTGCATTACATTGACCCGGAATATAAACTGTTTTTTGCCGGAGTCTTTCAAAATCCAATGCTTGAACAGTATATCAGGCATATAGTCCAACAACTTGAACTAACAGATGTGGTGTGTTTCAACGGTTGGCAGGAAGACATAAATTCCTGGCTGGAAGACAAACACTATATCGTTTCTGGTAGTATCGGGGAAAGTCAGGGTATGGGCATGATGGAAGGTATGGCTCTTGGCTTGAAGCCGGTTATCCACAATTTCCCTGGGGCAAACCAGATATTTCCGTCTGAGTTCTTATTTAATATTGCAGAAGAATTCTGCAATCAAATCCTTTCCGACAGTTACCAACCCAAAAGATATCGCAGATTCATTGAAGAAAACTATCCGCTTAAAAATCAGTTAACCGATATTAACAGTATCTTCACCCAATTTGAAAGCGAGATAGATTCACAACAAAACTTGTTCGAATTTTCCAATAATTTGCAAAACTTGAACCTTAACAAGATTAGATTTCCAGCAGAACTTTTTGTTCCAAGCTCAGAGAACAATTTGATTGTGTAATTTTTAGTTTTTCAGAAAATATCAGGTAATTCTGGAATGTCAAAAAAATACGAGAGAGTCCCAAAACACAAAGAATTGTCTCACGTGCCACAACAAAATGTAGGACCGATCGTTAGTGTGCTAATCACGACTTTCAATCGGCGCCGATACTTCGCTGAGGCCCTGGCCAGTGTTTTGTGCCAGAACTATAGAAATCTTCAGATAGTCGTAGTAAATGATGGCGGTGAAGACGTCAGCGATATTATTAACTCATATAACGACCCGCGGATCTTATTTATAAACAGAAAGGAGAACCGCGGCCAGCCCTACTCTCTAAATGAAGCACTTGCCCAGTCTCATGGTAAATATATCTGTTATCTTGGTGATGATGACCTGTATTATCCGCATCATGTGAGCACCCTGGTCAATGCTCTGGAAAATCAAACCGACTGCCAGGTTGCGTATAGCGACTTGTACAAAGTGCTATGTCAGGTTTGCCCGGACGGCAGCCGAAAAGTTTTAAGCAAGGTAATCGAAATCAGCAGAGACTTCGATCGCTTCTTTATGCTGTACTATAACCATGTACTGCATGTAAGCCTTATGCATCGAAGAGATTTGCTTGAAAAAACGGGGCTATATAATGAGGAGACCACTGTTTTAAGAGACTGGGATATGACCCGGCGGCTTGTTTTCTTTTCTGATTTTTATCATGTCCCGGAAATTACCGGCGAATTTTATCAACCAGCCGGTAAATGTGACAGAATATCAGTGCTGGGACGCAAAAATGAAAAGGAATATACAAGGAATATTTTAAGAATACGAACCACGAGACCTGCCAAACCATGGATGAAACTCAAAGATATGTCCATAATTTTTACTGCAGAGAGGCTGAATAAGCAGGCAGGGATAACTCTCGGTTCTATCTGGCAGCGAACGTTCTATCCATATGAGGTTTATTTGCCCATGCCGGCGGAAAGCCTCGAAAAACTCGATGCTGAGATGCCTAATATAATCCCCGTACCTGTAAATCCGTTGTCTTCTCAAGACCAGCGAATAGATGCAGCTTTAGCCAAATGTGATGGCGACTATATCTCCATAGTACCAAACGGATTTCCGATGAGAGAATTCTGGGTAGAGGATTCTCTCCATGCTTTGATCAACAGTTCAGCCAACAACGAAGGATTCGAGCTGGAAGATTCAACAGATAAACTCTGGGGGGTAGTACTCAAAAAAGAAGACTTACAGTACGCCCGGAGAAGCTTTCCAAATCTTCCTGTTCGTGAATCTCTGAATGCGGCCGGCATTACCATAAGGCGTCTAAATCCTGAAGAAATACCGTTTCAGTTCGACCAATTACTCGAAAAAGCCAGAACAGCAGAAAAAAATGGTAACTGGTCAAAGGCTGCTGAAATGTTTGAATATATCACCAAACATCATCAAAACGAGTTGTGGATGAAATCATTAGCTGCAAACGCCTCCTTTAAAGCCGGTAGCCATATAAGAGCAGCCAATCTCAGCCATGAAATAAACCGTCAGCGACCAACGGTGGATACACTCCTATTGGAGGCCAAGGTCAAACGCGAACAAAAGGAATTTAACTCGGCGATTAAACTACTCGAAAAAGCGGAACAAATACTCGAAGGAAAAGAATTGCTATGGATATAACACAAAATAATGTCGATGAACAGCACGACTCGACACAACATTACGAAGTTTTGCAGGAACTGGGGGACTGTTATGCTTCTGTAGGTAATTATTCACAGGCCCAACAATACTATGAAAAGGCCGCTGTCTTATCACCTGATGAGGCCGATCCTTACGTTGGACTTGGAGTAGTGGCCCTGCAAAAGAATCTTCTTGATGATGCTGAAATAGCATTCAGAGTCGCCTGTCGGCTGAATTCTAATTGCGCCAAGGCCTATGCGGGTTTCGCTATGATCGCACAGCAAAGAGTCAATTACAAGCAAGCCTTTGAGATGTATCTTAAAAGCCTGGAACTGGACACCGATAATCTGGTAGCTCTTCTGGGCCTGTTTCAGACCTCCTGCCAGATGGGTTCATTTGCAAAGGTTATATATTACCTGGAAATGTATTTGAATATGCATCCGGGCGATACTTCCGTCATGTTCCCTCTGGCGGCATTATATATGAAAGATGGAAAATTCGAGGAGTCTAAAAATATTCTCCTGAACCTTTTAAGTCTGGACGAGAACCACAAAGATGCAGCTAATCTCCTGGAAGAAGTCGAGCATAGTCTGGCCCAAATAAAACAAGTGATCCGAACAGGAGCGTAAACGTAATGAATGCAAATAGCATCGAGATTATTCCAGATGAACAGATACATCTTCTGGATGAGCTACAAAATCTGCTGGAACAACAAATAGGATATGCCAGGCATGGCAATGTCAATGAAATTGAAGCCTTAAGCAAAAAAGCCAATTCTCTTGTAGAGAAAATTGCCCGGTCAGGTATTCTTGAATCGTCTGAATTTAAAAATCAGCGTGAGCAGTTGCGAAAATTATACCAAGACCTATGCCTTGCTCTTACAACACAGCAGGCCGAAAACGCCAAAGAGCTAAGCCAAGTCCGTAAGGGCAAGAAAACCATCGCAACTTATGGCGGCAATATTTGATGAAAAGAAAGGGCAAATTGTGCGGTCGCTGATAACAGGCATTACGGGTTTTGTGGGAAGCCATCTGGCAGAGTATATACTTGAAAATCATACCGAGGTTGAAGTCGGCGGTTTTGTTCGATGGCGCTCACCGAAAACCAATATTGATGGTATCTTAAACAAAATAACCTTGTATTATGGCAACTTGCAGGACTTCCCTTCGGTAAGAAATATGTTAGCTTCGTATAAGCCGGATGTTATTTTTCATCTGGCTGCACAGTCATATGTTGATTTTAGTTTTTTAGCGCCTATCGATACACTGGAAACCAACATTGTTGGCACATGCAACTTGCTTGAAGCGGTAAAGCAGTTAAAACAATCAGACTCATACAATCCTGTAATTCATGTATGCAGCTCCTCCGAAGTGTACGGCCAAGTGACCGAAGATGAAGTTCCGATTAAAGAAAGTAATCCTCTGCGCCCGGCATCCCCCTATGCAGTAAGCAAGGTGGGCGAAGATATGTTGGCACTTCAATACTGGAGTTCATGGAAGATTCAGACTATTCGAAGCAGAATGTTCACACATACAGGACCACGCAGGGGTGAAGTTTTTGTGGTCTCCAATTTTGCCAAGCAGATAGCAATGATAGAAACCGGATTGGCTGAACCTGTAGTTAAAGTTGGAAATCTGGATAGCGTGAGGACGTTTTCCGATGTTCGTGATGCTGTAAGAGCCTACTGGCTCCTGGTTAATAAGTGTCAGCCTGGTGATGTTTACAATATCGGAGGAGATGAAACGATGACCATCGGCCAAATGCTCGATAAGCTCCTTGAACTCTCGACAGCAAAGAATATAAAAGTCGAAGTTGATCCAGCAAGGCTGCGACCTTCAGATGTCACCCTACAGATTCCATGTATCGAAAAATTTCAAAAATTGACAAACTGGAAACCCGAAATACCATTCGAAAAAACTTTAAATGACACCCTTGAATACTGGCGCAACTTTTACGAGAAAAATAAATAAGATGATCGACCTTAACAACAAAAATATCTTTCTCGCGGGCTCTACCGGCTTGGCTGGAACAAGCATCATACAGTATATTACAAAAAACTATCCCGATGCACAGATTCTCGCCGTTTATCACAACACAAAACCTTTCATTGAGCACAAAAACGTCGAATATATCAGCGGAGACCTCAGATCACTCGACCAATGCAGAACAATAGCTCGCAATTGCGGCCTCGCGGTCATGACCGCCGCCAATACAGGCGGCTCTTTCCAACTGATAAACAAGCCCTGGAAACAGGTCAATGACAATATTTTTATGAACTCTCAAATGCTTGAAGCATTCTATCTTGAGAAGATTAAAAGAGTGATTTACGTCGGTTCAGCTACCCTGTACCAGGAATTTGAAAATTCCATCACTGAATCCGAAATTGATTACAACTGCGATCCGCCCCCCACCTATATGGGGATCGGCTGGGTTAACAGGTACCTTGAAAAATTATGCACCTTCTGGCATAATCAATCCGATATGGAAATTTTAATCGCAAGAACAGCGAACATCTTTGGACCTTATGCAAAGTTCGACTCGCATTCATCAAATTTTATCCCGGCCATCATTCGCAAAGCCATTGATAAAATGGAGCCGTTCGAAGTCTGGGGAAGTCCTGATGTCGTAAGGGATGTAATTTATGCCGAAGATTTTGCCGTCGCGATAGTTTCGCTTTTGATACACAATGAAATTAAATTCGATGTCTTCAATGTCGGAAGCGGTATTGCCACAAGAGTCGGTGATGTAGTCGACTGGACGTTAAACGCCAGCGGCCATAAACCTAAGTCACTCATATACAACTCGAACAAACCGACCACTGCCAAATCAAGAATACTTGATTGTTCGAAAATTCAAAAAACAACCAAATGGAAACCGAAACACCACATTAAGCAAAGTATCGAAAAAACCGTCGAATGGTGGAGAGAAAATAAAAACTGGTGGAAGAAATGAAAACCGAAAAGCACGAGGCAATTATACTCTCAAGCTCACAAGAAAAGGATGCAAATGCTCAGTTCGTCCAACATTTCAAATTTGCTCCTCTGCCGGACGACGAAATACTGGCAAACCTTGGCTTGTTTTTAACTTCCAAGAATCTTGCACGCATTCTCTTTTTTTATGAGATATACAAACAAATACTCACAACTCATGGCGTAATTATCGAATTCGGCGTAAGATGGGGACAGACACTGTCACTGATGTCCGCGCTGCGAGGGATATTCGAACCCTTCAACCGACACAGAAAAATAATTGGATTCGACACATTCCGCGGTTTCAAAGGAATATGTGAACAGGACGGGGAAAAATGCAAATGTACAGACGGCTCTTTTTCCGTCGCCGACGATTACGAAAAATATCTCGACACAATTTTAAGCCTGCAGGAACAGCTCAATCCTATCTCACATCTGAAAAAATATGAACTTGTCAAAGGCGACGCCGTCCGGACTATCCCAGAATATTTCAATGACAATCCCGAAACAATCATTTCGCTGGTAATTTTCGACTTCGACATCTATAAGCCTACAAAGGTCGCACTTGAAAGCGTCAAATCCCACTTATGCAAAGGCAGCATCCTTGTATTTGACGAACTGTGTGATGATATCTTCCCCGGCGAAACAATCGCCCTGCGCGAAGTCCTCGGCCTAAATAACGTAAGAATCAAACGTTTCCCTATGACATCGAGAGTTTCATATATAGAAATAGAATGATACCTGATTGTAAAAATATTAGAAAATCCATACTTGCTATCTCCAGAGAAAGCGGACATGGGCATATACCAACCTGCTTTTCCGTGGTGGATATTCTATACGCTCTCTACAGCACCATCAGACATAATCCCAAGAATCCTTCATGGAACCAAAGAGACATATTTATTCTGAGCAAAGGACATGCAGCCCTTGCCCATTATGTTGTTTTAGCTCAGTTCGGGTATTTCGATATCGGTCCGGTTCATTCATTTGGTTCATTTATGTCTGATTTCGGTTGTCACGCCGATAGACTTAAAGTGCCAGGAATTGAGGCATCAACGGGTTCGCTGGGGCACGGAATAGGGCTCGCAGTCGGAATAGCACTGGCATTCAAAATTAAAAAGAATTCGCGGAAAGTATATGCTCTTATCGGTGATGGAGAATCAAATGAAGGCTCCGTATGGGAAGCAATAATGGTCGCAACCAATCTTAAGCTAAATGACCTTACCGTTATTTATGACAATAATATGTCTCACTCAAGGGGATTACAAATACATAATCCGACCGAACGTTTCAAGGCCTTCGGCTGTGAAGTTTCACAGGTCAATGGCCATAATATAGAGACTTTGAAAACCGAGATTGCCAAACAACAAGATAAGGTCAAGGTTATCGTAGCGGACACAAAGAAAGGATATGGATGTCAAACGCTTGTTGATAACCAGTACCAGTGGCACAGGAAATCACCAACTGATTCAGAATTTGATGTGTTGATTAAGGAATTGAATGAGGCGTCAATTTAAAAATACAGTAACTGCTCTGGCAGCTTATGACGACAGAATTGTCATGTTACTCGGAGATGTCAGTGTTTATCTGTTCAAGGATTTTAAAGAAAAATATCCTGACAGGTTTTATAACATTGGCATTTGTGAGAATACACTGATAAGCGTTGGTGCCGGCCTAAGTTCACAAGGATTTTATCCGGTTGTCCATACTATCGCCCCTTTTATCACTGAGAGAAGTTTCGAACAGATCAAACTCGATATGTGTTACAATCAGTTCGGCGGTAATATAGTATCTTGTGGTGCATCGTTCGATTATGCCTGGGATGGAGCAACTCATCACGCTTATACAGACCTTGCCCTATTACGCTTATTACCTGATATGGAAGTTATGCAGCCAGGTTCCGTCAAAGAAGTTGATATTTTGATTCGTAGCCAATATAATAATGGGTACCCTTCCTATTTCAGGCTTTCGGACAATCCGCATAATATTGACATTCCTGTTACGTTTGGCAAGGCTGTTGTGTTAAAAAATACAAATTCCCCTGTTACAGTGATGACAGCAGGGCCGATTCTTGGGAATGTTTTTGAAGCGTGCAGACAGCTTGATGTCAATCTTGTTTACTTCCACACAATAAAACCGATTGACAGGGAAATAATAGAAGCATTCGGGCATACGACTATCGTAGTCATTCACGATGCTTTCGGTTTATATGAAGCAGTATGTGAGGTGCCGGGCCTGACTGTTTTTCCGTACGGTTTTCAAGGGCAATTTTATTGCTCGTATGGAACAGTTAACGATGCCAGGAAGTGCTTGGGGCTAGATTCACTGGCTATAAACAAAACAATACAAAAGTATATTGCAGAACACCATAATAGTAGGGTTACAAATGTTTTATGACGGCAAAAATGTACTAGTTACCGGTGGAGCAGGTTTTGTCGGGACGCATATCGTTCAGGAACTATTGAAATACAAGGCTCAGATACGTATTCCGATACACAAAAGACAACCTCTTATTACCAGTGAACACATTGAGACGATAGAAGCTGATCTAACATCTCCGGAGGATTGCCTGCGGGCGGTTCGCAACATTGATTTTGTCTTTCACACCGCAGGTGCAGTCGCCGGGGCAGGTGTTACAGCAGGTAATCCAATATCGGCCATTACAACGAATCTGGTTCTTACAGTCCGGATGTTAGAGGCAGCCTGGGCTACCGGAGTGAAACGATTTTTGATTTTCAGCAGCAGCACAGGCTATCCCGCTAAGGAACATCCTGTAAAGGAAGAAGAATTCTGGGCAGGACCTACACATGCAAGTTACTTCGGCTATGGATGGATGAGGCGCTATCTGGAACGCATTGCGGAATTTGTCGCATCAAAATCAGATATGAAAATAGCTATTGTACGCCCTACAGCGGTGTACGGACAATTTGATAATTTCGACCCAGCAACAAGTCATGTTGTCCCAGCGCTTGTCCGCAAGGCGGTTGAACGCTTGGACCCCTATGAAGTATGGGGCAGCGGAGAGGAAGTACGTGATTTTCTTCATGTGCGTGACCTTGCACGAGGATGTCTGCTTATGCTTGAAAAACATGCGGTATGCGACGCTGTTAATATTGGCTATGGCAAAGTTGTTACCATTAAAGAAATTGTCCAGCAAATCCTTGAAGCCGCTGATTATAAGGATGCAAAGGTCGTGTTCAATACTTCTAAGCCTACGGCAATACCATTTAGAATCGTTGATACCTCAAAAGCCAAAGTAATACTTGGGTATGAACCGGAAATTTCCCTAAAAGAGGGTCTGAACGATACTGTACGATGGTTCAAACAGATGGCTAATAATTGATGAAATATTTGAACTTGATTTCTGGAAAACAGATGGTTGAAAAAAGAATAATCGAGCGGGAAGATTTTTCCCGTATGTTCAAAATTCACTATGACCAGTTGCCCGAACAGTTCTTATCAGGAATTGACCGGGTGAACACAAGTTACCACGAAGCAGACAAAAAGGAGTTAGCCGAATACATACTCTATATTCTGAAGCTCCTAAATACGCCAGAGGTTGCTCGGTCCATGGAAGAAAACTTTCAGGCCTGGAACAAAGGATGGGATGAAAACCTGCAATCGATACTTCAAAGTGGAATAGATTTAGAAATATTAAAAGCTAAGTACTTTCGTGGGAGCCAATTCTTTCGATATGATAATAAACTGATAATCCCTGAAAACAATGATATTGAATACGACTTATTCGTTCTTTCAAGATACATCATCTTCAGTAAATACCTTTGCGAATATGAAAACATCTACGAGTTTGGATGCGGCAGTTGCCAGAACCTGCTGATGCTGTCCGATATGTTTCCCTCAAAAAGGCTTTATGGGCTGGATTGGGTGGAACCATCCGTAAAAATTGCACAAAAATTATCCGAAACTCTGGATAGAAATATTGAGGGCTTTATTTTCGATATGCTTAATCCTTCGCCGGACATTGTCTTGAAGCCCAATAGCGCTGTGACAACCATACATTCTCTCGAACAATTGGGCGAAAAGCATGATAAGCTGCTATCTTTTATCATAGCAGCCAAACCTGATATTGTGGTTAATTATGAGCCGATTTTGGAATTTTATGACGAGGATAATTTGCTCGATTATCTGGCGTTGCTCTATTCAAGTAAAAGGAATTATCTTTCCGGCTATATGACAGCTTTGCGGGAACTTGAAAAGCAAAACAAAATAGAAATTCTCCAGGCATACCGTCCTTTCCTGGGCGGAATTATTCATGAGGCCTCGTTGATAATATGGAGACCTCTTTGAAAATCAAAAAACAAGGAACTAAAGTATGATTCAGGAGAAAGTTTTAAAAAGCTTTTCCGGCAGAAATGTCCTGGTTACTGGCGGAACCGGGCTTATAGGAATTCCCCTTGTAAGAAAATTAGACAAAATGGGGGCAAATGTGAGAGCAGTAAGCCTTGATGACCACTCACCTTTTAAAGACAACATAGAGTTCGTAAAGGGTGATATTTGTGAAAAGGGGATCTGCGAGAGAGTATTAAAAGATATTGACATAGTGTTTCATCTTGCGGGAATTAAGGGAGGAATAGGTGTAGCTTACACAAAGGCATCCACGCTTTTGCTTAAAAATATTTTGATGAATATCCAGATAATGGAAACTGCAAGGAACGCTCAGGTAGAGCGTTTTTTATATACAAGCAGCGTATGTATTTACCCACCAGCGCGAGTTTTTGAAGAGGAAAATGCCTTTTCAGGGCTTCCCCACCCTTCAGATAGATTCGGCGGCATTTCAAAACTTGTCGGTGAATTGCAGATTCAGGCTTATAAACTTCAGTATGATATCAGGAATTTCTTGACAGTTCGTCCTGGCAATACATATGGTCCTTATGATAACTTCAATAGCACATCGGCCTTGATCATCCCGTCACTTATATACCGTGTACTTGAGGGTGAAAATCCTTTGACTGTATGGGGTGATGGCACTGCAATCAGGGATTTTGTCTTTGCCGATGATGTAGCTGATTTCATGATACTAATGATTGAAAAAAAAGAGCTCCCTCCGTTAAATGTCGGAAGCGGAGAACCCATGACCATCAAAACCGTAGCCGAGACAATCGTTCAGCACGCTGAACGGATACTCGACAAAAAGATAGATATCAAATGGGACATAACTAAGCCTGTAGGAGAGAAATACAGGGTCACAAGTATACAGCAAGCCAAATCCATGCTCGGATGGTCACCAAAGGTGAGCCTTGATGACGGTATTGAAAAAACAATGAAATGGTACAGTACAAATAATTCCAAAACAATAAAAAGATATAGTGTAATTTCAGAGGATTGATTATCGTGATTAGTGAAAAGGTAGTATTCGTAAGACCCCCTAATCTCCAAAAGTCGAGCCAGTGGAAAAAACAAGGAGTAATACGTTGCCCCTTAAACATTTCGCTTCTCGCTTCTTTTATACGGGAAAGAGGGGATTATGAGTGTTCACTCGTCGATTTGGAAACAAAGGAGGCCTTATCTCCAGCAGAGATGGCCGATATTGTATTAGCGGAATCACCCAAGTACGTTTGTATCACAACTCTCACGCCGAGATATCCGACAGTTGTAAGAATGGCACAGCAGATAAAACAATTGAAACCGGAAGTTGTCATCATCGTAGGCGGTCCTCACGTAACAGGTTCTCCTCAGACCACTATTTATGATGGTATCTCGTTCGGAATAATCGGAGAGGGTGAAGAAGCACTTCTTGAGCTTCTTAATACTTTGGAAAAAGGACACACAGTATCGGCTGTAAAAAACCTAGTTTATAGAGACAATGGCACCACTAAAGTCAATGAAGTTCGTCCATTTATAAGAAACCTTGATGAGTTGCATTTTCCCGCATGGGATCTTATGGAACTTAAAGAATATCTTGACCCGGCATATTTCGAAGGTAACCATCTCGCTATGTTTTCAGGAAGAGGTTGTCCTTACGATTGCAGTTTCTGTGCGTCATGTGTTACGTGGAGGAGGAAGCTCAGATTAAGATCTGTAGAAAATGTAATGGAAGAAATTCGCCATATCGTTAACGTGCTTGACATAAACAACTTAATGTTCTGGGACGACTCATTTGCATCTAACAAGAAAAGAGCTATAGCCATTTGCAACAGCATAATTGAAGAAAGGATTAATATAAATTACACCGTCCAGATACGTGCCGATTCACTCTCTGAAGACCTTGCTGCAGTCCTCAGAGATTCAGGGTGTTCTTTTGCGGCTATTGGTGTTGAAAGTGGTAATGACGAAATACTGAAGAGAATCGGAAAAAAGGAGACCAAGGCACAGCTAAGACGTGCTGTGGAGATTATGAAAGAGGCATCGCTGCCCGTAATAGCCAGTTATATCATTGGTTTGCCGGGCGATACCCATGAGACTATAAAAGAGACGATAGACTTCGCTTTCGAACTTGACGCCAACCAGTCCAAGTTTATGATCCTTGCACCCTATCCAGGCACGAAGGTCTATAACCTGGCAGTGAGAAGAGGGCTTGTAGATCCCACGAGCTTTGAGCAGATGGAGAAGCTTAATTACTACGATAGTGTCGCAATTAACCTGTCTGAAGTTTCAGACGAGAACCTTATCAGTTATCAAGATGAAGCATATTCGCGTTTCGACGAGTTGAAAGCTGTGTGAATAACAAGGACGAATATCAATGCAAAAAGAACTATTTTGCAAAGTAAAATTAGAAGTATCGGAAACTGAACTTGGTGGAGTCTTGTTGATTAAGCCGTATGTTTTTGAAGACCACCGCGGAGAATATATCGAGACATACAACAAGGCACTGTACAAGGAAAAAGGGATTGAAATAAAGTTTGTCCAGGATGACATTTCAGTATCCACCAAAAACGTATTGCGAGGTATTCACGGTGATGACTGTACATGGAAATTGATATCCTGTTTGTACGGCAGATTTTATCTTGTAGTTGTCAACTGCGATACCAAATCAAAATATTTCGGCAAATGGCAGTCTTTTGTTTTATCAGATAAGAACCGGCTGCAGGTGCTGGTACCTCCAAAGTACGGGAATGCCCATCTGGTCTTAAGTGATATGACCATCTTTCATTATAAACAATCGACATATTATGATCGTTCGAAACAGTTTACATATAAATATGACGATTCCCGGCTGAATATCTGGTGGCCGATAGAGAAACCGATATTATCGCAAAGGGATGACTAAACAATAACATATGATTTACTTCAGCAATTTTTTAAAAGTCGTGAGACTGTCAGGCTGGTAAATCATTAAAGAAGGAGAAATTGTAGGATGGTTAAATTAGTTTCCATAATTACTGCATCGATACACAAAGAAAAGCTATGCGGTCTATTCGATAATCTTGAATCGACAGGAAACAATATGGACTCATTCGAGGTTTTAGTTAAGGTGGATGATGACCATCAAGAGATGATTGATTACATGGAAATGGAGAAGCATCGCAGACCTTTTTCGATCAGATATATTGTAACTCCAAAACTTGATGGCTACTGGAGTATCTATCTTGCCTTAAATGACCTATTAAAAATAATATCGGAGGAAACTTATTTTGTGTGGGTACCTAATGACGAGATCAGATTTGCAACGAAGGGCTGGGACAGTGTTGTTCGCAAATATCGCGGACTGTTCCCTGACGATGTTTTTTATCTGAGAGTGAGTGGGAACAGACATCGAAAGTGCAGTTTGGTGGATTGCTGCCCCTCTGGAGAGCATCTTGGCTTTTTCACTAAAAACTGGTTGCATCTGACTGAAGGCTTTGGGCGAGGGGCGGCAGATACAGGTATGGAGTTCGTACACTATTACCTGAAAAACAAATGTGGACAGACAAGAAGCGTTCCTATTAACGATATTGAATTTGTTAACTTAGAGAAGACTGTCAGTGCAGGTTATGGATTGTCAACAAAACAGTGGGAACAAAAACTACGCAGAATTCATGCATTTTATGCAAAATTGTTGTTCATAGGCAGCCAGGAAAATATATATCGCCTCGCTCAAAGATTAAATGCATACATCTGGGCGAGAGAAAAAGGATTATCAAATTTTCAGATTAGAGATGACAAGTCAGCCAAGAAAATATTAATCAAAGAACATTCGCAATCTAATCTTTCGAATTCTTTCTCTTATAAATTATCTGTTACCAACTGGCTCAACAGTATTATTGATTCAGTTAATAGGGACCAGAAATATTTGGTATGGCCACCAGTATTGGCAAATCTCATTCGTGCAAAAAGAAAGCTTGCTGAAACATGGATAAACATATCCCCTACCCAGATAGAAAGAGCTTACTTTGATGATTTGGAGAAAGCTCACGCAATTTTATGCGACATGTTTAAGAATCATCTTGGATTTCAGAATGAATTGTTGGGACTGACTAAGGCCGGAGAAGGATTGGTGGACGAATTAGTGGAATATATTTCTTGTGATTTTTATGCTCCAAGTGAGTCGGCTTTCGCAAATGAGTTATTCGCCAACCTTTCCAGTGGAATTTGCGAATCTCTCGCAACCCAGTATTCGTTAGCGGCTACCCTGTACGGATACATTCCCAAAAAAGCGACGACTTTTGAAGGAATAAAAACGAACAGTTTGCAGGTACGGGAAAAAGCAGAAAATATTAAGGCAACGGCAAGCGGCTAGATTGCCGGGCTTTATAAAAATCAGCAACCAGCCTAAGAAACTCAGGGCGTGGTTATAGAGCAGAATGGGGGTTAAGAGTAAAGACTCCTTACATTCCAAGTATTTGATAATTTTATATTTACAAATTTGCCGGTTTTAGCTGCAGAATATACCGGTTTTGGCCGCAAAAATTGCCGGTTTAAGTAGTAAAACCGCTCAAAATGCCTTTTTAGCCGTAGGCACAGAATTTGCTGTATACTTAGAAATCGTAGAGAACGTATGTAGTAAAGTAAAGGGCAAAGTAACAAGGATATTTATGATTATCAGTAGAACGCCATTTCGCATATCGTTCTTCGGGGGAGGTACAGATTATCCAATCTGGTACAGGGAAAACGGTGGAGTAGTACTGAATACAACTATCGATAAATATTGCTATATAAGTTGCCGGTTTTTGCCGCCGTTTTTCAAACATAAGTATCTGATTAGATACAGATTACGTGAGGAGGTAAACAATCTTTCGGAAATAAAGCATCTTTCGGTGCGGGAGTGCCTGAGGTTTATGAAGATAGACCAAGGAATCGAGATGGTGCATACCAGCGACCTGCCCGCACGGTCGGGGATTGGTTCCAGCTCGGCTTTCACCGTTGGTTTTTTGAATACACTGTACGCATTAACAGGCCGGATGGTTGGTAAAAGGCAGCTTGCCTCGAATGCAATCTATATTGAGCAGGACGTCATAGGAGAACATGTAGGTTCACAAGACCATGTTACGGCTTCCTTCGGGGGACTTAACAGGATGGAATTCAATGGCAAGGAAAACTTCTTTGTCCAGCCGGTAACCGTAAACCAGAAAAAGATAACAGAACTCCAAAACCACCTGATGTTCTTTTTTACCGGCTTCTCCAGGACCGCATCTGAAATTGCCTGCGAACAGATTCAGAATACCTCATCGAAAACCGCCGAACTGCGGACTATGAAGGAGATGGCTGAAGAAGGGATTAGTATCCTAAACAATAGTAGTGAAGAAATAGAAAGTTTCGGAAAGCTTCTCAACGAATCATGGAAACTAAAGAAAAGTTTATCGAGCAGAATAACCACAAACGCAATAGAAGAAATCTATGACACCGCCATCAAGGCCGGCGCCATTGGTGGAAAATTATGTGGCGCCGGAGGCGGTGGATTTATGCTCTTGTTCGTACCGCCTCGCAAGCAGCGAATGGTTAGAAAAGCCTTGAAGACACTCTTGTATGTTCCCATCCATTTTGAGACATTAGGAAGTCAGATTACTTTATATGCAAACCAGGAACCTTATTGAAAACAAACTCAAAGAAGTTGATGTAGTGATACTCTGCGGCGGCATTGGGAGCCGGCTTCGAGCGATTGTTGATGACCGTCCCAAGCCAATGGCCCAGATAAACCAACAGCCGTTTCTTGATATCCTGATAGATTATTTCTGCGGATTCGGCTTCAGTCGTTTTGTGCTGTGCACCGGCCATATGTCAGAAGTAATACAGGAGCATTACAGCCACAAAAAAGGTTCTCTTGAGTTCATCGTTTCTAATGAGCAAATCCCACTTGGAACCGCCGGTTCTATCAAGAATGCAGAAAAATTTATACAGAGCGAGCCGTTTCTTGTCACCAACGGTGATTCATTTTGTCCGGTGGACCTAGCTGATTTTTACGATTCTCATTTATCAAGACAGGCCTTGATGTCAATGGCAGTAGTCGAATCTGAAGAAACAGCCAACAGCGGCCTGGTTACATTAGACAGCTTACAGAGAATTATCAGCTTCGAAGAAAAAAAAGCAAAAGCCAGAACCGGCTATATTAACGCGGGAATTTATCTTTTCCAGAAGAACATTCTTTCTTTGATTCCTGAAAATACGAAATATTCTCTGGAATATGACCTTTTTCCAAGCTTGACCAATCTGGACAGTTTCGCTTTTGTCAGTCGTGAGGAGTTGATTGATATAGGAACCCCCAAACGATATGAATGGGGAAAGGAATACTTTGCCGGCAAAATTGCGCTTGCTCAAAATTTTAATAAAAACGAAATCGAGATTTAAGGACCAAAGCTTGATGAAACCTCAACAGTGGTTCTTAGTTTTATGGGAAAAAACATGCAAAATGACTTGTCCAAAATTATAAAACCGATTGATAAGCCACAGCACATTAGTTTATTGATAGCCACTCGAGGCAGACCTGAGTATCTGGATAAGGTATTTGACTCTATCGGGCGCACCGTTGGCAACGCCGATGGTATAGATGTATGGATTTATGTGGATAACGATGATGACATCACTAATGAGTACATCAGCTCGAAAGCGTACCTTAAATATCCATTCAAGATAAACTGGGTGCTCGGAGAAAGAACCCTCAGCATGGGTCAGATGGCTAATATACTGAGGCAAAAGTGCACAACAAATCCCGGCATTTATATGACTTTTGTAGATGACTATATTTTAACGAGCAACAATTGGGATGGTGCTATAAGAGATACATTTAATCGATATTCCGATGGGATAGTGCTGGGTTATATCCCTGATCCGCATTCGGGTCCCGAGCAGGTAACTATAACCATTCTAAGTGCCCAGTGGACAAATGTAACAGGAAAAATATTTACGGAGTTTTTTCCCTTTTGGTATGATGATACGTGGCTGGACCAGGTTTCACAGATGGTGCAGAGGAAAACAAAGATAGAAATCGGCACAGAAGCTATCGGCGGCAACATAGGTAAGACTCCTCGGCTTAAGAACTTACCGTTCTGGAATCGTTTTTTTAACAATCTGATGGATAAGCGACTTGAGGATGCTAATCTGCTACTTAAAGCCATATATCCACAGGATTGTCTTGGGTATCAGCAAAGCGTCAAAGAAGCTGAGAGGTTAGCAAAATCTTTTACAGGAAAGAAAGAAAAAGTCACGAAAGATTATCTATTGGCTCTTGAGAGAGCACACTCATCTTTTCCGGAAAATCCGGAACCGCATTTAATCCTTTTGCATTTGGCTCTGGAAACAAAAGCTGTGAGCCATTTATGTGACAAGGCAGATTCACTAATACAAGCCGGTGATTTTAGTAAAGCATTAAAGATGCTGGATAATATCGCACTGGCCGAGCATAAGTACAAGAATATCAATTACCTACGGGCAGTGTATCTTAAACGTTTGGGGCGCACAAAAGAAGCTTCGGGAGCCGCCATAGAGGAGCTGATATTACAGCCGGAACACAAAGCTTCACAGGAAATTTACCGCAAGAGTGATATGCATCAGTTGTTTTCTTCGGGTCTTGCAAGCTTGAGTGAAGGCAAAATTTCCGAAGCTCTGACTCATCTTGAGCAAGTAAAGCACTTTTATTCGAGAATTCCCAATTTGAATTATGCAATCGCCACCGCCTATTTTCAACTTGGAGATATAGCCTCAGCCAGACAAGCCTGCGAGGCAGAACTAAAGCTCCAACCAGAGCACGATGGCGCTAAAAGGCTACTTGAGCGAATAGAAAAAGCTATAAATGAATATGAGCAGAACAATAACAAAGCGACAAACGTACAAGTGAAACCGATTGACCGCAGTTCAGCATCGGACAGCATACAGATTGACGATACAAAACGGAAAAGAACTGGAATAATCGTTTTCGGCCACTCCAGGCCGTTGTTGTTGCGGAATCTGCTTGAGTCTTTGCGCCGGCAAGGTACAACCAACGACATTCACGTATGGCTGGATGGGCATCATGGGCGGTCTTCATTTATAGAACCAACGACAAAATGCAGAGAACTTGTACAAAAAGAGTTCCAAGAGGTACACCTGACAGCTATGAACAGCAATATGGGGATAGAGAAGCTGACGATAGATGGACTCAGCTTTATGTCATCACGATACAAACGGATTATTGTTTTGGAAGATGATTGCTTCCCCACTGCTAATGCAATCGCTGAATTTGAGCAGGCACTTGATGAGATTGCGACGCGCCCTGAGGTCTATTCTGTATACGGCCATCATTTTCTCACAGAGACAGAAGGGGAAACGATAACGCGCTTTCAGGGATGGGGTTGGGCCACAACGAGGGAGAAACTGCTTCCGGTTTTAGCAGAAATGAAGAGGTGTTTCGCTATGGCAGAGCCTGATTATCTTCGGTGGGTTCATCAGAACTTGACACCAGAGGTGATAAGGAGGCTTGACGTTACGCCCGGTCGTAACTGTGTTCGTGTGATTGCTTCATTTTTCTGCTGGGACGGTTGCACCTGCTTGGTAACAGCCATACATGGGCTCGTGCATAAGAAAACAAGGAAACGAGTAATCTACAATTGTGGGATGGGGGATGGGAGTACGCATTTTCCACAAAATGACAAATTTCGTCTGCCACCTTTTAATATGATAACTCCACAAGAGGTTTGGAGTTTTTACGATTCTCCACCCAAACAAGGTTCCCATTCTGTAATAAGCCGCAAAGTAGAGTTACCTCAGATAACTTCACCCCGAGCTACGGCCCGAACCAGTTCATCAACTGCGACATTCCCCGGCCACAAAAGCCAAGCACGTCAAACCAGAGAAATGGACCATAAAGAGCATTTGGAAACCCAGATTGTTGTAGATGGTCTTATATTCACAAATGTTAAAAGAACCAAACATTTGAACAACTCGGTAGGATTTAATGACAAGTACATTATAAAAATTGAACATGAAAAGCATCCATTGAAACTACGATCGCTTCAAGACGAGATTGAGATAATAAAGCATCTTAACTCAAGAGAATGTGTCTCGTGTCCCAGACTGCTCTCAGAAGGAAGTCTGAAAACCGGTGAGCGATATTTCATACAAGAAAGAGTCGAACACCAACGGGGATTCAATACGGCCGATATGCTATTTTCCATACTCGAACAGAAAAACTTTGGGATTTGTGAAGGTGACTTAAAGAGAGAGAACCTGATATTCGACAGTAATTCAGTCTGTTACATAATTGATTACGACCAGGCAATATATGATGAGCGATTTGTGCGTATGGGTAACGTTGAATATCTGGACTGGTTTGCCCAATTTTTTGCAGATAGATGGAAGAGATTCGGGCATACTGATTTTTACAAGTGGGGTGGATATGACAAAAATGAGATTTTCGGCCTGTTTAAAAACGATTCATTTAATCTAACTGCAACCACGCTATTTAAAGAACAAGTAACAACCGACACAAAAAGCGGGATCTATCACACTTTGAGGACGGACAAAGTTTACATAGACGGTGCCCGTGATTTGAATCCCAGACTCAGTGCTTTGAATACTATTGAATTCAAAAAAGGTGAAAGTATCCTGGATGTTGGGTGTAATATGGGTTTACTTGGACATTATCTGCATGACAGAGGATGCAGGGTAACAGGTATTGATATGGACGGGAAGATTATAATTGGTGCCAAGATGGTCGCCAATATTCTCAACAAAGACATCCAATTCAAATATCTGGATTTAGACACCGAGAAAATCGAAACGAACTATGATACCATTTGCCTTTTTTCAGTAATTCATCACGTGAAAAATTTCAAACAGATAACTGAGAATATAGCGCAAACGTGCAACAGAATTATACTGGAATGTAAGTTGAAAGAACATGGCAGTAAACCAATAGGAGGTAATTGGACAGATACAAGCGGATGGGAGTTTAATTCTCTTCAAGAACTGGTTCGCTATTTTGAAGTCGTGTTCAAAGGATTTAAATTTCAAGATTTTCATGGCAAGGTTGACAGAGATAGAGAGATAATAAGTTTTGCAAAAAAATATGCCGCCACTGCCATACAGATTCAAAGCAAATCTCCAACTGATATTCAGGAAAATAAATTCATTGTGCCGCAATCAGATAACAAATCAGAATATTTAGTCTCAGCTGTTGTTTCTACATACAATTCAGAACGCTTCATCCGCGGATGTCTGGAAGATTTGGAAAAACAAACCATTGCTGAAAAACTGGAAATCATTATTGTAAATAGTGGTTCACAACAAAATGAAGAGGCAATTGTCCGGGAATTCCTGAGCAGGTATGACAATATAAAATATATCAGGACAGAAGAACGTGAAACTATTTACAAGGCCTGGAACAGAGCCATCAAAGTCGCAACAGGTAAATATATTACAAACGCCAATACGGATGACAGGCATAGGGAAAATGCTCTGGAAAAAATGGCAAAAACTCTGGACGAAAATCCGGACAAAGCACTGGTTTACGCCAATCAATTAGAGGTAAATGAGATAGACGGTCGAAGAGTTGTGGTGGGCGAGAGGTTAAACGGCGAATTTTCAAGGGCCCGATTATTTGAAGGAGAATGCCCTCCAGGCTCTCAGCCGATGTGGCGTAGGGATGTGCATGAGGTATTCGGCTACTTCGACGAAAGTTTCACAATAAGCGGAGACTACGAGTTCTGGTTCAGACTAACACAAAAATTTGATTTTCTCTACTTGAACGAAGTATTGGGAGAGCGGTTCATCGGTGCCGAGGCCATTTCCCAGAGCAACGATGACTTCCTGAACTGGGAAAATGAGTTGGTTATTCACAAGTGTCACAAATACGCCATTCAGGAAGAGATTACGATTGGCGCGACGGGGATAAGTGAACATCCGGTATTCTCCAACCGGCCCGAAGTTAATATCTGGAAACAAAACACTAAAGCCAAGCTCAAAGACAGACAAATATCTCTGTGTAATAACATTAAAGCGAACTGGGACTTCAGAACAAGTCTTTCACCGAAACTGACGGTCGTCATAGTAACCTATAACAGACACAAAGACTTATTGGAAAACCTCTACGCCCTGAATGAACAAAATGAGGAAGACTTTGAAGTAATCGTCGTGGATAATGGCGGGGATTTGTCCTGGCTCAGACAACACAAAGATGAATTCAAGTTCGGGCTTTGCGGAGTAGAGCTTAATTTCAACTTTGGCCCATCGCCAGCAAGAAACATAGGCACTAAGTTTGCTAAAGCCGAATATATAGCATTCCTTGATGACGATGTCGTTTCCGACAAGGACCTTGTCAGGAACATTGTAGAACATTTCAAAAACCATAATATATCCGGCCTGAGAGGGAAGGTTTTGCCAAAGAGTCAAGCCGGTTCCGAAAACATTCCCGTTAATTATGATTTAGGCAACCAGATTATAACTACCGCTTGCGAGGTCAGTTGTCTTTCTGCATTTAGAAAAGATATTCTTGTTAAAATGGGAGGTTTTGATGAATTATTATTTGGCCCCGAAGGAATGGAGCTTTCATATAGAATATGCAAATCTCAGAAAGAAAAAATGCAAAGCATACTCTATTTTCCTGATGTAATTGTTTATCACGACCATCGTTCTGAATGTCCGGCCCAAACTGAAAAATTACTGCGGCAAGAAAAAATGGAAAGATTAGCATGGAGAAAGGACAACAATCTAACCGGTTATAAAGAACATATTCATAGCTTGTATCCTGGAAGTAAAGATATTGTTGAAAGTTTCTACAATGACTACTCTTGGATCATAAACATTGCAATATACCTGTCCAACACCTTTCCCGAAGAAGCTATAGAGTGGGCCAAGAAAGCCGTTGTATTAAAGCCCGAAAGATTTAAAGGCTGCTATATTCTTGGCTCTTTGTACACTGGCTTTGGCAGATATGACGAAGCTCTCCCCTTACTGGAAAGAATATATGAATCGTTGCAGAACTCTGTAACGAGAGGTAATAATGAATTTGTCAGTCCTGAATTTGATGAGAAGGTTGATACATCTGAATGCTACATAAAGACATGCACGCAACTAGCACAGTGTTATATGCAAGCCAAGCAATATGACAAATTAAAACAGGTGTATACAGATTTGTTGAATAATCCGAATTTGACATTAGCCAAGGAGCAAAAAGCAGAAATTCGCAATGTGCTGAGATCATTGGATAGAATCTCATCCATGCCAGCCGTAACAAAAAATAAAGCTATTGTATCGGCTAAGTCAGAGGAGAACTATTTGGTCTCTGCTATAATCTCAACTTATAACTCAGAGAAGTTCCTAAGCGGCTGCCTGGAAGATTTGGAACATCAGACAATTGCAGATAAGCTGGAAATAATTGTTGTTAACAGCGGTTCACAAGAAAATGAAGAAGCAATCGTTCATGAATATCAGCAAAAATACGATAACATAGTCTATATCAAAACTGAGCGACGAGAAGGAATTTATACGGCCTGGAACCGCGCCGTCAAAGTTGCTCGGGGGACTTTTTTAACTAATGCCAATACAGATGATCGACACCGTGATGATGCTCTGGAAATAATGGCCGAAATGCTGCTGGCCAATCCTGATGCAGCTCTTGTCTATGGCGACCAGGTATATACCGATACGCCAAACGGCACCTTTGCCGATCATCATGCCACCAATATGGCCAAAAGACCTGAATACAGTCACGAAAGACTCATCTTCGGTTGTTGTGTTGGTTCACAGCCAATGTGGCGCAAACCACTGCACACCGAACTCGGCTATTTCGATGACACCTTGACCTGTGCGGGCGATTGGGATTTCTGGCTGCGTATCTCAAGCAAATACAAATTCAAACATATACCTGAGTTTTTGGGCCTATATTATTATAATGAGAACGGCATCGAACATGGCAAAAAGATTCACAGCTTATACGAAAGATATATAGTCGGCAAACGATACGGAAATCCGTATATATCTGTTATACCTCTGTACCATAGCAAGAGCAATCCTTTGGTTTCGGTGATTATGCCGGCCTACAACGCTGCTGAATATATCGCAGAGGCGATCGAAAGTGTTCTAATTCAAAACTACCGAAACTTCGAACTTGTTGTCATTGACGACGGCTCCACAGATAATACCAAAGATATTGTAGCCAGCTTCAAAAACGATAAAATCAAATACTTTTACCAGAAAAACAAGGGGCTTGCAGGTGCCCACAATACGGGCATAAAAACTTCTCAAGGTCTTTTTCTAATCAAACTTGATTCAGATGACATGATGACACCGGACTTCATCGCCAAACATTTACAGGAATTCGAGGTGCATCCTGAAGCTGACCTGGTGTATTGCGACGACTATCTTATCGACGAGAACTCCAAACCGATTCGAGTGATTAAAAGGCCCGAATACAAAAATACAAGAATGCTCATCAGAGACCTTTTCCATTGTGGTTTTCCAGTAGTACCCTTTAGAACCTGTATCAGAAGAAGCGTCTTCGACAAAATCGGGTTTTTCGATGAAAACTTACGGATGGCCGAAGACTATGATATGATAAGGCGATTTGTTGAAATGGGGCTGAAAATACAACACTTACCGGGTGCCCTGTACCTGCGCAGAATGACACCCAATAGTCTTTCAAGAAATTTCACTTCTCAAAATGCTAAATGTCATTTTGAGGTCATCAAGCGATTTACTGACACATTTACATACGATGAACTCTTCCCGGATGTTGCCTGGGACCAAATAGCACCCGGGATTAGGCAGTTGCATGCTAAATGTCTGACTGCCGGGACTTATCTTGCATTAGGACAGGAGTATATAAAGTCAAACGCTCTTGAATATTCAAGAACAGCTTTCGACCGGGCCTGTTCTGAGCTAAATGATTGCATAAAAATGGACCCGAAAAATCAGGGCCTGCAGCAGCTATTGCAAAAGTCTAAAAGCATACGAGCCAGATACGCACAGACAGCACAGCAAGCTGTTACTATATAAATACAAATATCGTAAGTAAATATAAGATAAATAGTTAAGCAAAAAGTGTTTTTGAACGATAATGATTCATGTGGGTCTGTGGATTGTCAGCCGTATTGTACATTTTTGTTAAGAGAAGATGTAAAAACTTAAACTAAAAGGCAGGAAAAGATGTCAACTTTACGTTTTCCAGGACTTTCAACAGGAATAGATACAGGTAAGCTCATCGAGCAAATGATGGCCATTGAGCGTCGTTCGCTAAACCTGTTCAAAGAGCGCATAAGTAAGTGGCAAGAAAGACAGGATGCCCTGAGCACTCTGGAAACCAAACTCACAAACCTAAGGAACTCGGTCCGTGCTCTTTCCGACGCCGATGCCCTTCGTGCTTTTTCAGTCGCCTCCAGTGATACAGATAAATTGACCGCCAACGCGTCCTATAACGCTTTCGAAGGTAATCACAATGTTGTAATCAACCAGTTGGCCAATGGCGAGCGATTTGTTCACGCGACCGGCAAAAAATTCGCCGAGGATTATGTGGGTACCGGCACTTTTATTTACTCATATAACAATAAAGAAACATCCATAACAACAACAGCAACTACAACCCTGACAGATATGGTCAACCTAATCAATAACGATGCAGACAATCCCGGCATTACAGCCAGCTTGCTATATTATAATGATGCCTACCATATGGTCATGAACGGTAATGATGCCGGCTCGGATTACAAAATCTCCATCAACGCCAGCAGCACAGAAGTATGGCAGGCTAACAGTGAACTTACAGTCAACAGCGATAATGCAACACTAAGTACAAAAATAACGAACCTTGACCAATTCGGAAGCAATCCTCTTGTAGGCGGCGAGGTCATTGAAATAACAGGTACTGACCATTTTGGTAACTCCATAACTCAGGTAGATATCAGCCTCACTGACAATACCAAAATTAGTCATATTATCGCAGAGATTGAAGATGCCTTTGATAATAATGTCAAAGCCACTTTTGAGAATGGCAAAATTATCGTTACAGATACCGCTGACGGCACAAGCAGTCTTTCAATAATTCTGACTTACAACGCCAAGGGTTCTGCTGCTACTCTGAGTCTGAACCCGCCGTTCATGGCCTTTTCTACGGAAGGCGGCAGCACAACAGCAAATCTCACGGGTTTCGCAACATCAGACTTTACTTTAACTCAGGCTGCTCAGGACTCGAAGATTAAAGTCGATGGTTATCCCACAGTTTCAGCCGTTTCCGAGGTACAGACGCTGACTCTTACAGCCGGCGATCCCGATGGTGGTACCTATACCTTAACTTATAATGGTGAAACAACCAGTGCCATAGCTTTTGATGCTAATAAGGACGTTATTCAAGCTGCTATCAACGCATTGGTGCATGTTAATTCCGGCGATATAATAGTTAGTGAAACCGGCAGCAATGGTATAGATGACGGCGATGTAATATTCACATTCAAAGATACTCTTGGCAATGTTCCGATGATTTTGGCTGATGATAGTTTGCTTGCCGGCCCAACACTCGGAGTTACAGAAACCACAAAGGGTGTCGATGCTTACATCAGCAGAAGCTCCAATACAGTAGATGATGTCATTTACGGCGTAGCTTTACACCTGCATGATACAACCGATGCCAATGGAGAAAAGCTAACTTTAACCCGAGATATCCAGTCAGTAAAAGATAAAATAGGCAAACTGGTTGATGGCTATAATTTTGCCGTCGAGTTTATACATGAAAAGACCGGCTATAACGATACTCTAAAAACCGCCGGTCTCTTGATGGGTGATTATGTCGTTTCGACAATAAAACAACAAATTCGCAGACCTCTTATCACCCAGACTAACGGATTTATTGAAGATATCGATACGTTCCTGACACCGGGCCATCTCGGCTTAAAACTCGATAGAGAAGGAATACTGAGTTTTGACTCAAATGTCTTCGATGAAGCGATAGCTGAAGATTATATGAGTGTGCTGGCCTTAATCGGAGCGGACAAGACCGGCAGCAGCGATAGTAATACTATCAAATTTTATGACGCTCATAGTGATTATACCACAGCAGGCAGCTACAGGGTCAAAGTTACGTATGATGCAAGTGGTAACATCGACACAGCTTCGATAAAACTTTCAAGCGAAAACGATTCTCAGTATCGGGCAGCAATGATCAGTGGCAATATTATTACCGGAGACAGCACCTTCGATACTAATAGTGACCCCGTATATCCCGAACATAGCCTACAACTCACCGCCCTTACCACGGGCACACCCAGCAGCACTATTTACGCTACAGTCATGGTAAAACAAGGCTTTGCCGGTGCAATAGAGGAGGCGCTGGATAATATGCTCAAGGTAACAACCGGATCAATTCAAATCGATCAGAAACATGTTGACAACCAAATAAAAGCTCTACAGGATAAAATTGACAGAGAAGAAACTCTCCTTACTAAAAGAGAAGAGAGATTGGTAGGTCGATTCGCCCGACTTGAGAAAAACCTATCTTTGATACAACAACAGATGAGTTCATTCGGCTTCTAAGAGTGATACAAAAGCCGCAACTTAGTGTGGTTTTTCTTCAACTGTGCAATTGAAACCAACACCAAAATACATTTCATCAGGTCCGAGCATTTGCTTTCCTGCGACGTAAACGATAAATCATAGCTAACACTTCTGCTATCGCCACGTACAAAGTCTCTGGGATCGGATTACCGAGTTTGACCGTTGAATATATTGTTCTGGCTAACTCAGGCCTCCTTATAATAGGCACACCGTAAGCCCTCGCAATTTCCCTGATTTTCTCCGCCAAATGGTCTGCTCCTTTAGCAACTAACACCGGAGATTCCATCGTTTCGGCATCATAACGCAGCGCTACAGCTACATGCGTCGGATTGACAAGAACCACATTTGCTTTGGGCACTTCCTGCAACATCCTCTTAAGGACCGCTTGGAACTGGATCTGCCGGATTCGACTTTTAACCTCAGGCGAACCTATTGTATCCTTCATCTCTTCCTTGATTTCCTGCTTCGTCATCTTCAGTTCCTGGATGTATTTCCATTTCTGGTAGTAAGCCTCAGCAATGCCCATAACCAACAGTACGATGCCAATGCGTATCATCAGACCAAGTATTATCTTCGCGATAACTACGAGTATCTGCACAGACCAGGCCCATCGAAGAGTAGCGAGAATGTCGAACCTACTCCGAAGATAGAACCAAACTATGAGCGATATAAAAAGAAGTTTTAGAACGGATAATAAGAGCTTCACCAGAGAACGTGCGTTTATCAGTTTCTTTAATCCTGCGATTGGATTTAATTGGTCAAATTTAAATTCTAAAGCTCCCGGCGAATAATTTAACCCGCTGATAGCGACGCTGGCTATAAAAGATCCCGCAACAAGTGCCGCTAAAATGGGGCAGATAACAAACGCCATATCAACAGTTTTTCTATTAACGAAATCCAGAAATCCTCTGCTGTCTAAAAAAATGCCATTTTCACACAACATCCCCTGCCGAATTTGTAACATAAACCATTGCAGCAGACTGGGAGCCAACAAAGTAATCATCGCCACCAACACCAGTAATGTTACTATTGATGTCAGTTCCTGGCTCTGAGGTACCTGCCCCTTGCCTCTGGCTTTCGACAATCTCCTGGCTGTTGGCTGCTCTGTCCTTTCGGCAGCTTGCTCTGGCATAATTTGTACTCGGTGTTAGTTTATAAGGGCAGTAGTTTACCCATCCAATCAGCGAATTCGGCTACAAACGTATTAATAAATGGTAAAAACATCGCCACCATTAACAATCCCAGACCTACGCGCATTGGCATACTGATAAATAAAATGTTCATTTCCGGAAGCATACGTGCAAGAACAGCCAATACAACCATTAACACCAAAAACGCTGCCAATATCGGTGCTGACAATTTAAAGCCGGCCATTAACAGTGTAGAACCTGCCTTAATTATACCGCCGGTCAAAACCGATATTGTCGGAATACTGCCTGCAGGAAACGCCTCGTAACTTCTCGATATAATCAACAAAAACAAATGATGACCGTTAGCACTGAGAAATAAGAGTATAAATATCATCTCCAACAAGGCTCCCAGCGCCTGAGTGCTCTCACCACTTAAAGGATCCAATATTTCAGCCATAGCCAAACCCATTTGTCGTTCAATAATGCGCCCGCAGAATTTAACCGAGGCAAATACAAAAGCAGCAATCAGGCCCAGAGCCAGCCCATACGTGGCTTCGTTGGCCAGAAGCAATACTGATTCTACGACAGAGACTTGTCTGGAATCAATAGGTACAGGTATTATCATTGAAAAAAATATCGTTATCAGAATAGTCATCGCAACCTTTATTCTGACAGGAATACTTTTCCATCCAAAAACAGGAAGTATCAAAAAAAATGCTGATATCCTCGTCAGCACCATAACAAAACCAAATAATTTTTCGATAATCAATGCCATATTTTTCCTGCTGCCAAATTTCTGCGGATTGCGGTAAGAAGTGGCCCGTTCATAAACAATTGTTTATCCTTTTAACTTTATCTTCAATGCATAATATTCCGGATATGCCCAAATATTTCATTTGTAAATCTAAGTAACACTTCCATGAGCCAACCGCCACAAACCAACGTGACGATACCGACAGCCAAAAGTTTAGGCACTATAGTTAAGGTCATATCACGTATGGAAGTAACCGCCTGAAACAATGTCATCGCCACTCCGACAACTATACATGTCAGCAGAATCGGAGCGGCCAAAAGCAAAGCCGTCTCGAGGGTATAACGGCCCAGGTAAAGAATGAAACTACTATCCATAATTTGTACCTCGTATCTCCACAGATATTTCAACCCGCAACTATCCTAGCGCAGGCGTTCGATACTTGATGTTATTTGAAACTCAGACTTAGACTCTCCGCCAGTAATCCCCAACCGTCAACAAGAATAAATAAAATCAGCTTTAAAGGCAGCGAAATCATCATTGGAGGCAGCATCATCATGCCCGCACTTAGTAAAACACTTGCAATAACCAAATCCATTAAAAGAAAAGGAATAAATAAAAGACAACCTATTTCAAACGCAGTGCGGAACTCACTGATGATAAATGCTGGAATAACTATGTGTAAATCTACATCCATCAGGCTCGTTGGGGGGGCTACCTTGGCCATCCGCACAAAAAGAGCTAAATCGGCTTCTCTGGTCTGCCGAAGCATAAATTCCTTCATACAATTGCCTGCCAGCTTACCCGCAGTCTGAAAATTAATCTCGTTTGCAAGATAAGGCTTAATGGCTATTGTATTGGCCTTAGTAAACGTAGGAGCCATTGTGTAGAGTGTCAGAAATAAAGCTAAACCCATCATTGCAATTGTAGGAGGTATGCTCTGCGTGGTCAAAGCACGCCGAACAAAAGACAAAACAATAGCTATCCTCGTAAAAGAAGTCATCATAACCAAAAGACTCGGCAGAATCGCCAGACCGGTAAAGATGATTACAAGTTTGACAGGTGTTGACCAATCTTTGCTGCTGTCTTCGTTAGTCGTGGCCTTATCTATAACCGTCATCAAATCTGTAAGGCTTGGAACTCCGTTAGCCGGGACGCTTGTTGTTGCAGTATCACCAGGCGGTCCAGCCCGCCTTGGAATCGCATTGATATCCTGGCCAAAAGAAAACCCAGCAGGCGCCGCAACAATAAAAACCCAAAAAAATACTTTAACAAGCTTACCTGTCATTGACATCCTCAATTATTTTCTATTTCCCGTATTGACAACTCCGTTAAAGTACTTGTTAAGTCGGCCAATCTTGTGATGTTCTCATTTGTGCTACCAATAAGGAAGCGTCGCTCCCCGACCTCAAGCAGATGCACTGCCTTGCGGGGCCCAAGGTGGACAGTTTCAGCAATACGAATCTCTTTGCCTGACAGGTTAGTAATCTTTGGCAGAAATCTTTTTGAAACGTAAATCCCCCCTGCGCCAAGAGCTACGAGAAACAAAACCGAAACCATAAATTTAAAAAACAATTCCCGGATACCTGGCCCATTAGTCGTATTTGTTAAAAAATTGGGATCATTTTCAAACAAAGAATTAGATTTGGGTTGTGAATTTCCAAATTCCGTTCCGCCACTGTTAGAAGCGGGCTTTTCAGCATCGGCAGACGATTGGGAAGTGCAAACCATTATCACACCACAGCCCAGTATAACTGCTATTAAAAAAACAACGATTCTTTTCTTGCTTCGCACCATATCAAAAAACACAAAAATACGCTTACTAATGCCCAGTCCACATACAGAACGTCTTCTGATTATTTAGTGAGCAAATAGCGTGCCGAAATGCGAAAAGGCTCATTAGCAGGTCGTCAGCTAGATTTTTAATACGAGAAATGGCGTATAATCAAACAAAATGTCGAAAAACTTTACACAGTCTTGAATTAATCATCTACTCTGAGGACCGCAATTAATATCTGTGACTGTTTGGAAATAGCGCTATCCTGCCGCACCCAATCACCTCCCGGCCCTGCTCCCCACCAATTAATAGACCAATTAGACCAGCCCCCAATTGTACTGCGTTGTATTTGGGAACCAGATCCCAAAGGTGAAATACCTCGCAGATAATCTGCCACCGCCTTTGCCCGCTTAGCAGAAAGTATCCACTGCTCTTTTTCAGCTCTCTGGTCATTGGCTAAACCAAGCACATAAAGTTTCAACGGCCTGGAACCATAATTCTGCTGCAACTGTGAGTAAAAGCTACCTAAGAATTGCTTTGCCAACTCATCCAATCTTGCACCACCCTGTGCAAAGCGAATGTCAGTTACTGTAAAATCGATTTTATTTGCAGCCATTACTGACGGCATAGACTTCATAGATCGGTTTAGTTCATTGAATAGCTTGCGTATTTTCTCCTCTTTTGTGTTTATGCTCCTGCCTATGAACGTTTCATTAGGTTCGTCCATATAATACTTAACCTTATAATAACCTAAATCCGGCTTTGGTTTTCTTCCCGCTAACATACCAAGCCCAAAGGTTTTAATTGCATAGGAAAAAGATTCTCGGCCCTTGTGAAACATTTCATCATCCTGCACAGTTGCAAGGCTCAACAACATTACAAAGAATGTCAACAGTAGTGTTGTCATATCTGAAAACGTAACGATATATGCCGGAACTTTGGGCTTTTCTTCCTTGATTGGCTGACGCTTCAATCGTAAATACTCCGTTCTAACAATACTATCTCAAGTGCACGTTCAGATTTCATGCTTGCGCTGGAAGGTTCACCACTTCTAAGATCCTCTTGAGCAAGAATACTCTCTGCTGAGACGCTGAACCAATTCTTATCAAGATTCTGACTACTCGTTAGATACTCCAATACTGCCCATGCCCGTGATAAACCGAGCTGTTCAGCCCCTCCTTGGCCTGACGGACCATTTTCACAAATAACAACACGGCTGGGTACTTCCTCTAAAAATGACGCCATCTTAGTCATAATGCGACGACCTTCAGCCGAAATAAGCACACCATTACCCCAAAAAACTTTCTCCGATGAGATCGAGAATACTTTTCGACTACGGAAATCCGCAGGTGTCTCTTCTCGTACGTTGTCGTCCAATCCTTTGAGCAAAGTAGGTTTTTCACTTCCTTCGGCCAGCTCCGGTGTCATTTCAATTTGCTCCGTAGGCAGGACCGCATCTCTATTTAGTTCTTTCGACTGACTGGCAGTGGGTAAAGCATCCATGAAAATTACTCTTAACTTCCGAAAAACCTTCTCATCAAAAGAAGAGAAACTTAAAAGAAGCACAAAGAATGTCAACAGCAGCGTCATACAATCACTGAAAGTTACCATCCATTCCGGTGCGCCTGGAGCCTCATCTTCCTCTATTTGTTTGTTCGCACGTGCCATTATACAGTAGCCTTTACTTCTTCCCGTCTGCCCTGTGACATAAATGACTGCAGTTTTTCTCGAACAACTGTCGGATTATCACCTTGTGCTATAGAGCAGATACCTTCTATAATCATCTCTATTACGGTCGTTTCCGCTTTTGAATAAATTCCCAATTTACCCGCCAACGGGATAAAAACCAAATTGGCGGCTAATACACCATAAAAAGTAGTCAGCAAAGCTACTGCCATTCCTCCACCAATTGCATCAGGTGAATCTAAGCCCCTGAGCATCTGCACCAAACCGATAAGTGTGCCTATCATCCCAAAAGCAGGTGCGGCCGCCCCCATAAACTCCAAAATCTTCTTACCTGTTGAATGGCGCTCTTGAAGATACTGAACCTCTACAGACATTAAATCCCGAATTTGTTCGGAATCCCGTCCATCTACAAGCATCTGCAGGCCCTTGACGAAAAATGAATTGTCTAAGTTGGGAATCTCCTGCTCCAAAGCGAGCGCTCCATCACGTCTGTTGATGGCGGCAAAATTCACCATTTTTTGAATCAGCTCTGATTGTGACGGTACCTTCGAAATTATTGTCTTCTTGATTACTGAAAATATCCCCAAAAACTGCGGTAGTGAAAAATGTATGAGCGTAGCGCACAGCATACCTCCAAGGGTTAGAGCCATTGAGGGAACATGGACAAATGACTGCCAACCACCCCCAACCACAATTGCGCCTATGACGACAAAAAAACCAAGAAGTACTCCTACTATTGTTGCAATATCCATTAGATTACTTTCCTTCAACTATTTGTTTTAATCTCTGGGTCAAAAACGCTGCCAGCATTGGCTCTGCAGTGGTTAGCTCAGCCAGCAGTTTGGCTGTGGTCCTTTCGGTCATATAGTACAGAATTTTTACGGCCTCATCAAAACCCCTGCTCTGGCTATCAATCTTGCCGGGCTGTGTCTGGCTCGTACACATACTAACCAATATCTTGCTCGCACTAGACGCATCCATCTTGTCATAAGTAGCTGCTATTAATACAAGGTTACTCTTTTCGGTCTGGGTAACTTCAAGCCTGGTTTTGAGCAGCTTATCGCGCTCGCTCTTGATATCGGCAACAATTGTAGCAAGCTCGATTCGCAGATTATTAAGGTTTTGAATATCCTCTTTTAAAGTATCCTGTGTCCTCTGTAATCTCTGTTCCCGAACAGTAAGATTCTGCAGCTTATCATCATACTCCTGCACTTTTTCCCGAACCTCAAAGACAAGATTCTTAAGCTGCTTTTCTGTCATAGCTTTTTTCTCATTGCCGGAAGCCGAACCTATGACGCCTGCCGTACCAGCTACAGGATGAGGCATCTCCGGAACAGCACCCACGCTCACAATCTCCGATTGAATTGGTTCACCCGGATCCCCTGATGGAGATGGGGCGGTAAACCACCCCACGGCAAATGCTCCGGCAAAACTCACCAGCCCTGCTGAAGCTGTTATAATTATCAGTTTCTTGCTCACTGGTTTTTCTCCTAACTCATTGTTTTTCGAACAAACAAAACTGTAGCTCCCTCATCTAATTGTTGTTGATCCAGTTTCTCTTGTTCCTTTATAAATTGTATCTTTGCTTCGACTCGTAATTTTTCAAGGCCTTCTTTGGACCTTCTTAGTTTTAAAACTTCGGCAATTTTCTTTCTTTGTTTTGACTCCAACTCCTTCACTATATTTTCGAGCTTCTTAATCTGCTCATCACTTGCCGCCGAATATCTCAGAAAAAATTCCTGCCTGCCCAAACGTTTTTTAGGATTTCCCACGGCTAAGCCATTAATTATCTCCTCTAACATCTTCCGCCATGTCAGAAGTTCGCTCCGTGTCTCTGCTAACTCTTCCGTCAGCCTAAGCAATTCTGCTCTGGCTTTTTGTTCTTCCTTTGCCCTTATATCAAGGACACGCTGTAGCCGCCATACAAACCGTTTCATTTAATTTTCAATTTTTCTTTCTCTCAATATCTGATATGTATTCAGTACGAAATTTACCGGCTCTGGGCACCTAACAGCTCATTCCAAAACTGGGTAATGGCAGTCAACTGCCTTACAGTTTCATTAAAATCGGTCCTCTCTCGAATAGACTGAATAAGGAAGCTGTTTATCCTGTCAATCAAAGCTATAGCTCCATCAATACGTCGATTACTGCCGGATGAAAAAGCTCCAATATTTATTAGATCTTCAGCATCAATATAAATAGCATATATTTCTTTGAGCTTCTGTACAGCAAGCAGGTGCTCTTTACTGACCACCACAGGCATCAATCGACTGACACTCTGTAAAATATCCACAGCGGGATAATGCCCCCTCTCAGCCAATTTTCTCGACAGAACTATATGCCCGTCAAGCAGACTTCTGGCACTATCAGCCACCGGGTCGGCTAAATCATCGTTCTCAACTAAAACAGTCAAAATACCCGTGATACTGCCGGTTTCTGCACAGCCCAAACGTTCGATAAGTCTGGGCATTAGCGAAAAAACGCTTGGACAGTACCCCTTTGCCGCCGGAGGTTCACCAGCCGCAAGGCCTATTTCTCTCTGGGCCTGTGCGAAACGAGTAAGGGAATCCATCATAAACAAAACATCTTTACCCTTGTCCCGAAAATATTCGGCAATTGTAGCAGCTACAAACGCTGCTTTTACACGCTGAATAGGAGGAGAATCCGAGGTAGCTACGACAACTACGCTGCGTGATAAACCCTCAGCCCCGAGGTCTCCTTCGAGAAATTCCCGAACCTCTCGTCCACGCTCGCCTATCAGCGCTACAACATTAACATTTGCTTCACTCGAATTGGCAATATCGCCAAGTAAAACGCTCTTCCCTACTCCGCTACCAGAGAAAATACCCACGCGCTGACCCTTGCCACAGGTTAATACACCATCTATCGATCTTATGCCCAACACCAAAGGACTTGCAATTTTTTTTCGGCTCAACGGTGATGGACTATTTGCATCTAATGCTTTTTTATCTGTTCCTACCAACGGTCCTTTATTATCTATAGGCTCTCCCAGCCCGTTTACTACTCTACCCAGGACAGCTTTGCTTAAGGCGATATGCCGGACAGTCGTACGAGCGGTCACTGTATCGCCCGGCGCTATACCATTTATATGCTCCAACGGCAGCAGAATAAGATGGTCATCATGGAAACCTACCACTTCAGCCAACACTCGCCGCCCATTACGAATCTGGATACCACATAGCTCCCCTAAACCTATTGCAGGGCCTGTAGATTCAACTGTCAGACCGGAAACACGGACCACAAAACCCTGACAATCCAACAAATTTACCTCGCGAAGTGCTGAGTGAAACTTATCAAAATTAATCAAACCATTACTAACCTCACTCGTAACCATAACTCATTCCGCCTTTTTAAGTGCTTTGCTAATTCTATCCAAATGTTCGTTAATCAGTGATTCTACTGTCCCCTTGGGGCTCTCAAGCAGGCATTCTGCCCGTCCTATATTAGAGTCGGAAACAAACTTAACATATTTCAAAGTGCCATCAGGCTCATTTTGTAGTGCCTTCTGGCATTCCGCAAGGTCTTCAGGATTCAAATGCACTACTATATCCTGTTTCTTTGGAGCAATGTTTAGTGCCTCTTTAATAATAGATTGTATTTCATAATCTCCGTCTTCTACTTTTTGCATCAAAATCTTTCTGGCGATTTCCACCGAAAGCTTGGCAATTTCTTCTTTTTGCTCGGCAAACACTTTTTCGTAAAATTGATTGAGTTTTATAACCACACCATTAATTGCCTGGCAAGTCTGTGAAAACGTATTTTTCTGAGCCTCTGAAACCTGAGCCGGAATTTGTACGGCATTCGCCGCAGAATTAGCTTGGCCGAGACCGGGCACTTGACCAACACCAATACCTACGGCAGATTCATCAAGAAATTTAGCCGAGGTAATTGGCTTTTCAAGACGGACTGTAAGTGTCTGTGTCATTCTGCTATCGTCCTGCCATTCTAAGTGTTCCCTGCTCATTTGCATCCCTCAGCGGATTGACAACTTCTTCTCGGGCATCAAGAACTTCTTTTTCCAGAGGATCCTGCATTAACGAGATTTCTTCATCAAGCGAGGCAGCTGCCCGTTCAGAAATATTTGAGCGTATCTTTTCAATAACAGCATCATTTGCACCATAAAGTGCCACCGCTAATTTGCCAGCCTCTACGCTTCGCAGTGCCTCCTGCATAGACCTGTCTGCAATTGACGGAATATCGTCCCAAGTTATCATCAAATTTCTTACCGTCTTGGAGGTTTCCTCATCATACTTGCTAATCTCATCAAGCATCTGGTCTCTCAGTCCTGTTTCCAGACCACTCAGGACAACAGCCAGTTTTCGTAGAGTTTGCTCCGGACTTTCCGTAAGAATTTCTCCTTTGAAACTTTGCAGCCGTTCGCTGACTGTAAATGCCATTCGCTGCTTTACTCCGCTACCCACCAATTCCGGATTTAACATCCTGCAAACAGCCTTTAGCCGAATTTCTTCATCCAAACGCGCCAGAACATCCTGGCTTTTCTTTGGCTCCAACTCAGACAATACCACAGCTATTGTCTGGGGGTGCTCACCCTTCAGCGCAAGAACTAATTCATCTGAACTGGCCAAACGAATCTCCCCAAACTGGTCTTGGCCTCCAGAAATCATTTTAACTTCGGCTTGAATTTGTTCCGCCGTTTCTTTGTCAAGAACAGTCACAAGCATCTCGTTAAGAAAAGCTTTCATGCTAAATTTACGGTCTTGCTTTTGTTGAAGTGAGCTACAGAACTCCTGGACAACCTGTATTTGTTCATCGGCGCTAACCTCGTTCGATATCTGGAATCGCGCCAATTCCATGGCAATCTCTTGAATCTCTTCGGCTTTAAGCCCCTTAAGAAGTTCAGTCGCTGTGGCAGCATCCAGACTCATTAACAACATCGCAGCTTTTTTTGTTCCTGTCATAGTAGTTTATTTAAATCCCTCTTGAATATCCCCCTGATTATTTCCACTAAAAGTTCATTATTATCTTTTATATTCTCTTCAAAACAGAATTTAACTCCATTAGATTTCGCACCATTCTTCCACAAATGCAAGTTCACTTTTCTCATTCATTTCACGCAAGATATCCACAACACTATCTCTGGCCTGCTCAATATCATCCTGCCCGTACGCCGACATAAGTAGCATTTGTTCATTCAAAACAGCAGCCGTCGTCTCGGAAATATTAGATTGTATTTTCTGAATTAGTTTATTGTCGGCTCTGACCAATGCCAAAGCCAATTTCTTTATATCAATTCTTCTCAAAGCCTTCTGCAGTGAATGGTCGGAAATTTGTGGGATATCTTCCCAAAATATCATCAAGTCAGCTACCATTTCACCGGCATGTTTGTCTTTGCCCCGTATAACACCAAGCAGACTATCTCTAATCTCTTTACCCATATTTCGCAAAATAACAGACATTTTTCTAATAGACGGCTTAGATTGTGCTGACAAATTTCCATTTGCCCTACCGGTAGTAACAGCCTCAAGACGTTTGTAAACAACTCCTGTAATTCGACTCCTTGCCTGGGCACTCATAGCCCCACAATTGCTCATTCTATTGACAATGCTAACTCGGATACCCCAGTCCAAATAGTTGAGCACTTCTGTTTTTTTCTTTACGGGCATTTCTGATAAAACTACCGCAGCAGTTTGAGGGTGCTCATTCTCCAGAATTGTCGCTAACGTTTTAGGTTCAGCGGAACAAATAGATTTGAAAGGATTGTTTTTATTCAGCAGTTCATGTATTCCCGTCTGGATCTGCTCTGTCTTCTCTTCACCAACGCTGCTCTTCAACACTTCTTTCAGGAAACCATTAATACGAAAATCATGACTGGGCTGCAACGATTTACAGTTTTGCCGGGCAACTCCCAAATCCTGCCTGTTATTGGTGAAACCAGTGGCATCCAAATGCGCTAATTCCACTGCCAATCCCTGGACAGCCTCGGCGTCAACGCCCTTGAGCAGCTCAGCAGCAGCCGCTGAATCAAGACTCATCAACAGCATTGCAGCTTTTTGCTTACCAGTCAACACCTTTTTCGTTTCTCCTGGCCGCTTATTAGAAGTCTGGAACGGACGGATATACGACTTTTTTCTTCTCCGAAGAATTGTTCTACTTGAAATTTGATATTCGTTATTTGGCATTTGATATTAGTGCCTTGTATATCCGATTGCTTATTGTTTCGCTATAAACATAACAATTCACGCCTTGCTAACTTTAGCCTCCTTTTTCTTCGAGCCAACTCGCAAACAATTGCTTCACTCGCTCAGGATCTTGTTCCAAAGCACTGGCTATCTGCCTGCGCACAACTATTGGCTCTGGAACTCCTTCTCCGTCCATTAAAAGTCCAGAAGCCCCATCGGCTTCGGGCAATTCATCTGCTTTGGACACCTTTGCCACCTTACTCTTTGCTCCGCGAAACATACGAAGAACAAGCAGCGCGCAAATTGCCATAATGCCTAAGGAAGCCTGTCGGGCAATTGCTATATAACGAGGCCAACTGGACGGCTCTTCTTCAACAAGTGATTCAAACGGACGATTGAACTTAACATTAACTACTTTGATAGCAGTTTCATCCTCAAGCCCAAGAGCATTTTGGATAATAGCCACTACATCAGTTTCCTGCATTATCTTTGCAGCGCTGTTTCCGGAGCCTGCATCATTAGCGTCTGATACTGATAAGTCAACAAATGCTGCTACCTTCAAAGATTTTATTTGGCCCGGATAAACAACTTCCTGCTTTACCGTCTTTCCGACCTCATAGTCGGTCTTAATTATTTCATCTTTTACTGAGATACCCGGCACAGCAGGCTCACCTGCGGCTGATGGTGTGGCAGCTCCGGTTTCAGAACCGCTTGTAATCTCTTCTTTAATAACAACGCCTTTTGGGTCAAGCTTTTCCGTAACGGTGCTAACGCTGTTCATATCAATAATGGCACTAACTCTTACTGTTGCCCGGCCGGGCCCTAAAACAGCGGTGAGCATATCCTCCACCTTTTTCGACAGGTTCTCCTCTACCCTTTCCCTGTAATCTTGAACAGTGCCTGCCTCACCAGCTATAACTGAATCTGACTTACTTGAAAGAAGATGTCCCTGGCTGTCTACCACGGTAACATTTTCCGATGTAAGCCCTCCAACGCTACCGGAGACCAAATGAGTTATTGCTGCGATATTCAAACTGCTTAATTTATAACCCGCCCTCAGTCGAAGAACTACAGAAGCAGTGGTTTTACCGGTATCAGAAGTAAAAAGTGTTTGTTCAGGGCTTACTATATGGATACGCGCATGAACGACACCATCTATCATCTGTATGCTCTTGGCAAGTTCTTCCTGTAGCGCCCGCTTGAGGTTGACGCTTTGGACGAACGGGCTTATCCCGATTTTTTCATTATCAAATATCTTGTACCCCCCCTGCTCACCTATAGGAAGACCCTCTTTTGCCATATCCAAACGAAGCTGATATACCTGCTCCATCGGCACATAGATACTCGTCCCGCCTTTTCTCAATTCGTAAGCAATGCCCTTTTCGCTAATTTTCTCGGTAATCTTAGCTGCTTCTTCGGGCGCAATTTCCTGATACAGCATTCTCATATCAGGCCGGCGAGCCCAATAAGTAAGCAGAGCAACGGCAGCAAAAAAGGTGAGAAGGAGCCCAATAAGCAAGGCCCGTTGAACGAGACCTAACTTTTGCCAAACTACACTTATCTTTTGGAAAAAGTCCATTAAGCCTCTTTATCAATTGACTACCGATGATTGAAAAAAATACATAAAATATTCAATTACAACGGCATATTCATAGTTTGCTTGTACGCTTCAATCAGCTTATTTCTAACGCCAACTAGTGGTCAGTTGAAATAAATGTTCAGGGTTTTCAGCCGCCTTGCCGATAGAGG
>JACNGQ010000240.1 GCA_014384025.1 Planctomycetota bacterium | reverse complement strand
ATAACATCTCCTGAGTATTCTTTCGCCTTTGGGCTAAAACTAAAGCCATTTGTTGAATACGGTACTGTTCGGCTTTGGCCTTCAGGTCCCGAAGTGCCGAACGCATGCCCAGTTCAATGTTGTCCTGGTCATTCTCATATTCCCGTAGCGCCTGTTCTAAATTTATTAATCTCTCACGATAAGCATTGCGTTCAGCTACCCGGTCAAACGGCAAATCGGCTTCAAAACCAAGACGATATGCCGACTCATGAAACTGCAACCTTCCAACCCTGGTTTCTGGCTCTGATTGTATTCCAGCTGTGCCTGTATCGGCAAACAGATCCAGTTGCACACCAAGGCCCTCGGCAGCTAAAACAAGTTTCCGCTCCGCATCCTCAACCGCATCGGCGCTGTTAGCTAAATCCAGACGCCATTGCCTCGCCGTTTCAATGGCCATTTCCGTTGTATAATCGACCTGGCTTATCCCTATCTTCTCCAGCGCCAGTAATTCATTCGGATCCAATACTATCTCAGCGTCGGTTGGTAAAGTTAACGTTACCTTGAATTGATCAAGCGCCCCTTCGTAAATCTGTTGGGCTCTTACCCAGCTATTTTCCGCACTCAGCAACTGCTGATCAGTCTCATCCACATCGGAAGGTGCCTTTGAACCGGTTCCAACCTCAATTTCCAGACGTTTTTTTGATTCAAGCAGGCTTTTATAATTGTTTTCAGCATTGATTACGTTGGCTCTTCGCTCTAAAATATTGTAATATTGGTCCACAATATCAACTATGAATGTCTTGCGGTAACGGTTGAATGTGCGTATATCATACAAAACTTGTCGCTCACGCTGAGTAAGGTCCTCTTGGGCAGCTTTACCGGCACCGCTGCCCAGCAAAGGCAAGGTCACATCACCGCTTAAAATCGAACCCAATGAAGTCCGCGGATCGCCGGTAAGAAAACGCGTCCAGTCAAGCATGATACCAACATTGTACACCACACCATCAAGGAACAATGATTGCTTGTTAACTCCCGCATCACCATCTATTTGTACATCATCTCCACCGCTCTTATCGTCCGTGTAAGTGCCGTCTATAGTCCCAAACCACTGTAGTGCATAATTGTATCGTGTTCCCGTTAAGCCAAGTGCAGATATGTAAAGATCCTCTTTTTTTCTTTTATAAGTCCGGTTGTATCTAGTAGCTATGGAGACCGCCTCTGAAAGACTGAGAACGCCTGATGGGGGTATTACTTTTTCAACAGGAATGTCGATTGGCGATGTGACAGCATTGCTGTCGCTTATTATATAATTTGCTTTCACGCCAAAGTCATCCTGCCATTTTTCATCGATAATCTTATAAACCTCTTTATCGGCATCGGCCTTATACTGCTCAGGACTACATCCACCCGCAAAACCAGTGATAACAGCAATGCCAACCACACAAAATAACAATGTCACAGGTTGATATTTTCCATACATATTATTTTTCTCCTATACCAGTCCTTTCTTGAATACGTTTATCCATATTTTGTTCATTATACAGTATGATATTAGAAAATAATATCAAAAAATAGCTCCTCACTTGCTCCAATTTGGGTTATTGCATCGAAAACTCCATCCTGAAAGTCCCTGCAAAACCTACACTTACATCAATTTACATGCTTACACGACCAATATGAGGCATTTCTAATTTAAATGGATAGCCTTTAACCATAGTTATAGACGCTTTTATCTGTAAATATATTGCGAAAAAAATAAAAACCTCCACAACTTGCGAAAAAATGTATATAAATCAACCACTTGGTGACTTTGGAATATCCCATCTAATACATTATTCATGTCTTAAAGCTACGATAGGATCGACTTTGGCGGCGTTCATGGCCGGATACAGGCCGAATAGGATGCCGATAGTCATGCTGATTAGAAGCGGCAGCAAAATTCCTTTCAAGGTTATAACAGTAATCATGCCGGAAAAGTAAGTTATTAACAGCGGGATAACAACACCGACACCCAAACCAATGATACCCCCCATCGTCGAAAGAACTACTGTTTCGATGAGGAACTGATAGATAATCTGTTTCCGCTTGGCACCGATGGCACGTCTTATTCCAATTTCACGAGTGCGTTCTGTTACTGAGGCCAGCATGATATTCATAATCCCGATTCCACCTACAAGCAAACTAATACCCGCAATTGAGCCAAGGACAATATTAAAAGTTCGCTTTGTAGCTTCGGCCTGCTTGAGTAAAGCCAGAGGAACGCTAACCAAATAATCCTTTTTCTTGTGAAACCTACCCAACATCTGTTCTATACCAACCGCCGTGCCCTCAACGCTGCCAGAGTCATCCACTCGGACAATGATTTGGTGCAGTTCCACTTTTTCTCGTTCGTCTCCACCCGAAGTACGCCTCGTAAATACATCGCCGAAATATATGCGAGCCACCTCAATGGAAATATAGACATCTACTTGCTGGTCAGGAATTTGAATATTTCCGGCCTGGCCACTTTCGCTTTTGACGATGCCGATGACCTCAAACTGGTCCCCGCCGATGCGGATTGTCTGGCCTATAGAATGCTCGGTTGCCAAAATTTTACGGGCGCCAAATTCGGTTAGCACAGCCACGGGGGCTTGCTTTTCCTCATCGCTTGGCAAAAGCACCCGCCCGGCAATAACCTCGCGAGGAACAAGCTCGAACCATTCTGGTGTCGTCCCGACTACCCGCAGTTCCATCGCCCTTTCACGCAGACGTGTTTCCTTTCGAATCAGCTTCACCGGTGCTACCTGTCGGATATTCCCAAAGCTCTCTGCTATTCTGGTGTGATCTTCATACAAAAGCCCGTAAATACTCATATGCGAATGAGTAGTAGTGGCCTGTTCCTCTTCCGCGGACTTGACCGATGAGATGATAATATTGTTACTACCAAGCTTGCGGATTTGCTCAAGGGCTTCTGCGCTGGCACCTTCTCCTACAGATAACATGGCCACCACACTTCCAACGCCGAAAACAACACCCAGCATAGTCAGGAACGAACGAAGCTTATGAAGCAGCAGATTCTCAACTCCAAGGCAGATATTTCTTATGAACTTAGTTTGTCTCATGCACGCTCACTTCAATTCTATCGACTACTCCGTCAATCATATGCAGCCGGCTATCAGCATATGCCGCAATATTGGGCTCATGTGTGACCATAATGATAGTTTTGCCCTGCCGGTTCAAATTTGCCAGGACTTCCATGATTTGTTCGCCCGTTATCGAATCCAGATTCCCGGTCGGTTCGTCGGCGAAAATGACTTGCGGATCATTCGCAAGTGATCTGGCGATAGCTACCCGCTGCATTTGCCCACCGGAGAGTTCCGTTGGTCGATGGTTCAACCGGTCACCGAGCCCAACCTCATCGGCAAGCTCGCGAGCGCGCTTAGCGCTTTGTTCTGCATCTCATCCAAGGTAATAGAGCGGCAGTTCTATGTTCCGCTGAACGCTCAACTGCGGAATCAGGTTGAAGCTCTGGAAGATAAATCCGAGATGTTTGAGCCGAAGCTCGCTAAGTGAATCGTCGTCGAGCTGACTTACGTCCTGGCCTTCGATATAATAGTGACCGGAGGTTAAGCGATCCAGACACCCGAGAATGTTCATCATAGTACTTTTTCCAGACCCGCTGGGGCCCATAATCGCCCAAAAGCTGCCCTTTTTGAAAGAGATTGTAACACCAGCGAGGGCATTGACCTCCTGCATACCCATCTGGTAAACCTTGCGTGCTTCTTTGAGCTGAACAATTTCCTGATGGTCGTTTGGAAGAACTTGTTCAGCCATCTACCGATTCCCTTCTGTTCCTTGCGGTCTTACGTCTCTTCCCTGTTTCTGGCTTTCTCCCTGTTCCTTACCGGCACCGAGTAATTGCTGCTGCATCTCCCGCCGCTCTTTCATATCCAAAAGTGTATCAGGTCCTCCTGTTTTTGTTCCATTTGTACCATTGAGTTGTTCATTTATCCGTTGCTTCAGAGTATCCAACTCATCACTGGACTCAGCCCTCCCGCCATTAATCATACCCGATGCATCTTCGATAGATGCGGATTTTAATGGAGGCGTCAGAAGCACAACTTCGCCTTCCTGGATTCCATCGATAATTCGAATCATCCGGTTATTATCAAGGCCGATTTTTACCTCACGTTCCTCGATAGTTCCATCTTTTACAACATACACGGCCGGCTGCCCCGCAATACGTATAACCGCCTGAACAGGAATGTAAACAGCATCCTCATACTGTTGTACGATTATCTCTACTTTGCAGCTCATTCCTGTGCGGAGATCGGGCGTATCACCTTCCAGGTAAACCTCTGAGTTATAGACCTTCAGGTCAGGATTCATCCACATACTCTGTGTATCAGGCAAGGGGGCGATGTGGCCGACACTGCCGAAAAATGTTTTACCAGGAAGTGCATCAACCGTTACTATTGCAGGAAGACCCAAGCGAACCTTCTCAAGACTCGCTTCATGAATATTCACCTCAGCCATGGTTGAGGTGGCTGTTGGAAGATATATCAGTTCCTGCCGCTCGTAAACTTCGGCACCTTCATCCAACGGTTCTCGATTGTCATGACCTCTTCGGGCACTCGAGGCATAGATTACAGTCCCATCGGCTGGAGACAATATTGTGGCTTTCCCGAGCTGGTCATTGATCTTTTCCAATTTGGTTATTTGACGTGTATATTCAAGTTCTTTGGCTTTTAGGTCAGCCTTCGCCTGTATAACAGTGGCTTTGGCTTTGCGCTGCGTCCGCTCCAGAGCCATCTTCGCCTGGTGGAAATCGCTTTCAAACTGATCGATATTTCGCTGGCGGGTGAACTCCCCCAGCAAGCGGAGTTCTTCCTTGGCCAGTTCCAGGTTGTTATTACTGCGGGTCACTGCCAGTTTGTCAGCTTGTAAGTCGGTGTTGGAGAGATATTTCTCCTCGAATAACTTCTGAGACCACTCGAGGGTCTCTTGTGCACGGGTAAGCTCCTCTTCTCTCAATGTTATTTCGTTGTTTGCAGTTTTCAGATCCTTAGGATACTGACCTTCATTGTACTGCTCTAAATCCTGTTCGGCGAATGTTAATGTCAGCTTTGCGATATCAATATCGCTTTGTGCCTGGTTCCCCGCAACCGCCAAAGCCTCGTTAGCATCAATAAAAGCGGCTTCAGCATTCTGCATTTTGATTTCCTGGTCTATCAAGGTGTCTTCAAGCGTACTTGCATCCAACTCAACCAGCTTGTCACCCTTCTTGACTTGTGTACCTTCAGGAAGGAGGCTAATGATAGACGTTCTTCCTTCAAGCTCGTTTTTGATGATTATACGTTCCCTCGGCTTTATTGTGCCGGACTCCAGCACACTGATGGTAAGAGGTCCTCGTTTTGCAACAAAAGTCACAAGATCACTGCCGGCCTGTTCACTGCCCCTGACTACTTTGAGCCATAACACGATTATGCAGATTAGGGCAACAATTACAATCGCTCCAATAACTTTGGGAGACTTGAGACCACTACGACCGTTTTTTACATTATTGTTTGACATGATTAACTACCTCCGGCGAAAATTCTCGCCATAATCCCTTTTCGTCAACCTGGAGAACACCCATATCACGTTGTAACTCCAGTTCGCCCACTCGATAACTTACAACGTCCGAAGTCAGCGAGTTTTGTGCTCCAAGAAGCGCATCCAGTGCTTCCAGCAAATTACGGATTTCCGTCCTTCCCGCCTCAACAAAAAGTGTAGTGCTGTTTACACGTTTCCTGGCTAAGACAACCGCCTGGGCCTGAATTTTAAGAGTCTCGCGTAATTCCAGTAAAACTCTTAACTCATTGCGTATAGAAAGCTTTATCTGGTCCTCAAGGGTCTGCACATTGCGTGTTGCCTGCTCCAGATCAATAAGACTTTTCCTGTATGCGTTCCGCTCAGCAGTTCGTTCGAGAGGCAGATCAAGGTTAAGCAACCCCGAATAGCTGCCCTTATTAAAATGAAGCTGTGCATCATCTGCTCCTACTGAACCAATTCCTCTACTCGACCCGATATCGGCAGAACCAAGGAACGTAAGTTCTGCCCCTAATGCATCCGCTCGAACTACGACCTGTCTTTGGGCGTCATACACTCCACCAAGAGCTACTTTCAAATCAAGACGATTCTCAAGAGCAAGCCGAACTGCCATCGATTCATCAATCTCAAAAGGACCGGCATCCTCATCGGTGGGTGGCAATAATTCAATGGGCGCATCCGCTGGGGGTGTCTCCTCAGCAGTCTCGGAAACTTGCTTTGTTAAAATTTCTTCTACCATCTTCAGCGCCGGAGCTCGGAGTTCTTCAAGGTCATTCGGGTCCAGTTCAATCAAAGCATCCGTAGGAAGACCCAAAGTACTCTTAAATGCATCGATACGATTATTGTACCTTTCCTTTGCCGATATCCAACGGCTACGTGCCCCTAACTCACTCTGGACCGCCTGGTCAACTTCGATTTCGCTTGTCCGGCCTGCATCGGTCCACCGGCGGGCTCGGCGGGACGTCGAAATCCGCGATCGATAGTTCTCCTCTGCATTGGTCACCTCATCTATCTGGCGAAGGACAGACAGGTACTCGCTCGCTGTATTGACTGCAAACGTACGTTTGAAACGCTCGAATTCGTGAATGGCATAAACAACATCTCGCTCGGCCTGAGTCAGGCTTTCTGTTATTATATGTCTGCCGGAACCTCTTAACAGAGGAATTGAGATGCTCGCATCCCCCGCCAATCCCATCGATGATGCACCTCCCTGCGTAAGTAGATTCGCAAGGTCAACTGCCAGGGCTGTGCTCAAATCAATGCCGCTCTGTAGTCTTCGGCTTAATCCTACTGCCCCACTGCTCTCAGTACCACTTACGGTTCTGCTGCCGCTGCTGTCCGTGCTGAGCAGACTATCGACCTGTCCAACAAAAATATTACGAAAAGCATTACGTTCCAAATCGAGGTCTAATGCTTCTCGAAAAACGTTTTCCTTGCGTGTTTGATATTCATCGCTATTGCGCGCCCCTATCTGCAAAGCATCAACCAAAGAAATCTTCAAAGGTTTGTTGGGGTCTATCGGGATGTTGGCATCAGGTGAGGAACCGGCCTGAGGATATTCATCCTTTGGCCAATGCTCGATGTGATCAAGCTGGTCCGTACCCAGTGAAGCTTCACTTGAATAAAGCAATTGTTGTTCAGTCATAAGACGGCGCCTCAGTATATCGCTTGGGCGTTCAATACTGAAAGATTCTGTCTTGCCGAGAGCTTCTTCCTGCTTTCCCGTAATGATATCCGAGGCAGCTTTATCGGCTTCTTGACGATGTTCCGATGGCGTTCGACATCCAATCTGAACAAAAACCAAACAAAGTATTAACAAAATCAACAGGTAAAACTTGTCCTGATACCTTCCTGTACATTTGTCATTAAACAAGTGTAGGTTCATAATATTAGCATCCTGAAAATAATAGTTAGACACTACCCTTAAAGGCATAGACGTTTGTGTCTGCAAAATTATTGCAGGATTCTCATAATATCCTAAAAAAAATAACAGCTAATTTTATTGCCAAATAGGCCACTCAATTGTAAAATCAAAGTTTTATTGAATTTGGCGGCGTAGCCAAGTGGCCTAAGGCGACGGTTTGCAAAACCGTTATTCGCCGGTTCGAATCCGGCCGCCGCCTGTTATCTTCTACCCCTGATACGGCAAATTATATAATGAATCCTGAAGTGATTATAAATCTGTTTTCGCAGATTGTCCACATCATTCCGGCTTAAAACGCAAAAATGCAAAATTCAGAAAAGCCCGCAAGAAATGTGACAAAAGAATTGATCCTTACTCATCGTAGAGTACTTCTTCAGCGTTTAATAATCTATATATGCAGTACCCTCGCTGTCGTTGCCGGTCCAGTTGACCTTAAACTCCGCGGTCTCTTTTTTGTATAACCATCCACTGGACGTACCGTCCACCGCTGCTGAAAAAGCAATCGCCTGAGCTACATAAGCAATAGTAGATAATTTATTGTAGGGATTTACCGGTAGTTTTTTTATATAAGGCCCATTCACATAAGCCCCGGCAGGAATCGTGGACGGGGAAACGGCTCCCGTTAGAGTAGTCGTTGCAGTAAACTGCAACGCCAACAATGCCGTCGGGGCTTCGGAGCCATTTATGTATCCCGGCGGGACTCCGTTGTGGTTCATTTTATATATTTCTATCTGGGTCCGGATTACCTTGAGATTGTCTTTAGCCGCCGTCTCACGTGCCATTACAATATGACCCCGAAATGTTGGCAAAACAAGTGCGCTTAGTATGCCCAGAATTGTTACAACTAATATTAACTCGACCAGTGTAAATCCTTTTTTCATCATTTATTTGCCCTATATTAATTAAAGGTTTTACTCGCATCTTCCATATCGACCATCAAGCTCGAGCACTTTGTTAAGATATTTTACAATCATGACTTTATGTTTATCGAAGTTCCGTTATAATAGAAAAACTACAGTAAAATCTCTGCTACGACCGATAACATCACTGTATGGTATAATGAGGGAACCGAGAACTTTCATTGAGCGGACATTATGAAAGTAGATATAAACAATAGTATATTGGAACTTCAAGATGGTGATATTACAGAAATGCAAACTGACGCCATCGTCAATGCCGCCAATGAACGATTAATATTGGGTGGTGGCGTTGCAGGGGCAATAAGAACAAAAGGCGGCCCTGAAATCCAGGCTGAATGCAACAAAATAGGAGGTACTTTCGTAGGTGGTGCTGTAATAACAACGGCTGGAAATCTCAAAGCAAAACACGTAATTCACGCTGTTGGACCACGGATGGGGGAAGGTAACGAAAATGAAAAGTTAAAAAACGCCACACTGAACTCACTTAAATTAGCAGACGAAAATAATCTTAAAAGCATTTCTCTGCCGGCAATCAGCGCTGGCATATTTGGCTTGCCTATCGAAAGCTGTGCCGAAATAATGCTCAAAACAACTATAGAATACCTTAATGGACAAACCGGACTTCAAAAGGTCATCTTTTGTCTCTTCGGTGATGATAGTTACAAGGTCTTCACAAAACAACTTAAGCAGGAAATCTCAAAATGAGGGCGATGATATTAAATAAACATGCGCCAATAGAAGAAAAACCTTTAGAGCTGGTCGATTTACCAAAACCCACAGTGGATAATAACCAGATTCTCATCAAGATTTCTGTTTGTGGTGCCTGCCATACCGACCTCGATGAAGCAGAAGGCCGCTTAAAGCCGACAAAACCGTCAATCGTTCCCGGACATCAGGCGGTTGGAAAGGTCGCGGATAAGGGAAAAGATGTAACAAAATTTAAAATCGGCGATCGTGTTGGAATTACATGGCTTAATTCCAGTTGTGGCAAATGTGATTTTTGTCAGACCGGTAATGAGAACCTCTGTAGCCAGGCAAAATGGACCGGTAAAGACGTAAACGGAGGTTATTCAGAATTTACAGTAATCGGCGAGGATTTCGCTTATCCGATCCCTGAAATATTTTCAGACTCTCAGGCAGCACCGCTTTTATGTGCCGGAGTAATCGGTTATCGTACACTTAGACTTGCGGATATAACAGATGGCCAAAAAATCGGCCTTTTCGGTTTTGGTGCATCAGCACATATTGTAATTCAGATTATCAAATATAAGTTCCCCAACAGCCCGGTCTATGTCTTTACAAAGACGGCTAAACACGCTGAGTTGGCCAAAAGTCTCGGCGCCGTCTGGACAGGCCGGTCTTCTGACCAGCCGCCCGACAAGTTAAATAAGATTATGGATTTTACACCGGTTGGCCAATGTGTCCGGGATGCCCTCGGCGTCCTCGAAAAAGGCGGCCGTTTGATTATTAATGCCATTCGTAAAGAAACTCCTGTCCCGCCGCTGGAATATGCAAAATATCTCTGGCTCGAAAAAGAAATAAAATCCGTTGCAAACGTAACCCGTCTGGATGCAGAAGAATTCTTACCATTAGCAGCCCGGATACCTATTAAACCTACATTCGAAATATTCCCGTTAAGTCAGGCTAACGAAGTACTCTGTTCGATAAAGAATTCCAGACTCCGCGCAGCCGCTGTTCTTGAGATATAGGAGTAGAAAGCAGTTAATTAAAAAAACATCCTAACAATTGAATTTGCAGCTCGAATATAATATCATAATAGAAGAATAGTATGCACGTAAGTACAAGCGATGCGCAGCCGGGCATGATAATTATCGGTTTTAAATACTTGAGCAATCTTTAGTTTTCCGGATCGGAAAAAGATTATAGCTTTTTGAAAATGTCACTCTAATGGAAACTAAATTTAACGTCTTTGAGATCCTTGAGATAGCCGAGAAAATCGACCATAACGGCGCTATTTTTTACCTCAAAACCGCCGAACTGTTCGATGACCCGGAACTTCAGAACATTTATTATCTGCTGGCCAACTGGAGAGCCAGGCACGAAAAGATTCTTGCTCAGAGAAGAAAACGTTTCTCAGAAAAGACCGGCGAATTCGGAACTTTCGACCCAGACAATTATGTTTTGTCAAATCCAAACGTCATGGCAGGCCTGACTGTGTTCTCCCACAAACCGGATTCATCTGGAAGATTGACCGGAACCGAAAGCAGAAAACAGATTATTAAAGATGCTGTCAGAAGAGCAAAAGAGGCCGTCTTTTTCTATGACGGACTGAAAGACTTTGCTCGGGACCCGGCCGGCAAAAATACTGTCGACATGATTATTAAAGAGGAGAACCGCCACATCCGTCTCCTCAACGAACAATTAGAACAGCAGTAAATCGCTTTCCAGGTGTTGTTATTTACCTTTGCTATTGCTCGTACGTGCTTAAAGATTCAGCTTTATCTGAGTGTAAACAACACGCGCTCTTTCCTCGTTGCCGGTCAGAAATTTGCTTGCTTTAATAGTTATTTCGGTAATATTTTTTTCTCCCGGCTCCATCCGTATCGTAATAGTCTTACCATCAGCAATTTTGCCGACAACCTTGGCATAAAATACGTCTTTCGCAGTTTCGATGACCTCTACCTCCAACTGTTTGAGAGCTGTCACTGTCGCTGCATACACACTGTTCAAATCCTGGCTGGCCACAGCATAAAGTGCGCCCCGTGAATAAACAGCAGCATCAGTACCTATCAAATTGGGACGACCACAGCCGCAAACAGACAACATCAAAACTGTAAGCACAAAATATTTCCAGATTCCTCTTTTTGACATTTGTTACACTCCTTAAAATATTTCACATTAACTCATTCAATTTATCTTCTCTTACCCACACTATCAAGCTTTTTCTTGCTCTCATTATAAAATATACTCGGTATTATATTATCAGTAAATCCATTATTTCCATGTCATTCAGCGGCAGCGAACAAGCTGTTCCATATCAACATTAAGGCCGGGAATATTTGTCTTCACGTCCTCGATAAAACGCAAACCGTCTTTCCAGTACCCCGCAGTAGGTCTCAAGTCAGAATGAAAACCGATAAAATAACGATTCATATTATGAACTAAAAGCTCTCGCAAATATTTACTCACCATTGAAGCTAATGACACAGGCAAAAATCGCTCATCAGCACCCACTACAAAATGCAAACGCATACTTTTAACACCGGCCCTCATTTCATAGCTGCTGTCCGCCGGACTCTCACAAAGAATCTTCATTTCCGTATGACCAAACATTCTCTGCAGATGTCTGCGATAGTGAATCCGACCCCCCTGTCTATCGACTATAATTTGTAAATCATCACCCTCAAAATTATCAAAAGCCGACTTTATCAGCCGACAGGTAGCCGAGAAAAGCACATTAGCCTTGTTCTTAACCGAAGCTACCATCTTATTGTAATATCCAACATCCAGACAACAGCTTTTCATATCCAGCAGCTCGATACCATTTGAGGCCATATCGTCTGCTAACACCGTCGAGGCAATTCCCTTATCAGCAGCATCAGCGGAGAGACAATGACTTCCTGCATCGCTGTACCACGGATAAGCACTTAGCCGCTCGATGCATTCCGGACATAACAGTTCTATAAGTTCCACCAGCGTTCCCGGCTCTTTACCGAGACATTTCAGACACCCCAGAACGGTTCGTTCCAGATGCTTGATTCCCGCCGCCCTGCTGTATGCCTTTTTGCTGTCGGTAATAAGCATTCGCCCTGCAAGCCTTTTGCGCCTGTTTCCGACACTATTTCTCAAAATCTGCCACAGGTCTGCTTTCAGAAGATTATTTGGAAGAGAAAATGTGCTCGACGATACGACCAACGGCCCCAGAAGCGGCCCAAAACCAGCTTCATCAATTCCCACCAAAACCACCATGTTTCTAACTCCTGCCATCCATAACAAAGAACATTCGTCACACCAGCAATCAACCGCTGTATTGCACTATCCCGGAAAGAATTATAGCTCATGATATTTGTAAATCAATAAAATTAAAGCCCCAGGATTGCATTACCGCCCCCTATTCTGCTATAATTATGCCAGACAAACCCACCAGTGGGACTCATCATGTCCGGGGGGTGATTGTCGGCTTGAAAAAACCTTCTTATACGAAGAAAGAGAACCGCTATGCGTAAACGACATGGGTTTACGTTAATAGAGCTTTTGGTTGTAATTTCCATCATTGCATTATTGATTGCGATTTTGTTACCGACATTACAGCGTATCCGGAGACACTCTAAATCACTCACTTGTAAATCTAATTTGCACCAATGGGACCTCTTCTTCTCGATGTATAAAGCCGGTAACGATGGCAAATTCTTTAAGAGGTCGGGCGGTTACACATGGATTGAACCTTTGAAGCCTTACTTCCAGGACGCTAAAGACTCGCTCTTCTTATGTCCAATGGCAACGAAGCACTACGTCGAAAATCCCAACGAACTGATTACAGAACCCCGCATTGACAGTGCCATAAAAAAACGTCTCTGGTCTTTTAATTACATAGGAGGCGGCACAAAATATCACGCGTGGATATTGTTTGAACCTAAGATGTTTTGCAGCTATGGCCTCAACGAGCATGTTATGGAGGACAGGTGGAATTTCACCTCAATGAATGTCCCCGTACTCATGGATTGCACTAGGCAGGGCGCGCCTCCACACTACCTGGACTCACCTCCGCCGGACGAGGGTTACCCCCCCATACCCTCGCAGGTTCCGTATAGTAGCTATAGCGCAATGCAGTATTTCACCATTAACCGGCATGATGCAGGAATAAACAGTTCGTTTAAGGATGGCTCTGTCAGAAAGGTCGGGCTAAAAGAATTGTGGAAATTGAAGTGGCATCAATGGTTTAATGCTTCAGGCCCCTGGACCATGGCCGGCGGCGTCGAGCCATCCGACTGGCCACAGTGGATGAAAATATTCAAAGACTATTGAGAAACAACAACCGAAAACAATCACAATAGTCAATATTCAATCGAAAATATTAAATCGAAAGGGCCTGCCCTTGTATCTTAGATTCTAAGCGATATAACAAGATGTGACGTTCTTTAACAACAGTATAGTTCGGGC
>JACNGQ010000387.1 GCA_014384025.1 Planctomycetota bacterium | reverse complement strand
TGTTAGAAGCCGGGTCACTTTCATCAAGGTCGTTGTAGCTCTCCATATCATCAATGATAAGGAAGTTGGCCGTAGTGAAGCTCCAGAGTGGGCCTGTCCACGGGCTGTCGGCGTTGGCGTTGTCGGCCTCATCTATACGCCAGTAGTAAGTAGTGTTCCATTCGAGTTGTCCGGGTTCATAGCTCTCGGCGCCGAGGTTGCCGCTACCTTTAAGTTCCAGAGAGGCTGCATCTGCGCCAAAATAGATTTCATGTGAAGCACCTAAGCCCGGTGCCCATGTGAGTACAGGTGTTTGTTTTACGTCCACAGCGCCATTAGCCGGGTCAAGAGCTGCAACAGCACCTTCGGTCGTAAAACTCCAGACATCACCTGTATAAGTTTCGATGGCATCAAATTCATCGACACGCCAGTAGTAAGTTTTGGCCATTTTAAGTGTGCCGGGAGTAAAGGCCGCTGTTCCCTTAGGAAGACCACCAGTAGCGTTGTACACTTCTTCGAAAGTCTCTCCAAAGTAAACGGTGTGCAATTTGGCACCCCAACCTGCCGTCCAGCCAAGGATTACATCCACGCTTACAGATTCGGCACTATCAGCCGGATCGGGAACATATGCTGTCTTTGGGGGAATACTAAAGCTCCAGACATTACCTTTCCAGGGACTGTTCGGTTCGGCATCGTTGACTTCATCGATTCGCCAGTAGTAAGTTGTGCCGGGAACAAGACCGTCCGGATATGCAAAACCAGGGAAACCGGCAACTAAAAACGTGTCGGTCTGGTTGCCCTGGAAGACACTCTCGGCGCCAGCGTCCACATCGTCAAAATTATCACCGAAGTAAACATCATGCGAGACGGCATAATCACCCGCCCGCCAGGCCATGTTTACCCATGTATCGGCATGTAAGGCACCATCGGCTGGAACGGGGCCTGCGGCCAGTGGATAATCACCGAAACTACTTTGCCCGGCATTACCCAGGATTAATATTTCATTGGAAGTGAGGGGGATATCCCAGATGGCGACGGTCGATACATTAATAGTAGCGTCATCCCCGTCCTGGTTATTACCGGCGGCAAACAGCAGAAGCGTATCGGCAAGACTGAAACGACCGTCGATTCCCTGCTGGTTTCCCTTGAATATTTCAACGCCATCGACATAAAGATCATGTCGAACGCCGTTATCGACCACTACGACCATGCGATACCAGGTGTTTGCCTGGGTGGTAAAGCCAGATGCTCCGGAATAACCAACGGCACCGATTCCGATCGCGCCGGACGAATTAATGGTCCAGTCGGCATCACTGGCGTTGGTCGGGTCGGTCTGAAAGAGATCGTTGTAACCGTTGGGAGGATCGGACAGACTACTGGGCGGGTAGCTGAAATCAATGAGCAGGGTCCATTCGTTTACTTTGGCCCCGTCGCCATTGGGGGCGATACCATGCGTGCATATGAAGTAACTGCCTTCGCCGATAGTCATGGCACCATCTTCGGCGCTGACGCCCGTGATATTCAGAGCCGAGCCGACTATTTCCAGGGGGGCTCCGACCGTAGCACTATTTTGATTCGGTGCATTGAATTCCCACACACCTTTCGGTTCGGGAACAGCCGCCTGTACCTGTAGTGTCAACGTCACAATCAAGAACCAAAAACTAAGCCTTTTCATAACTCTCTCCTCATATAGTTAAGTTAACGATATTAGGTACTGATCTCCGATGGATCAGTCTGCTTTTACTTAGCTCTGCAAGAGCAATATCGTTGTATATTGATCTGACATTTCCCATTTGCACGGTTAACAAACATAATTTTCTTCGTACACCACTAATAATCTTACCATATACCCCTTAAAATAACAATAGATTCCACTTTCAAAGGCACTTTGCTGAAAATTTGCACGAGAACATGATTTTATGTGCCTCGCCCTCCTGCCAATCTCAGCTTTTGTACAGACCTCAAGTGCTCGCACCTTCATAAATCCAAGCTGTTCAGCAATATTTATCATCAGCCATACCCAAGTGGAACAGGCTTCAATCGCCCGATACGTTCAAGGATTTCCTGAAACAACCTTTTTGATATCATCACCTCTGCCATCTGAAATATCACGTAACGGGAATGGCTGACTACCTTGGCTCCTATCTTGATGAGCTTGTCTCTGAGCGTTTGCAGGGACCACTGTTTTACCGACTCGGGCAATACCAGACGTCGCAAGAAATTGCCGAGATTTTAAGCCAGGGCGAACAAGTATTGGAATGTGATAAATGGTTTCGCATTGGGCTTATAAAATACCACATTTCTTCAAAAAATAAAAACTGTGGATGAGTGACAGAATAGAAGCAAATTTACTTCTTTTAGGAACTAAAAAATACACTGATTTTCAAGGGTGAGTAGACCGAGGGAAATTCACCCTCGGCCCCTCCGGGAACCGGACGTGAACCTCTCAGCTCATCCGGCCCCTATCATTCGAACCATATGTCACCATATGGTTCTGCTACGTCCAATGACTCCTCCTGTCAAACAGTTGGTCAATCGTTGGCAGCTGAATGACCGAGCCCCTTCGCTCGGCTGCCATTACAGCAGCTTTAACGCTACTACGAGCTCGCCCGTCCCTGTGCAACGCATCGATACTATCAGCCTCGCAGTTACCCTGCTTGTGCCTTTCTCTTAACATCGTTGCGACAGGTTCCCGCAGTTCCATGTCAGAGCCCGGATTAAGCTCACGCCACCTCTACGCCGGACGCCGCCTGGCCAGTAAACAGGTATC
>JACNGQ010000100.1 GCA_014384025.1 Planctomycetota bacterium | reverse complement strand
AAGCCGCGAGGCTTCGCCTGTGTGCCGCACTGCGAGAGATGCCTCATCATAGCCCTCCTGAGTCTTGACTAAATCAGGGTTCGGCACTGCAATAGTCGATACATAATCCCAGCTCCTGCCTCCGTCAACGGATTTCACAAAGAAACACCTGTACTGGATGCCGCTACCGCAGTCGTGGCCAGGTGGCGGTACAACTGTATCGGTGGAGAAATTGCCAAAACAACAAGCCAAAAAGTTCCCATCCTCGTCTTCAACAATGCCACGGTAGAAAAGCAGATGTAAACGCAGTTCATCGCGGACCCATCCCGGCTCAAATTCGCCCTTGCGTGCCGGGATACGGAAGGTCGCTGTTCCGACACTCACCGGACTATCGAAAGCATTTTCAGAGTACCACATCTTTGCAGCAAACTTGTTGAGCTCAGGAGGCTCAAGCTCACGCAGAGTATCGTCTATGGCAAGGAATCGCTTCCGATTCTGGCTATGAAAAGAAGCTTCGCCTCTCCACTTCGTTCCGAGCTTGTGCGTATTTAGGAAGCTCCGGTGATGGTTCAATATGTCGCTCAGATTGGGGTCAGTCGGTTCACAATCCACCACAGTTCTGCCTCCGTCAAGGCTCTTTTTGTTGTTGTCAAGGTATATCGTTCCGTCAGGTGTAAGGGTTGCGCGGGAAATTGCGCCCCCGCCGAACTCGATAGGGTCAGAGACCATCACACCCTCTTTTGCATAACTTTGTCCTGTGAACGTACACAGAACAGCTATACATCCTATCATCGCTACACATTCTATCATTTTTTAATACCTCCTCAGAGCCTATCCGAGGACCTCTGACAGCGTGGGGAACTCATTTGTAGTATAGGACTCGTGCCCGTTGGAGGACTACTGCGAGCACTATACTGTAGGGCGTGCGGTGTCGATTAGTCAGAGTCTCCGAATAGGCTCGCGGAAGGCCTCGGGACGTATGGCACCGCGACAAAGACAATCACTTTGCCTTTTGCTAATTTTCTGCCTTAATCTTTCCCCAGGCAGTGGCTAGTTTTCCTACGAAAGAAATGGCAGAGATGCCCGTTGTTCTTCCTACTCCTTCCTTCATAATATCATTAATCTCCTCTAAGGAAAGAGCCACATTGAAAAGTCCCACGTCATCAATGATGCCCTTAGCAAAGTCAGCACTACCTCCACCAATTCTTACCGGCTCGGGAACGTCGTTTGGTATATCAGTAGCAGCTAGTTCCGCATCGAAAATTCCATTTTGGGGTTTTTTGCATATCCCCTCGAAAAGGTACATTAAGAGAATTATACCGTCGGATCTATCACCGGATCGTCCTGGCTTTGGTCTAATTGCTGAATAATGTCATTGATGTTGATGTGCTCTGGGTGCTTGCTGAACTCGTATCGTCCGTGCAGATTGATATGTTGCCATGCCACCGGAGAGATTTGCTTAATCAAGGCGGCCCCTTGACTGTCGCCAGTTGTTTCTTTATGAGACAGCAGATGGGATAAGATCGTAGCGTTATAGTAAATGATACAATTGGTAATCAGGCGGCTGCACTCATTCCAGATTTGCTGCTCCTGTTCGGTTTTGAAACGCAATTTCCCGAAGTTTGCATAGGATACTGCTCGGCGTAACTGATGGTAATTCTCACCTCGGTTCAGCGCCCGTTGGACATTGCTGCGAAGTGGCGGGGAATCAATGTAATCGAGAAGATACAAGCTTCTGATGATATTGTCGTATTCCCACAGGGCGCGTTTGGTTTGGTTTTTACGAGCATAGGCACTGAGTTTTGAAACGATGATACTTTGGGTGGTAGTTTTCAGGGATAAGGATACTATGATACGCTGAATGTTCTCCCATTCTGAGATAACAAGGTCAGGGGTGATTTTCCGTATAGGCCTGAGCAGCATGTCCTCATCGTACTGGCTCGGGTGTTTGAATCCATAGAGGGATTTGCTGACTTTATCGTGTATATCCTTGTAGCGCGGTGCAAACTGATATCCGAAGAAGTGTAGGATGGCAAAATTGACCTCATTGGTTCCGTGCGTATCAGTGGAATGGACTTCAGGTTGAACATCGGTCGTGTTGTTGAACAGAATATCAAAGACATAGTGGCTTTCATGGTCATTGGCACCAATAATTTCAGCATTAACTGGGATATGATTGGCCACCAGAGTATAAGAGACGATTCCCTTTTTCAGTCCGAAGTATTTCGGTGAATGGCGGGCATTGATGGTGTGGATTCGAGTTTCAAACTTCTGTCCGTCACTGCTGGAATGCAGAATGTCACCGATATCATAATACCGAAAGATGGGTAGTTGGGCGATGGCATTGCTGACACGGTCATTTACCTCGGTTAGCGTTTCTAGGCGGATAAAATTACCCGATGTGCTAGCAAGCATGTAGTATCCAATATCAGAGACTTGGCTCATCTTAGTAAGCCCCATATTGGTTCCCCAAGCGATAAGACCGGCGGTGATGGCGTAGTTGTCCGCCTCCTGTTTGACGTAACGCCCTAAGATGTGCTCGAAGGCTTCCATGAAACGGCATTGCTGATTGACGAAATTCATAACACTGCTGATTTCCACCTGCTTCAGCGCATCGAACAAGGGATGATTCACTGGTTCACCTTGTCGTAGAGATGTAAGTGTCCAGCGGACATTCTGACCACGCTTTTTTATCTGGAAATGTTCATTCAACCCTTGGGCAATACGCTGATTGACTTCGGCAATCCGTTCTTCAAGTCTCTGCTCAAGCA
>JACNGQ010000011.1 GCA_014384025.1 Planctomycetota bacterium | reverse complement strand
TTTACCACCCTTAAGGGTGTTTCGGTCAAAAACGCGCACTGTTAAAAACAAAAATCTGAAATTTAATATTTTTTTATCTCCTTCCATAATAACGATTTACGAACCCCTGGCCCCGAAAAAAGTCCAAATTTTCGACTCAAAACTGCACATCGCTCTAATTATAGAGGCAGGCATTTTTTGCCTGCTCACGTTTAGAATGTCTTGCATTCTGTGGGTGGCCTTTAAGGAGGAGTTTTGAATTTGCGTCATTTGAATTTTGAGTTTGTTTAGGATTTAGAGTTTATGCTGGATACGCTATACACTACACGCTCTACGCTGCTCTTTAGCTGTACACTGCTTGCTCGGCACCCTGCGAATTATAACATATTTCCCGATACGCAAATTATGCAAAACAAACCCAATTTCAGAAATGATAAAATGAACATATGCTCTTTTGTAACAATAAGATATGTAAATTTCATGCACTTGCCGGGGCCAAAAAACAAAGCCAATTCAAACCCAATTCAAACCCAATTTAAGCCAAAACAAACCCAATTTAAGCCAATTCAAACCCAAAACAAAGCCAATCTAAACCCAATTTCTTTAGGTACAATATTGGATCTCAACAACTCAAAACTAAATCCTCAAAACTCAAAACTATCCCCTACACCGTCCTTGACATCAACTCTGCCAATCCGTAAAGTGGTTCAAATGGCAAAAACCCTTTACATAATTGACGGCCACGCACACATTTATGCCGCATATTACGCCAAAACCGGAATGCGCCCCATGCCTGGTGAGCCGACTCAAGCCACGTTCATCTTCACGACAGCTATAGTAGGCCTAATACAGCGGCAAAAGCCGGATATGCTCGTCGTAGCTATGGACAGCAAGGAAAAAACCTTCCGCAGCGATATTTACACCGAATACAAAGCCCATCGCCCTCCGATGCCTGATGATATGCCCGCCCAGATAGACCGGATTGAGCAGATTCTAAACGCAATGAACATTCCTGTCCTCCGCATAGGCGGCTTCGAGGCCGATGACATAATCGGCACATTGGCGAAAAAGGCTGGCACTGAAGATATCGACACCTATATATGCACCAAAGATAAAGATATGCTCCAGCTTCTGGACGAGCATACCTTCATGTATGACATTAAAACCGGCAATATAACCAATCCACAGTCAATGCAACGAGATATGGGAATATCGCCGAAACAATTCATCGACTGCCTCGCTCTGCAGGGCGACACCGCCGACAACATACCCGGCATACCCGATGTCGGCCCCAAAACCGCTCTTACATGGATACAAAAGTACGGCTCAATCGATAATCTTTACGAGCACATCGACGAAATAAAAGGTAAACGCGGTGATAATCTTAGAAATTTCAAAGACAAGGCCGCCATGAGCAAAAAGCTGGCAACTATCGATTGCAATGTTCCGATTCCGGTTGGTTACGATGATTTGGCCCTGAAAAAATTCAACGAACCCGAGCTGACCCGGCTCTTCACCGAGCTTGGCTTCACTCGCCTTCTATTACAATTAGGCCTGGCCGATATCGCCCAGCAGGAAAAAGCCACGACTGTCAATGAGCAGTCATTAATAAATACCGAACAACCCACTTCAATGAAAACTGAAGAACACGATTATCAGTTGATCGACACAGAAGAAAAATTCGACATATTTGTTTCCGAGTTGAAAGAGCATAAATTATTCGCCCTTGATACCGAAACAACTTCTATTGATGCCATGCGGGCCGACCTGGTCGGAATCAGTTTTTCATGGCAGGCAAACAAGGCCTTCTATCTTCCAGTTAAGGCCCCGCTCGGCTCAAAACATCTTCATATAAAAATTCTTCGCACAAAACTCGCACCGATACTGGCGGACAATAAAGTAAATAAAATCGGCCAGAACATCAAATACGACCTGCACGTCCTCGAAAACGCAGGCCTGCCGGTCAAAGGAATCCATTTCGATACTATGGTCGCTTCTTATTGTCTCGACCCTGCTCGAAGCCATTCGATGAATAACATGGCCGCCGATTTCCTGAATTATGACTGTGTCCCAATCTCGGACCTTATCGGCAAAGGCAAAAACCAGTTAACTTTCGATATGGTCGATACCGCCGCAGCCTGTGAATATGCCGCGGAAGATGCCGATATAACCTTCCAGCTTTATATCTATCTAAAAGCCCGCCTTGATAAAGAACCTCAGCTTAAAAAATTATTCGAGGAAGTCGAAATGCCCCTCGTCTCGGTCCTGGCAACGATGGAACATAACGGCGTTTCGCTGGATACCGGACTGCTGAGAAATATGTCGGGTCAAATCAGCGAGGCGCTCGAAAAACTCACAGAAAAGATTTATGAACAATCCGGCACAGTCTTTAATATCGACTCTCCGAAACAACTCGCTGAAATTCTCTTCGACAGGCTCAATCTGACTTCTCTCCGTACAGGAAAGGCCGGGCGAAGCACCGATGCGGCCGTACTCGAACAGCTCAGACTTCAGCATCCAATTGCCGATTTAATCCTTCAATACCGTACTTTAAGCAAATTGCAGAATACTTACGTAGAAAAACTCGGTTTGCTGATAAATCCCCGCTCAAACCGTCTTCATGCCTCATTCAACCAGACCATAACAACAACAGGCCGGCTTAGCTCAAGCAATCCGAATCTTCAAAACATTCCGATTCGCACGGAGCTTGGCCGAAAAATCCGCGGCGCTTTTATCACCGAAAAAGAATCTGATTGCATCTTAAGCTGCGATTATTCAC
>JACNGQ010000012.1 GCA_014384025.1 Planctomycetota bacterium | reverse complement strand
AGTTATCAAACCTTTGCCAGCAGATACTACGGCTATTATCAGGGCGATTCAAAAAGAATAGTTTTAGCCTCACACGAATCCAAGGTATTTTTCCACGAGCTTGCTCATGCTGCACACCAGCGAGTTGAAGGTGATCTTAAAGGCGGTCAGATTCCAAGCCAGGAGATAATAGCTGAACTTACAGCAGCTACCTTGGCACAGATGTATTGTCCCGAGGCTAATCTTGGTTTTTCGTATGACTATGTCAAAGGCTATGCAGAGAAATCCAAAAAGACAATCGAACGGGCGTGCCTTGCGGTGATAAATACTGTCGGGCTTGTATTGGATGAGATTCTAAAGACTCATCTGTTAATAAAAGAAGAGGTAGCATAAAGAAAGAGAGGCTAAGTCTATGGAAAAGTTCACAAAAATAACGGTCGGCTTTGTTACGCAAAGCTACGAAAAAAGTGCTGCGGGTAAGTTTATATGTACGGGTCAGGAGTTTATTGCCGGCGACCAGGTAGATTACGAGGATTTGGGCGGTAATACGATTACTCCACCTGAACATGAGTACCAGCCATTCAATATGACTTTGGTTAGCAAAGATGAAATTATCGACCGGCTGGGAGATGTACTTACAAGCATCGATGTCGGCGGCGAGCAATCGAGGCAGTTTAGCCATGAGATAAAAATCCTGGATGAACTGCTAAAAGACCTTGGCTGGATACCCAAAGATTAAATCACAGAAACTCAAGATATAGGAGCATTAGATATGGTCAATAAAATATATGATGCGATTGAAAAGGTTCTGCGAAATATAGACGCAGGCGGCAAACAATCGCAGCGGTTCGCAGGAGAAATAAAAACTCTGCGAGAGGTGCTTGGCTATCCTCAACTCAGCGATGATGCATTCGAAGAAGTTCAGCGGAGAAGCTATCTAACAGATAAACTGCGAAGATTGTCTGTAGAAGCTGAAGGCCTCAAGGCATCTCTTCCAACACTGCCGCTTGAAAAGTGGTTTGACGGGACGATTGAGGATGCAACTATAGATGTATTTTTCAATGAGTATGACCTGGCCAGGCTGCTTCGGTTTATTGCCGATGTCGGTGTCAGTTTAGAGGATTGATTAACTTTAGACAACTGTTTGTATGCGTGCAGACAGTTGTCTCTTTTTTGAAAGTGAGGTACGTAATGGAAAAAGTAGAATTCACAACAGCAGATGGCACAAAATGCCAGGGTTATTTATTTACATGGGGAGGCCTGTCTTTCGGGCTGACCAGGGACAGGGAAGCCTCTTCCAATAATTGGTGCATTATAGAGCTTCAAACAGGTTGCTCAGTTTTAAGTAAGCGGCTGTCTACAAGAAAAGAAGCAATCAAAGAGGCCCTTGAACTTCTTAACAGCAAAGGTGTTCAGGCTGTCAAAAAAAGACTCAGGGAAATCTTTGCCGAACGAGGCAACGCAAAGGTCAAAGGTAAAATAAAGACAACACACTGTACGACACCAGACAACAGGGTCAAGACATTGTGCGGTCGGATAAAAGGCCAGTATTGCCTGCCGGTCAAATACTTCAGGTATGCCAAGAAGCCCTGTAAAAAGTGCCGGCGATTAGCGAAAAAAAGAAAGCCGGTTGAAGCGGTATCAAATTACAAGCATTAACCCTTCGAATATTTTTAACAGGAGTTGCCATGAGAAAAGTAACAATAAAACTGGAAATGCGTGTTGTGATGTCGGTGGATGAAGATATTGAAATTTCGGAAGTGGTCAATGAACTGGATTACCAGGTAAACGATACTACCACTGCCGCTGATATTTTGGATACCGAGATCACCGGCTATGAAATTGTAGATAGTGTTTAATGATGAGGTGAAATTTATGTCTGAAAAAACTTACACAATTAATATAAAAGAGCAGTGTCCAGATTCTGCGCCAATCGAGATAAAGGTAAATATTTTATCAGAAGGCGGACAAATCTGGATTCAACCGCAAGGCTACGGTGAAAAATGTGCTGCCGATGGCGAAGGGTTTCCAATTGGAATTGAGATTTGGCAAAACAGGCTTCGCCTGCTTGTCTTTGATGACATCAACAGAGAAGACCCGCAGATTATCGACCTTGAGAAGGCCAAAGAGACCACACGAACGAGATGTAACTTGTGTAAAAAAGATATCGAGGCTGATTCCATTAAATGGAAAGGCCTTTTGTTTTGCAGTGAATCATGTCTGGATGCGTGCAGAGCGGCACAATGATATCACTTCCAAAAAGCAAGAAACCATATAAATTTTGAAAGGTGAGATTATGACCACAAATAAAAACCAAATCAATATCGCTCGTGTAATCTACGATGCTTATCCACACGCCGATCTGTTGCCCATCGACCCTGAACAAGATTGCCGCAGCCTGCATGACTTGCTGGTGAAAGTAACTGGTGAAAACATCGGCGACGGCCTGTTCGAGTTTATCGTAGTTGAGATTGTAGAAGGCGGCGAAAGCAGTCTGGATGGAGCAGTCCGGGTTATGGAGCGGGCAAGAGAAGATGTAGAAGCAGTATTACAGGCTCTTCGAGCCTCAAGTATAAATCAAAATAACAAATCTAAGGAGGATATAAACCATGAAACTATTTGAAATACAGGCAACTGAATACAACGGTGAGCAGGAATACTTCCAAAGTAAGCTGCTTGCCGCAGAGAACGCAGAGAACATTGACCAGGCCTGGCAGATTGCCAGAGATTATTTCAGGCAGTGGTATGATGATGGTGATGAACCACAGGATCATAACACCG
>JACNGQ010000075.1 GCA_014384025.1 Planctomycetota bacterium | reverse complement strand
AACCCTATCGGCAAAAAGACCTAAAGAACTTTATTGCATGGACAGAGTACTAGTGGAATTAATAACGGTATAGGTGAGTCGTTGGGAATACTTTTTAACTTTGAAAATGGATTTACATATAGTGCGTTGATCGCAGAGATGAATAATTTTGATTTTGTAATCGGATTGCATGTTCAAGGAACTGATACTCCCGAAGGTAGTGAAGGGTATATCCATACTCCGATTCCACCTTCCATGGTAATTGGCTTGCTCGGTATGGGTATCGCCGGCATAAAATTACGTAAATATGCATGAGAGCCCTGTATCGGGTGATCATGTGATTAGTGATAAGACTGCAGATGGGGGAATGATCGGCAGTTGATATACCTTGTTTTGATAATTTAATGGTGGGAGAGGATTTCCTTTGAACAACAACCAAGGTGGGTCCTGTCTTTATATGGAGATTCATATGAAGGCGCCTTTGGCGGCAGCTAAGTTGATCCTGTTCGGCAGGAGGCTGAACCGAAAGTAAAAAAGTAAGTAAAGTTCATGTATGAATAAGTCGTATGGAGTTTTAGGATGTTGAGAAGAGCAGTCCTTATTGTAGTAATTTTTGCGTTTTTCACAGTGCCGGCGTTGGCGGATATGATCAGTTTTGTTGATCCCCTTGCTGGCGTAGACGATACGACGGGTTGGAGCACCAACGACGATCAGGTGGGGCCTTTGGCTCATAGTTATAATCTGCTTGGCAGCACGGCGACGGTGGCAGCGTTTGAGAATGTGACGGAAAAATTTTTAAGCCACCGCCTTACCCGTGGGCTTGGTGTCTGGGGTGGCGAAGATGACGAAGTGGACAAAATTGGTGGCGACGAACATATTGACATCCTTTTCTCCACGAATCCCTACTATATCAGCGAAATCGAGATCCGCTCTTTGTTTGATCCCGACACCGATAAAAATGAGGAGTGGGCTGCTATTGCCTTTTGGAAAGACGGCAGTCTGGTGCAAACGGAGTACTTGGTGGGCAACGAAGATCTTGGAACTGTGGGCACTGATGGTGACGCCTCGTGGTCCGGCACACCTATACTCGTGGATAAACTTGTGTTCTATGTTCCCACGATAGAGGAATTACAAGATGCATATAAGATTGGCTCTTGCCACAATTACAATCCCTCTCTGAGTGAATTCGCGGTTGCCGAGCTGACAGTTAACCCTGTTCCCGTTCCTGGAGCCATCCTGCTTGGCATGATTGGCTTGAGTGTAGCTGGCGTGAAATTACGTAAATTTGCATGAGAACCTTGTAGCAGGTAATCATATAGTTAGTTTACAAAACCAGAGATTAATGATATATTAATCTCTGGTTTTTTTTGATATTTAATATTCTTTACAAGAACAATTATGAAGATACTAAATGTAGTTGGTGCCAGGCCGAATTTCATGAAAATAGCGCCGTTGATGGCTGAGTACGGCCGGCACGAGAACATTCATGCAATTCTTGTCCACACGGGACAGCACTACGACGAGATAATGAGCAACCTCTTCTTCAGAGAATTGGGTATTCCCGAGCCGGATATCAATCTTGAGGTGGGATCCGGCAGTCATGCCGTTCAGACGGCCGAAATCATGAAGAGGTTTGAGCCGGTTCTTGTTGAGCATAAACCAGATGTGGTTGTAGTAGTCGGCGATGTGAACAGTACAATTGCCTGCGGCCTTGTGGCGGTAAAATCAGGAGCCAGGCTTGTACATATCGAGGCAGGACTGCGCAGTGGCGATAGATCTATGCCGGAGGAAATCAATCGTGTCCTGACTGATTCTATAAGCGACTTTCTTTTCTGTACCGAGCAAAGTGGCGTGGACAATCTACTTAAAGAAGGTATTGCAAAAGAAAAGATCCACTTAGTTGGCCATGTTATGATTGATACACTTCTCAGCAATCTTGAGAAGGCTAAAAAGTCAACAATTATTGACCAATTGCGAAAGAAAGGCTGTCTTGATGGTGATGCTTTTGCCATGCTCACCATGCATAGGCCTTCAAATGTGGATGATCCAAAGACCTTCTCACGAATCCTTGATGCATTAGAGGTCATTCAAAAAGAATTACCTATTCTGTTCCCAATTCATCCCAGAACACGCAAAAATCTGAATGCTTTGGGTTTACAGGACCGTATGGATTCATTGCGAAATATACATATTATGGATCCAATCGGATATCTGGACTTTCTGAAGCTGAATTCCTGTGCCAAGGTTGTTTTGACTGACTCGGGCGGTATCCAGGAAGAAACAACAGTACTCAAAGTCCCATGTATTACACTTCGTGAGAATACTGAGAGGCCTGTTACAGCAGAGATCGGCTCGAATCAGATTGTTGGTACAGATCCGCAGAGGATTCTTGCTGCTTATCGTAATGCGACAAGTGGTAAATGGAGAGAGCCACAGATTCCTCCGCTTTGGGATGGAAAAGCAGCACAGCGCATTGTAAAAATCCTTCTTGAAGAGCTCTAATTGTTTTCAAATTAATTTCAATGTCAAATTACTGATGCCTTTGTTTTTTTCTCTTCAGCAGACCTTATTTTCAACGTAAGTTTCCGGCCAAGTGCATCTTGTGGAGTTCTTTGAAAAGTTGATAATTTGCTTATGATTTAATTGGAGAAGCTTCTAAAGGTTAGTAATGCAATAAAAAATGTTGCGAAAAACAGGTACTAAAATTATTTACGGATGAAATTTATTATTGACGTTTTTTAATATCTTCCGATAATAACTGCTTTTTAGGATATTCAATGAAG
>JACNGQ010000191.1 GCA_014384025.1 Planctomycetota bacterium | reverse complement strand
CAACAACAACCGGATTCAGGACCTGTTCATTTCGTAAAAAGTCCAATCCAACAGAATCGATGGCCACCATGTCTTGTGAAATCAATATGCTCGAAAACCAGTCGTTGTCAAAACTCACAAACCTAATCACACTGCCGGTCTGATTTCGTGCAGGATACAATCCGTCGATCATGTAAAGAAGTGTTTTTCCATCCAGATGTTTGTGGCCGTTCAGATTCACGAGGCAGTTATACGAGCCCATACTATCTTTTCGGCTACCATAGGCGTGCAGCGGGCTGGGTGTCCAGCCGAGATCGTTTGGAAAATATGTTGTGCCGAAATGGTTTTTTGCGCATAGTGTCACACCAAACAGAGTGTGAGCTCTCATCAAAGCCAGATTGATCAGGTACTTGGCTTGCGTCACACACTGCGGCAGGTAAACAGTTCCGGCTTTGGTATGAAGCGGATTGCTTGTATCGTAAACTGCTGCAGTACGCCCATCTTTTGCGTTTTTAGGTGCTACTACATATCTGACACTTTGAAAATTAGGATTGGCATTGCTCCTGATCTTGTTGTATATGGGGTCACCGATATATCGTGAGGCATCGAATAGGGTTATTTCAGAGCCAGGCACACCCGCTTGGTTTATAAGCTTATCCACAAAAGAATAAACCACATGAGGGCTCGGATTTCCGACATCCGGTTTCCAACTGCCTCCGCGTTCCTGGTTCATATTCAGTTTGATGGCGATCTTCTCTCCCTTTCGGTAACCAACGTCCCCAAAGCCCTTGCTCTTATTGAAGTGTCTGAAAAGCGCCTCCCAGCCTTTAGAGTCGCTTGACTCACCTGTAAGTTGTTGAATAGCTTCGGAGACCATTGAATCAACCGTTTTCTGGTCGGTGTTATCGTCATCCCACCAGTCCCCAGCCGAACCGTCCCAGCTTGTGGCATCGGGATCACGAATCCATGCAACGCGTCCAGGATGAATCCCTTTGGCAGCGCCCATTGGGCTGTTTGCCGGTTCGGTTGGTGTAAACGGTTCTGCACTAACCGGCTTGCTGTTGGTTACAGAGAGCGAAAACCATACGATGACGACAGCTATAGCAGTGAAGATCGCAGCCAGCACATATCGCGACGTCTGCAACAGGCGTCTGGCTCTACGATATACTAAGGTTGTACCGGTCAGCCCCACAATCCACACCACAAAGCCGCTTGCAAGCGGCGCCGCCAACCGCTGGCAAGGATAAGTTGCGCGTGAAGGCTTGGGTACAACGCGTATAAAGAACCAAATCAGTGATATTAAGCCCATAATAGGAAGCAGCCATATCAGCCAGGGACACTTCCTGCTCCATGCTACTATCCCGCCTGTTCTTGTTCCTTTGTATGAGCAATTGTCATTTTCTTGTGTATGATGATTTTCTGACATATTTCTTTTCCTCAAAAATAACTTTTCAAAGTCTCCATAGACCGTTAACATCCGCTCCAAGCTGGAGTTTTATTCCTCCCATACTATACCATAGCAGCCTTACTTAAGCTAACGGAATCGATGAGAACTTCACTATTTTGCTCTTCAGCTACTCATGAGAGGCCATAGAAGCCATGTGCGTTTTTCCAGAAGAGTTTTCGTTTTTCTTCAAAGGATCGCCCTCGTACGATCTCATGGAGCACATTCGTCCATACACCCAGCGGCGCTCCACGAGTACAGACCGGCCAATCACTGCCGAAAACTACCCGGTCCGGCCCGAATGTATCCAGACAATGCGTCACAATCGGTGACAACACTTCGGCAGTGGCTTTCCTCTTCGGCACACGGGCAATGATTCCGCTGATCTTACAGATCACGTTCGTCTGTTTGGCCAGTGTGTCAAGATCACCTTTCCACTGATCAGCATCATGCTGAGGCTCTCGGCCCCAATCTAAATTATGATCGAATGCCAGCGGATCAGCATTGCCACAGTGATCCAGTATGAACCTCGTATCCCCACATTGCTCAACCAGCTTAGCTGCCTCACCGATTAATCCAGGCGGTACCAGCAGATCGAAACTCATGTTCAGAGTGCCGAGCAACCTTAGGTTTTGAATCAGCCGATTATCTTCCAATTGTCTTGGGTTGTTCAGGCCGTGTCGCACGCCCTTGATATAAGGATTACCTTTGAATTGCAGGATAAAGTTCCTAAAGCTGTTTTCCAGAATCAATCCGCCAATTACAGCTGCGCAAGTGGTATTGCTTTTGTCCTCACATATCTTGATAACATGTTCCGCCTCGGCCAGCTTCTGCTCAGGCACAACAGCCACCTCCATGTAAATCGCCTTTGTTATCCCGAGCCCCTCAGTTGCCTTTTCATAGTCGGCCAACAAGAAATTTCTCGTCAATTCTCCACCAGGCTGTAGCCAGGGTAACCGAAACTGACGTAAATTCCACAAGTGCTGATGCGTGTCCACAATCGAAAGGTTATTCAAAGGGTGGTTTGGTTCTTTGCGGACAATATTGCCACAACCAGTTACGTACATCGCTGAAGTATAAAGGAATTGCCTGCGATTCATTGGACGCCCTCTCTATTGACTTTTGTCGGACAAACACAATCTGGTTTTTTTATTTCGTATTCCTTGTGTTCCTGGTATCTCTCGTCCTTGGATTTCAGGAGTGTCATTTTGTCACACTCTTACTTTCCACGATGCGAATCTCAATGGTGACCTGTTCTGCAGTCATGACGCGCAACTCGCAGTTTTCGGTTTGATAGAGAAACCTGAGCCGGTAATCCTAAATTGCCGAAGGTCGTATTGATGCGATTCTTTTCAATATAAACAATAAACGCTTACAAGTCTTGCGGCTTAACTGTACTGCGGCGGTTTGCCTTGGCCCTTGCAGCGGCATTATCCAATATTTCACAAACCTTGTCGCTAAGAACAGCAATTGCATCTGATGATGTATGCATCTGTTTGCTCTTGATATAAGCCTTGACTTTGCTTGCAACTACCAGGACTTCCTTATCTGCCATTTTAGTACCTCCTTGTCAAATTAAGGTTTCATCATTATTGACATAAATGTCAAACTGCTGTTCCAAGCAGTATTTTGATAACTCAGAGCATACTCTGCAATAACAAAAACCTGGCGAGAGCATAAAAAATCTGTGGTCAACACCTTTTTCCTTTGCCAAAATTTATTGGACCAGTCCTACCAGCCAACCAGAGGGCATTGAGCCACGAACAAATGCCCCCATTTTCGTGAGCTAAAAAACACCCTGATTTCCAGGTGACATTATGACACCATTTTGTCACCACAAATCCCCAATTTCATGATTGATGGGAGTACGAAACCTCAAATATTCGCTAAAAAGAAAATATTTTTTCGAAATTTTTCATTTTTTTCGGATTAAGTAGTGCGACCAGCTAAGGCTGGCGTGTTCAGAAGGAGTCAGTCTTTCCAGCACGATAAGCCACATAAACCTTGGAGTGAAGCATATAGGTAAGTGTAATGCGGGAAAACCGCATGCTGCGTTTGAAGAGGCGGGGGCTGGAAACGTGGTACGGTCGAGATGTTGTGACACTCGCAAACGAAATGGCGAGTAAATTGTGAACACAAAATTCGACCTACATCAACGCACCAGTCCTCGACCCTACTACGATACGGATATTAGTCAGAAAACGCAGATTCTGGATGAACGGCTTCCATAAACATTATCCGTATCTGAGTTGGAATATCGGAAGGATGCCATGATAAAGGACAAAAAGACTACTATAGATAAAAAAACAAAGTATTTGATTAAAAGGATTTTGTTTATTAAAGTACTCTAATTATTTTTCGGGTCATTATTGAGAATTAGACACAGACCATCGCATTGGTTAAAATGTGATACGAATAAACAGACAACCAAAGACACAATTGCTAATCAGCGTCCTGCTGTTGATGGCTATAAGCTGCTCACGTCAGGTCAAACAACCGCCAATGCCGACGAAGATTCCGTCCTTTTTTACCACAACGGGCGTCGAGCCGTTGCCTGACAGTTGGTGGCTATCATTTAAAGACGATGAACTTAATGTTCTCATCGAACAGGCTCTTAAAGACAGCTTCGATTTGGCAGCAGCATGGGACCGTCTGGCCCAGGCTGAGGCCGTGGCAAAAAAGAGTGACACGAGCCTTTTACCGCGAGCAGATCTGGAAGCCGGCTTTAGGCGCAGCCGTCAGGAAGCTCAAGGCTCTACTGTTTATAGCACTCTCTATTCACTTGGCATTGCGGCCGGCTACGAAGTTGATCTATGGTCTCAGATCAGGTCTTTGCAGCAGGCATCCTGGCTGGATGTCCAGGCGCAGCAGGAAGCTGTGAACACAGCAGCTATTACCTTGACCGCTTCGATTGCCAGTACATGGTATCAATTGGCTGAGGCAAAGGCCTTGATCCGAATCGCCACAGAACAAATCGAGACAAACCGGCAGGTTCTTAATATCGTAAACGTCCAGTTTAGAAACGGCTCAGCCTCGGCCGCTGATGTGCTTCGACAGCGTCAACTTGTGGCTTCGACAGAAGCCCAGTTGATTTTAGCAGAAGAAAAAGTGGAACTGCTTCAGTACCAGCTCTCGGTCCTGATGGGATACCAGCCTGAATTGGTATGGCAGCAAACAACCATCGACCTTCCAGACTTACCTCCAATGCCCAGGCTCGGGGTTCCAGCCGATGTTCTGTGGCGCCGGCCCGATATACGACAGGACTACCGAAAGGTACAAGCTGCAGATCAACGTCTTGCCGCAGCTATAGCGGATCAGTATCCCAGTATAAGCCTGGCAGCAAATGTGGAAACGTCATCGGTGTCAGTGCATGATTTATTCGATGACTGGCTGGCAAACCTGGTCGCAAATGCGATACAACCTGTCTTCGATGGTAACCTGCGCAAAGCAGAGGTAGAACGCCAGAATGCCATCGTTTTGGAACGAATTCACACCTGGGGCCAAACGATTCTGGACGCGCTGGGGGAAATCGAAACCGCTCTGACACGCGAAAAACAACAAACGCGGTTTCTTGAGAGCCTGAGACTACAACTTGAATTGGCACGTGAGACCAATAATCGCAACCGGGAACGCTACATCAAGGGACAAACCGACTATATTCGAGTGCTCGAATCGCTGACGTCCCTTCAGGCCCTGGAGAGAAGCGTCATAACAGCCCAACGTACACTTATTGGATATCGGATAGATTTATACCGGTCGATTGCCGGCTCATTCGATCTGCCAAAGCCCACGCCAACCGATGTGAATGACTTGACGGGAGCAGTGACAAATCCGGGAAATATTATCCAGAACAAATAGGTATCTTTATGACAGAAATTGCAAGTGTTAAACAGAGCCGACAGGAGAAGCCTCGCAGCGTACTGCGAATGCTTGTTGTAGGAAGCATTAAGATTCTTCTGTCTGTTCTTATCGTAGCTGGAGCGATAGCAATCTATCGTTACCAGATTCGTACCAGCCCTCGCCTGGGACGAAAAAAGCCCCCGCCTCAGCCTAAACTTGTGCAGGTAATCCCCGTCCAGCAAGATGACTGCACGACCAAGGTAATTGCAGACGGGATTGTAATGCCGGCCAAGCAAGTTACACTTCGTCCTCAGGTAACGGGACAAATTATGGATCTCTCTGGGGATGTTGTTCCTGGCGGCATTGTTCAGGCCGGACAAAAACTCATCGAGATCGACCATAGAGATTATGAAATCCTTGTCAGACAACGTAAGAGCGATGTTGCCAAAGCCCTTAAGGATTTGAAAGTTGAAGAGGGAAACCAGGCTATTGCAAAGCAGGAGTATGAGCTGCTGGGTGAAATTATAAGCGAAGAGGACCGCGAGCTGGTTTTGCGTGAACCCCAGTTGGCTTCGATTAAGGCAGCCCAGGAATCCGCCCAGGCCGCCCTGGATAAAGTCCAACTTGACTTGATCCGGTGTGACATTTTCACTCCTTTCAACGCAATTATCCAGGAAAAGCATGTCGATTTCGGAGCTACGGTTATGGCCAACTCGAATCTTATAACCTTGATTGGAACCGACGAGGCCTGGATTGAGGTAAAGGTCTGGATAGGCCAGCTCAAGTGGCTAACCATCCCACAAAAAAACGGCGATTCGGGCTCCAAGGTAACCATCTACAATACTCTCGCCTGGGGTGCTGAGCGTTTTCGTTCCGGGCGCGTACTATGCCTTAATGGAGAATTAGAGACACAGGGACGGATGGCACGACTTTTGGTAGCTGTAGATGATCCGTATTGCCTGAAGCCGGAGAATCGAGATATGCCACAACTGCTGATGGGTTCATATATTTCTGCTGAGATTGAAGGCCGAACGTTAAAATCGGTTTATCCAATCAAACGGTCCCATCTTCGAGATGATGATACCTTATGGCTTCTGAATGATAACAGCCAACTCGAGATTCGGCACGTGAAGATTGTTTTTCGGGATTCAGACCAGGTGTATATTAACGAAGGATTAACCGAGAATGAAAAACTTGTCATGACCGATATAGCGGCACCTGTGGAGGGTATGCCTTTGAGAATCGCAAGCGCCGAAGATGAAAACGAAGGCCCCGGGCAATCTCAAGAAGGAAAACGCCCAATGGCCGGACAAGACAAGCGACAAAAGCCTTCCGAGGGAGGACAGCGATGACACGTCAAGACCGCCACGCTGAGTCTTCACAAAGGGCCGGTTCCATCGCCTGGATGACCCGGAACCGCATTACACCCAATCTGCTTATGCTGGTTCTCATGGTTGGCGGTTTCATGATGGCACTTCGCATAAAACAGGAAGTATTTCCTGAGTTTGATCTGAATATGGTGACTGTTCAAGTGGTTTATCCCGGTTCAAGTCCCGAAGAAATCGAGCAGGGTATTATCCTGTCCATAGAAGAGAGCATTCGTGGCTTGGATGGGATCAAGGAAATCACGGCAACAGCGGCCGAAGGAATGGGTATGGTCATAGCGGAAATGGAAGAGGGAGCAGATACTCAGCGGATCTATCAGGATATGAAGCAGGAAATCGACCGAATCATAACCTTTCCTGAAGATGCCGAGGAGCCGGAAGTAAGTCTGCTTATTAGGCGCCGTGAAGTGCTTCAAATCCAGATCTACGGAGATGTAAGCGAGTGGGTCATACGTGAGTTGGCCGAGCAGGTTCGGGACCGTTTGCTCCAGGACCCACTAATCACACAGGTGGATCTGCTGGGGGCACGCCGATATGAAGTGGCCGTCGAAATCGACCAGCATGTTCTGCGTACGTATGGTTTGACGCTCGACGAGGTTGCCGGACGCATCCGTCAAACCTCGATAGAGATACCCGGCGGCAGCCTTGAGACTCAGGGTGGTGACATCCTCTTACGTGTCAGTGAACGTCGTGACTGGGCGAGAGATTTTGCGACTATTCCGTTGATTACGACTTCCGAAGGGGCGGTACTTTTTCTGGGAGATGTAGCACAAATCAAAGATACTTTTGAAGAAAAGGACCGCTATGCAACATATAACGGAAAGCGGGCTATCGGCCTTGGAGTCTATCGGGTGGGTGAGCAGACTCCCATCGGGGTTTCCGATGCTGTGCGTTCGGCAATGTCCGAGATCAGTAGAGATCTACCACCGGGCATCAACTGGGTAATTAACTATGACAGATCGGATATATACCGCCAGCGTCTGGAACTGCTATTAAAAAACGCCTTTCTTGGATTGACACTCGTTGTCGTGTTGCTTGGCTTGTTCATGGAGTTTCGACTGGCTTTCTGGGTTACCATGGGCATTCCGATTTCATTCCTGGGATGTTTTTTATTTCTACCGATATTCGATGTCACGATCAACATGATATCGATGTTTGCATTTATTGTCGCACTGGGGATCGTCGTCGATGACGCCATTGTGGTTGGTGAAAACATTTATGAGTACCGCCAGCGTGGGATGAGTTCTATACAAGCTGCGATTTCTGGAGCGCAAGATGTCCTGTTGCCGGTGACCTTTAGCATCCTGACAAATATTGTGGCCTTTCTGCCGCTTTGTTTTATGCCGGGGGTAATGGGTAAAATCTGGCGCGTAATACCATTTGTAGTCATTACAGTATTTTCCATTTCCTGGATTGAGGCGCTGCTTATTCTTCCTTGTCATCTGGCTCATGGTAAACAACGATCGGCCCGGGTCAGTCTTTTGGGGATGTTACAAAGTTTCTTCAGTAATGTTTTGAGTTGGTTCATATATAAGGTGTATATGCCTTTTCTGGATATATGTATCCGCTTTCGAATAATTACAGTGGCTATTAGTCTGGCTGTACTTATTTATATTTTGGGTTATGTAGCCAGTGGTCGCATCGGTATAATCCTGATGCCTCGAGTTGAGTCTGATATATCTTTTGTAACAGCTACTTTGCCCTTTGGCTCACCTATATCGAAGGCCGAAGAGGTTTGTCAGAAGTTGGTTTCTACGGCCGAGCAAACGGCCAAAGCCAACGGTGATAAAGAGCTGGTCGAAGGCATCTTCGCATTGATTGATGAGAATATAATCGAGGTCAGCGTTTATTTGACCGACCCTGATGTCCGCCCAATCAGTACGACAGAGCTGACACAATTGTGGCGAGAGCGATTAGGCCCGATCCCGGGCCTTGAAAGTCTGCGATTTGAGGCGGACAGAGGAGGCCCCGGAGGCGGTGCTGCTCTGACGATTGAGCTAAGTCACCGTGACATCGATGTGCTTGATCGGGCCAGTGAAGCTTTGGCTGATACGCTGACGGATTTTTCAAATGTCAAAGATATCGACGATGGATATACGCCTGGTAAGCGTCAATTGGACTACAGCCTGACCGAGGAGGGTCACAGCCTGGGGCTGACCCAGCAGGCGTTGGCCCGACAATTACGAAATGCCTTTTATGGTGCAGAAGCAGTGCGGCAGCAGCGAGGACGCAACGAAGTCAGGGCCAAGGTGCGTCTGCCGCGCGAGCAGCGGGTTCGCCAATATGATCTTGAGCAGTTGCTGATTCGCACCCCACAGGGCACGGATGTGCCGTTGGCTCAGATTGCCGAAGTTAAACCGGGGCGCGCGTACACGGCTATTAATCGGCGTAACGGCCGCCGGACAGTGACAGTCACGGCGAATGTTGAGCCGATTTCACAGACAAGCCAGGTAAAAACCACACTCGAGTCTGAAGTGCTTTCACAACTAACAAGGAGTTTCCCTGGATTGTCTTACAGATGGGAAGGACGTCAGCAGGATATGATGGAGAGTACGGCGGTCCTGTTCAGCGGGCTTTTTCTTTCTTTGTTCGCTATTTATGCGCTTCTGGCAGTCCCGTTTGCGAGCTATTATCAACCGATAATAGTAATGATTGCGATTCCGTTTGGAATTGTCGGTGCCGTACTGGGCCATATAATTATGGGTTATTCACTGAGTCTGATGAGTATGATGGGGATCGTTGCCCTCTGCGGCGTGGTAGTAAACGATTCGCTGATTTTAATCGATTACGCAAACCGACAACGGCGAAAAGGTGCTTCGGCATTTGAAGCGATCCATAAGGCCGGCGGCAGACGCTTTCGCCCGATTCTGCTTACAACACTGACGACCTTTGGTGGGCTGGCTCCCATGATCTTCGAAACGTCACGCCAGGCACGGTTTATGATTCCTATGGCGATTTCTCTGGGATTTGGTATTTTATTTGCAACGAGCATTACATTAGTGATCATTCCCTGTTTGTATCTTATAACCGAAGATGTACGCAAAGTCATTCTATGGTTGCCTTTCAGAAGTCACGAGCCGCTTGTCACACAAGGCCATGGCTGACAGATTTCATTTCCTTCTGTCAAAGCTCAAGTATAAAGATCGCTTGTGGATGGAATCAACCACCCACACACATGAGAATAGCTGCATAACCTCATCAAACTCTACGAAGCCTTGGGCAAACCGGAAAATGCCAGGGAGTGGCAAGTAAAACTGTCGTAAACAATGACTGAAGAGCAGTGACAAATCACCTCTTTTACATGCTGGAAAACACCACAATTTCCAGGTGACATTATGTATCTATTTTGACACAACAAATGTTAATTTTGCCTATATCGAGTCCGCATAAATGTGAATTTATTGCGAAAATACAGATATTTTTTAACAATTTTCCATTTGTAATCGGATTAAGCATATGGATGAAAAGAAATTGACCAATTAACGAAAATTTAGCACATGACTTCGAGCTCCTCATAGGTGGCCGTTTCGTGAACTTTGTGTTCGTTTTTCAGGTTTGGGTGAGGAAGTATTGAAATCGAACCGCATCTTGTGGTATTATAGAGGTTGTTGCCTGCAGGAGTACTGTTTATGAAGTCATACGAAAAAACCAGGCTAAAAAATCGCGAGCAGATCTTTGGCTTGAATGCTTTTATATAGGGGATGCCCATGAGCAAGAGAATATTCATTGTTGCCCTAATAAGCCAAATACTTACATCGAATGCATATACCAAGCAGGATGACATCTCTTCCTTTGTCGACGTGAGCAAGCGTGATCCCCGTTATTTCGAGTTGTCCAACGGCAGTCCTTACATCCCGATTGGCTTCAATTTAGTCGGCCCTCCCAGAGAAGAGGAGTTCGACCGACTCTTCAAGATCATGGCGGAAAATAAGATCAACTATTGCCGTGTCTGGCTAAGCCATCGCGACTGGGATGTCGAGCATGAAAAATGCCTACAATTCGATCCGGATCGCGCCAAGACCATAGACCATTTCCTTTCGCTTGCCCGTAAGAACGGAATCCGAGTGAAGATGTGTCTTGAACACTTCCGTGACATCCGCGGGGACAGAAACAGGTGGTCCGACAACACGCTGTACCACAAGGCCAATGGCGGTCCCTATGATAGTATGCACGAGTATCTCTTCTCGGAGAATGGGCGTTCGCATTTCAAGGCGAAACTCGACTGGTATGCCGGCCGGTACGGAAATGATCCAGCGGTTTTCGCATGGGAACTTTGGAACGAAATGGATGCGGTTCGTGATTCGGAATGGTTAGACTGGACAAAAGAAATGCTCGCTGAACTGCAAAGCCGCTTCCCTCGCAACCTTAACATACAGAGTCTGGGGAGCTATGACTGGGAGAGAAAAAGGGAGAGCTACAAGACGTTGTGCCTTCTTGGGGACAATGATGTTGCTCAGGTCCATCGGTATCTGGACGAGGGGGCCGGATGGGAGATTTGCCACGGTCCCGTTGACGTCCTCGCCTCTCAAGCTGTGCGTGAGTTGATTGCCTTCAATCCGGGAAAGCCCATTATTCTGACAGAAACAGGAGCGGTCAAACCTCGTCATACCGGCTGTTCGGAATTGTATGAAAAAGACCGAGATGGTGTTTTACTGCATGACATGCTTTTTGCTCCATTTTTCAGCGGAGCCGCCGGAACCGGACATGTCTGGTGGTGGCGACAAGCATTGGAGGAGCCGAATCTATGGTATCATTTTGCTCGATTTGCTGAAGCGGTTAAAGGTGTCGATCCTCCCGCGGAGCATTTCAAGCCAGTGATGATACCCAACGATCGGTTCCGGCTCTATGTACTCAAAGGACGCAAGACCGTATTGGCATGGTGCAGGGATAGTCAGAATAACTGGAAGAATGAACTGGTACTTGGACATCAGCCGGAAACACTATACGGCCTGGAAATTGATCTCAGCCCCTATTTAGACGGTCCCCGGAAGGCACAGGTGAGAGTTTACGATCCATGGAAGAACCGTTGGCAAGACAAGAGTATTGAGTCTGGACGTATAAAGCTTGATGCTTTTACCCGCTCAGTCGTAATTCGAGTGGATTAGGGTTTGAGAAAAGCCTTCAGAATCCAAAGCTGATATTGTCTTATATGCCCATCTTTCTCACCCTATAGTTTCCTTGGACACATGATTAGAAGGACATTGTCCGTTACCACGGATTAAGTATCCGGTTGCAATCCTGTTCGGCTCGTTATTTGCTATCCGACTAATTGGTTTACAAGGCGTACAGTATTTCTCGAAGGTCACGGCCTGTGCCGGTTCCGATTATGGTAGAGCTGAAGAAATATGTTTCTGGTTTAGATACTAAGCAAGAGAACATATTTAATAATAATTTCAGTCGATACACATGGACAAAAATACGTCAGAAACTTGGCTTAGAAGATTACACATTTCATGATTTACGCAAGACCTTTGGATCTGTTCTTGCTCAAAGCGGTGTATCCACAGTTGTCATACAAAAATTGTTAGAGCACTCTTCACCTGATTTAACAAATAAGGTATATACAAATGTTGATCCTGTACTGCGCCATGCAGTAGATCAAATACCAGTTGGTGACTGGCTATAAGGTAAAGTATAGCTTCTTCTCGATTAAGTTATGCCCACATGTTTGGTAGCAACTCCCTCCCTCCAAGTGTCATTTCTAAGTCCGACTCTGCGTGTTTCAGAGCTGTTTTCAGCCTTGTCACAAGTCCGTCCCCTTTCAGGTTGTACTCCGGTGGGAAAAAATTGATTAAAAGTATGATTCTTTTTGGAATAGAAAGAGTTGACAGTTTTTCAAGCTGTCAGCCCTTTGGGCAAAAGAGATAGTGAGTGGATTTTCCTGATTATTTTTCTCTTTTTAAGTTGCCCTATTGCGTAATCGCTTCGATTTAAGTACTCTGTCCTTACGGTGATGCTTTCTGCAGTCCGAAAGGCATTCGGCCCAATATGGAGTCCTGAACCTCATGAATAGAAATGTTATCTTAGCCATGCTGTTGTGCGAACTGCTCGCCGCCACTACTCAGACGGTCCAAGCCGAACCTTGGCCCGGCTGGCGTGGCCCACTCGGTGATAGCACGTGAAATACCCGTGAAGAGTTACTGATATTATTTAGCGTTGGTAAGTATTGTTTTTAATCAGTGAAGTTGGTAGATTACCATATAATAAAATACCAAGTTTTTTTGGAGGTCAGTATTATGAAGATGTATATAATTTTCGCCGTTGCTGTTGCAGCAATTCTATCGCTAACATTGTGTGTCTTTGCTCAGATGGCAACAGATAGGCCCGCCGAAGGTAGGAGTATGGGCAGAGGTCAAGGAACGGGAGAGATGGGAGTTCGCGGCGAAGGTGGCGCACGTGGCGGTCGCGGCGGCGGTCGCGGTGCATCTGTACCTGTGCCGGAAACCGGTTTCGTACAGCTTTTCGATGGCGAAACCCTGGATGGCTGGGAGGGAACCGATCGTTGGAAGGTTGAGAAAGGTACAATCGTAGCTCAGACTACGGCAGAGAACCCCCTTCGACAAAATACATTCCTTATCTGGCGAGGCGGCAAGCCGGCGGATTTTGAATTGAAGCTTGAGTACAGGATAACAGGTGGTAATAGCGGTATCCAGTATCGCAGTGCGGAACTGGAAAATTCCGACTTCGCCATGAGCGGTTACCAGGCCGATATTGATGCTACGCTTCGATACGCAGGGATGATCTACGAAGAGAGGGGACGTGGTTTCCTTGCACCTCGCAGCCAGGTCAATTATCGTGGGGCTTCGGTATCCGGCACCCTGGCTTCATTGGGTACTTCGAATGAATTGAGAGAGGCCATAAAGACCGATGACTGGAATGAAATCCACATTATTGCCAGGGGCAACACTTTGATACAAATATATAATGGCCGAATGATGAGTATGTTGATTGACGACGATACCACTGGCCGAGCTATGGAGGGCCTCATCGGATTGCAGGTCCACACAGGCGAACCCATGAAGATCGAATTTCGTAACATTCGGCTAAAACAGTTTTAACAGTAG